>NZ_JBFEGH010000036.1:0-555 GCF_047228925.1 Terribacillus jepli | reverse complement strand
TGGTTGCGGGGGCAGGATTTGAACCTGCGACCTTCGGGTTATGAGCCCGACGAGCTACCCCTGCTCCACCCCGCGATGATAAAAGGTATTTCTATGAAACTAGATATAAATGGTGGAGGATGACGGGCTCGAACCGCCGACCCTCTGCTTGTAAGGCAGATGCTCTCCCAGCTGAGCTAATCCTCCGGATCGGTCTTGAAAATAAATGGTGACCCGTACGGGATTCGAACCCGTGTTACCGCCGTGAAAGGGCGGTGTCTTAACCGCTTGACCAACGGGCCATCTATGTATATGAGTTGTATGGCGGAGAGCGAGGGATTCGAACCCTCGAGACCGCTGTAGCAGCCTACACGATTTCCAATCGTGCTCCTTCGACCTCTCGGACAGCTCTCCGTGGCTCCACAGGCAGGATTCGAACCTGCGACCGATCGGTTAACAGCCGATAGCTCTACCACTGAGCTACTGTGGAATAATCGTATTGCCTGGCAGCGTCCTACTCTCGCAGGGGCGAACCCAACTACCATCGGCGCTGAAGAGCTTAACTGCTGTGTTCGG
>NZ_JBFEGH010000035.1:0-638 GCF_047228925.1 Terribacillus jepli | reverse complement strand
GGATTAGCTCAGCTGGGAGAGCATCTGCCTTACAAGCAGAGGGTCGGCGGTTCGAGCCCGTCATCCTCCACCATTTAGCCGGTCTAGCTCAATTGGTAGAGCAACTGACTTGTAATCAGTAGGTTGGGGGTTCAAGTCCTCTGGCCGGCACCATTTTAGAGCCATTAGCTCAGTTGGTAGAGCATCTGACTTTTAATCAGAGGGTCGAAGGTTCGAGTCCTTCATGGCTCACCATTTCATTTTAATACTGTGCGTATTTAATCTATGCGGGTGTGGCGGAATTGGCAGACGCGCTAGACTTAGGATCTAGTGTCTTTATGACGTGGGGGTTCAAGTCCCTTCACCCGCACCATTTAGATTAAACGCGGAAGTAGTTCAGTGGTAGAACATCACCTTGCCAAGGTGGGGGTCGCGGGTTCGAATCCCGTCTTCCGCTCCATAACTACTAAATCAACTAATTCAGCTTGCCGGGGTGGCGGAATTGGCAGACGCACAGGACTTAAAATCCTGCGGAGGGTTCCTCCGTGCCGGTTCGAGTCCGGCCCTCGGCACTTTAAACATGCGCCCGTAGCTCAATTGGATAGAGCGTTTGACTACGGATCAAAAGGTTAGGGGTTCGACTCCTCTCGGGCGCGCCA
>NZ_JBFEGH010000034.1:0-643 GCF_047228925.1 Terribacillus jepli | reverse complement strand
TGGCTAAGGCGATTTTCCCTTACCCATTCTTTACTTCCTTCCCAAACATGCCTTGTAATGACTTTTCGATGATTTCTCGATCTCGTACAATTAGCCAATAACGGGCACACAGCACATTGTTTGGGATCAGAAGCATACTCCTTATATCCATCTCGATTTGTTGTTCTTAGTTGTAAAGTTTGTCCGTTCGGACAAACATAACTGTCTCTCTCTGCATCATATTGGAACTTCCATTTCGGCATTAGTCCTTTCGTGGGATGAAAGCGACGATGACCAATGACGGCGAAGATATTTTGTGCTTTCAGAGCGTGACAGATTGGGGTAGTAAGATAACCTGAATCGAGAGCGACAGCTTCCACTGCGAAGTTGAAGCGTTCTTTTTGGCGTTCAAGACGCTCCAAATAAGGCCTTGAATCGTGGACGTTTCCGGCCGTAACGTGGACATCGGTGATGATATTGTATTTCATATCCGTTGTTCTGTGGTCCAGGTAGAAAAACCCTTCGGGCTTTCCTTCCCGATACATATAGCCACTCTCCGGATCAGTCGTACTTTCCTTGATCTCTTTTTTCCCTGTCACCTCCTCCCGGCGATTTAGCGCTTTTTTCCCTGTTTTGTGCGTTCTTTCTGGATTGCATTGTCTAA
>NZ_JBFEGH010000033.1:0-888 GCF_047228925.1 Terribacillus jepli | reverse complement strand
AAGTTGATAGAGAAACGACAGTCGAACTTGTAGAAACATTGCATAAAACAATGACAGTACAAGATATCTGTGTGCATTTAGGTATCTCGAGAGCGTCTTATTATCGTTGGAAGAACAAAGAGAAAGATGAGTTTAAAGAACAATTAGAAAGACAAATCGGCAAATTGTGCCGAAAACATAAGTACCGGTACGGATACCGTAAGATTACTGCCTTACTGAGACAGGAGTACTGCATCAATCACAAGGCAGTACAGCGTGTAATGCAGAAAAATCAATGGCAATGCCGAGTAAAGGTGAAAAAACGCAAGAATACTGGGCAGCCATATGCCGTCGCAGATAACCTGTTGGATCGGAATTTTCGGTCCGATCGCCCACTTGAGAAGCTCGTAACCGATATTACCTATTTGCCTTTTGGGCAGAAACAATTGTATCTTTCCAGTATATTGGATTTGTACAATGGCGAAGTGGTTGCTTCCTCGATTGGAGACAAGCAAGACACAGCTTTCGTATTGGATACGCTCGCTCAGCTGCCGAAACTGCCTGAGAACTGCGTGTTACATAGCGATCAAGGGTCTGTGTATACGTCTTATGAGTACCAGAAAGCTATCAAAGGAAAAGGCATTACCATGAGCATGTCCCAGAAAGGAACACCCGCTGATAATGCCTCCATCGAATCGTTTCATTCCTCACTAAAATCTGAAACGTTCTATCTCAACAGTATCGATCGAACTACGACGGCAATCGTAGAGCGTACTGTCGAAGAATACATTCATTATTATAACAATATTCGTATTCAAACGAAACTAAACAACCAATCACCGATACAATATCGGCAATTGGCTGTTTGAAGGTGTTTTGATCCCTGTCTCAAAAACGGGGGTCAGTCCC
>NZ_JBFEGH010000032.1:0-1472 GCF_047228925.1 Terribacillus jepli | reverse complement strand
TGAACTGCACCCCAAAAGTTAGAGTAACACTAACTTTTGGGGTGCTTTATTATGGTTAAATATAGTCAAGAATTTAAATTGAACGTTGTAAAAGAATATAAAAGTGGAGAGTTAGGATACGAGCTTTTAGCCCTGAAGCATGGCATAGGTGATCAATCCCAGGTTCGAAGATGGGTAACCTTTTACGATAGCTTTGGTGAAGCTGCCCTATTACAGAATCAGAACAAGAAGGTTTATCCTGTTAAATTCAAGTTAGATGTATTAGACTTTATGAAAAGAACAGGATCTTCATTAATGGAAACTGCCATTTCGTTCAGAATTATGAATCCATCCATAATATCCGTATGGAAAAAAGCTTACGAAAAAGGCGGAATTGAAGCCCTGGAACGACCGAGAGGACGGCCTTCCATGTCTGGTAAACCTAATAAGAAACAAAAGAAGCAAATCCATAAGAAAATAATATCCAGAGAAGAAGAACTCGAAAGAGAGAATGAGCTCCTTCGATTAGAGGTAGAATACTTAAAAAAGTTACAAGCTTTTCAGATGAATCCGGAAAGTTATCTAGAAAAGCACAAGCAGCGTTATCATTCGAACTCAAAGAAACATTCCGATTAAAGGATGTATTAAGTAGAGTTGGCATTCCGGAATCCAGTTATCATTATCATATTAAAGCAATGAAAAAAGGCAATCATGATCAAGAGCTTGAATCTTCTATTCAGCAGATATTTGAGGAAAATAACGGTAACTACGGTTACCGTCGGATTCATTTAGTATTGCGTAATTTAGGCCAATCAGTGAATCATAAGAAAGTTCTTCGGTTGATGAAGAAACTGGGCCTAAGGGGCACTAGCTTCATTCGTAAATCAAGGAAGTATATCTCCTACAAAGGGAAGGTTGGAACTGTAGCTAAAAACCGAATCCACCGACGCTTCATGACTGATCGCTGTCATCAAAAGTTAGCCACTGACATAACAGAATTCAAGTGTACGGATGATCGCAAACTATATCTTAGTCCTATTATGGACTTATATAACGGAGAAATTGTAAGCTATGGAATCGGTATGCGTCCATCGCTTAATCTTGTTTTGGCTCCTCTTGAAGAAACACTCGATAAAGTAAAGAACATAACGTACAGAACAACAATTCATTCGGATCAAGGCTGGCATTATCAGCATCGTAAATGGGTGAAGGCTCTCCATCAACATAAAGTGTTTCAAAGCATGTCCCGAAAGGGCAACTGCATTGATAACGCTCCAATGGAAAGCTTTTTTGGCACGTTGAAACAAGAGATGTATTATGGTCGAGAAAAGGCTACGTTCGCAGAACTTAAGAAGAGAATTGAAAATTATATTGATTATTATAATAACAAGCGTATAAAAGAGAAATTGGCTGGCATGAGTCCGGTACAATACCGGCTCCACACCAGCCAACAGGCTATCTAATATTGACTCTAACTTTTAGGGTGCACATCA
>NZ_JBFEGH010000031.1:0-1593 GCF_047228925.1 Terribacillus jepli | reverse complement strand
CAAAGCATCAACACTTTCATGGAGAGTTTGATCTTGGCTCAGGACGAACGCTGGCGGCGTGCCTAATACATGCAAGTCGAGCGCAGGAAACCAGATGACCCCTTCGGGGTGATTCTGGCGGAATGAGCGGCGGACGGGTGAGTAACACGTGGGCAACCTGCCTGTAAGACTGGGATAACTTCGGGAAACCGGAGCTAATACCGGATAGTATTTCCTTTCTCCTGATCGGAAATGGAAAGACGGTTTCGGCTGTCACTTACAGATGGGCCCGCGGTGCATTAGCTAGTTGGCGGGGTAATGGCCCACCAAGGCGACGATGCATAGCCGACCTGAGAGGGTGATCGGCCACACTGGGACTGAGACACGGCCCAGACTCCTACGGGAGGCAGCAGTAGGGAATCTTCCGCAATGGACGAAAGTCTGACGGAGCAACGCCGCGTGAGCGATGAAGGCCTTCGGGTCGTAAAGCTCTGTTGTCAGGGAAGAACAAGTACAAGAGTAACTGCTTGTACCTTGACGGTACCTGACCAGAAAGCCCCGGCTAACTACGTGCCAGCAGCCGCGGTAATACGTAGGGGGCAAGCGTTGTCCGGAATTATTGGGCGTAAAGGGCGCGTAGGCGGTTTCTTAAGTCTGATGTGAAAGCCCACAGCTTAACTGTGGAGGGTCATTGGAAACTGGGGAACTTGAGTGCAGAAGAGGAGAGTGGAATTCCACGTGTAGCGGTGAAATGCGTAGATATGTGGAGGAACACCAGTGGCGAAGGCGACTCTCTGGTCTGTAACTGACGCTGAGGCGCGAAAGCGTGGGGAGCGAACAGGATTAGATACCCTGGTAGTCCACGCCGTAAACGATGAGTGCTAGGTGTTAGGGGGTTTCCGCCCCTTAGTGCTGAAGTTAACGCATTAAGCACTCCGCCTGGGGAGTACGGCCGCAAGGCTGAAACTCAAAAGAATTGACGGGGGCCCGCACAAGCGGTGGAGCATGTGGTTTAATTCGAAGCAACGCGAAGAACCTTACCAGGTCTTGACATCCGCTGACAACCTTGGAGACAAGGCGTTCCCTTCGGGGACAGCGTGACAGGTGGTGCATGGTTGTCGTCAGCTCGTGTCGTGAGATGTTGGGTTAAGTCCCGCAACGAGCGCAACCCTTGATTCTAGTTGCCAGCATTCAGTTGGGCACTCTAGAGTGACTGCCGGTGACAAACCGGAGGAAGGTGGGGATGACGTCAAATCATCATGCCCCTTATGACCTGGGCTACACACGTGCTACAATGGATGGTACAAAGGGCAGCAAAGTCGCGAGGCTAAGCAAATCCCATAAAACCATTCTCAGTTCGGATTGCAGGCTGCAACTCGCCTGCATGAAGCCGGAATCGCTAGTAATCGCGGATCAGCATGCCGCGGTGAATACGTTCCCGGGCCTTGTACACACCGCCCGTCACACCACGAGAGTTGGTAACACCCGAAGTCGGTGAGGTAACCTTTTGGAGCCAGCCGCCGAAGGTGGGATCAATGATTGGGGTGAAGTCGTAACAAGGTAGCCGTATCGGAAGGTGCGGCTGGATCACCTCCTTTCTAAGGATAATTGGAA
>NZ_JBFEGH010000030.1:0-2703 GCF_047228925.1 Terribacillus jepli | reverse complement strand
AGTCCTTAAAATACCACAGAAGAATTATCATATAAAAAAGATTGTAGAGAAACTGGGGTTTCTCTACAATCTGAGGAGATTGCTTTAAGCAATCTCCTTTTGACTATTACCCTGCGAGGGCGACAATGATTATTTTAAAGTTAAAAGATAATACTTTGATGCATTCTCAAAGTCTTGATTTTCTTTATAGTATTTCGCAAGCTGTTCCGAAAAATAACGTACATTAGATCCATCATGAATGGATTGAAAGTATTTGATTCCTTCCTGCCATACTCCTTCAAAGCTGTCCTTATCGATATATTGCTTATGAAGCATGGCAAACATCCACTTATACGCATCCTCATCGCGCTCTTTACTCAATGCAAAACCTTCTGCAAAATAATCCATGGCTTCTTCCTTACGCCCAAGGAGGAAACAGCATTCCGTAACATAATAGAGGCTCTTCAAATAATATTCCGGATGCTGATTCTGCATGGAGCGATCAAAGTACCACAGTGCTTTTTCAAGCTGATTTTGCTTAAAATACAGTACACCAAGATTATGGTGGATATATAAAGGAAGCTGCAATTCAGATTCGGCCGCGCCATTCTCCAAAGCGGCAAGGAATAGTTGCTCCGCTTTGCGAAAGTCCGCCTTTTCCAAATAATTCAGCCCTTGGAGCAGGCGGCATTTGGCGAGCTGCAATTCCTGATTGTAGCTTATAGCCGCTTCAATTGCTTTATCCGCATTCAAAACGGAAAAAACAGTCATACCCATATAATAGTACGTATTAGCCAATTTATAATAGAAGTCGGACACTTCCCGCTGATCGATTTGTACCGTCAAAAACGGTTCTGCACGTTCATATTCGACAATTGCTTCCTGAAGCTTGTCCTGCCTGTACAGCAGCAGCCCCTTAAAGAAATGGTAATAGTATAGATTTCCGTCGGTGAGCACGAATGCTTCTGCCGCCCCTTCAAGCAGCTTTTCCCCCTTATCCAGATTACCTTTGAGCATTTCCAACCGCGCTTCATACAGCATACTTCTTGCCAACAGCTTTTCATCACGGATTGCAGCTTCCAATTCAGCTATTTCATTGCGGATCTTCCCAGCAGCGCGGATTTGTTCCGTTTTGATATTTTCGTATAACTTATCTAGCTGCTCGGTAAATATGTCGGTATTCTTTTGATCTGTCTTGTACATCGGCTCACCCTCTCTCCATTCATATCAGAATCATCGGTTAAAATTTGCGTATTGTTTAGATCATCAGAAAGAAAAAGATCCACCATTGGTGAATCGTACGCTTTTTAAGCTTTTACCCATATATTCGAAATGCTTTTCAAAAGGAATCTTTCACCACTTCCCGGCCAAATCGTTCTTAAAACCAAATTGCTTTACTTTTAATTCAATGGGCGGTCAAGACAGCTATCTTGATTCTGAACGATTCCGAATCGCACATGCAGGGGAAGATAGATTCAACGCACTTGCCGCTCTCCCGCAGTGCTAATCAGCTATTATTGTCCAAGCATGGAAGGAGCAATCAAATAACCCTTCCAAGATATGTTCTAGGAAGAACCCATATCGGCCCATGAAAGCTATTTGATCACGCTATCCTGCCAACCTCCTGATTCCCGTTTCTATTCTATATAGATAAACGATATCAGTATGAAGCCTGACCTTGCAATGTTTGAGAGCGCAGGCTATAGGAGAAGACCTTCTTTTTCGTATATTTGAAAACGTCTACCCGATCTGTATAAGGATAGATGAAATACTTTTCATTTTTAACTTCTATCTCATAAGGTATCCCCTCAGGGGCAGGCGGATAATAATATTTCTCAAGGAAGCTAGCTTGATTGAATTCATCCACAAAATGCCGCTGCTTTTCCTCGGATAACGATTTGCCATCCTGTTTCACTTTTACATCATAAGATAATGTCGGATGAAGCTGAAATCTCTTACCTATTTTTTCTACAACAGCACTCGGTGCAGAAGCAGCCACGATTTTAATCAGACTAGCAACAATCAATAAGACAATAAATACCCAAGACAAAGCCCTCGCCTCGATTCCAATAAAATCGTTCTAATGATAACACATATCCGTCAAACCAACTTCCTTATTTTTGACAAGAAAATGACAGATACGCCCTCGGTCCTATTCCCTGACAGTTTCATGGAACTTATACTGGAAAAAGGAGGTAATGACGCATGAAAACACCACAACTCTTAACGATGACTGCCTTTGTATTATTGGTCTTGTTGTTTCTCGGCGGTCTGCTGTTCACAATAACCTTGCCGCAAAATCAATCCATGGTACAGGCTGTGACTACATTCATTGAAGATGATCCCAAATACCAAAGAACACTTGCCGCGGGTGAGATTCCTTCCCCATCTCCGGAAGAAATGGCTGCTGAAACAATCCCCAACCTGCAAGTACTCTTTGTCATTCCGACTGTGTATATCGCCATCATCGCCATCATCGTATTCATCGGCCTAATGATCATCCCGAAAAGACCAAAAGGTGCTGCAATGACATTATCCAGCGCAGCAATCTTATCCCTCGCAACTGTTATCGTTCCAGTGCTCCTATTCATTGCAGGCGGAATGATCAGGCAACGCGCTAAATAAAAAATATCCCCCATGGGGGATATTCAGGCTGTCGAGATAGTCTCGACAGCCTTTTTATTTTGGGTTCATTTCTTTTTCTAACTTTTTTATAATAGAATA
>NZ_JBFEGH010000002.1:0-375018 GCF_047228925.1 Terribacillus jepli | reverse complement strand
CCAATCACCGATACAATATCGGCAATTGGCTGTTTGAAGGTGTTTTGATCCCTGTCTCAAAAACGGGGGTCAGTCCCCACTGTGTCGCTTTTTTATGCAATAAAATATTGGTAAGCTTTTGAATAGCCTTCTTTTGATGACGATAGAAAGTGGCTCGGCTCATATTACATGCAATTGCAGCTTTTACTGTGTTATTAGGGAAGCGAACGAAACTATTCATCAAGACATCCCTCTGTTCACGGGTAAGTTCATCGAGACATTTCATTACCTTACGCTGAACCTCGTGTCCATCATTGCAATCATTTAAGAAGTGACAATAGCGGCTTAGATCGCTAGGGCTTTGAATGACTTGAAGTATCTGCCTCGTCTCATTCTCCGTTAATATAGCCTTCTTTTTTTGATTTTCTGGCAGCATATGCATAACCCAATCACCGAAAGGTTTTGTACGCAGATCGAGCTCCATGATATCAGCTTTTGCCCATGATGTATCACAGCTTGTATCCTCTACAGGACGGCTCCTGAATCCGATTGTCTTTAAAAATTGTTTCAGGGAATCATTGGTAGCTACAAGAATGGCTCTCTTTCCAGTTTCCAGTTTGACCAGTTGTTCCACAATCAGCATCCCGACCAATTCTTCTCTCGTATAAGCCGTCACTTCATCCATCGCTGTAACCAAGATTGGAATATAAGTGTCTGCTTGTATTGCTGCTTGTCGGCATCCTTTAGGAGTAAAAATAGCATGCAGCTCCGTTCGGAAATGTTTTAAAAGCAACGGTGCCGTCTTCGTCGTGTATAGCAATACAAGGAACATGCCAATCGGGTTATTATTAAAATCCCGTAAGATTGCAATGCTGTCCGGATCTTGCTGAACGACAGCATCCAGAAATTCGTGATAGTTCTGATTATGTTCTTTATCGATGCTGTAGGAGCACCAGTTTTCCAAAAGCTTATGCAGTATGGGAACATCGCTGATGAGGAGCCTGCCTGTTCGGACTTGATGCATACGCTGTGTGAAACTGGCATATGCATTATGCTGCGGCCACATAGCTTGATTCATTTTGAGCAATGCAGCTGCAATGATGGCCCGATCCATCTGCGTAGCATGAGTAAGCTTTTGATACATTGCTTGCATACAAGACAGATGCAGCTGCTGAAGTCTTGCTGGCTCTCTAAGCTGAAAATCTTGTAACAAGTAGCTCTTGGCGACATCATGCAGCTTCAATCCGTATGGATGTAAGTCAATGAAAGACAGCAGTTGCAGTTCGCGATATTCTTGCAAGCTGACTGGCTGCCCGAGTACAGCTGCCAATAGCTCCTGATTGGCATATTCCATGACAATCAGCACTTCAAGGAGCGGATGGAGTGAATCAGCGGTCACTTCTTTTAATATCTTTGCACTGATTGTCTGACTGACGACTCTTATATCCGGATTCGTACTCTTTGTCATTAAATCGACAGCTAATGCCAGGCTTAAAGGCAGGCCATCTGTTTTGCGCGCTAAGTCTTGAATCTGTTGTGGAAACAAAGCAGTCGTTCTCTCTATATATTGTTTGGATTCCTCATAAGACAAATACTGAAGCGGGAGATGTACCATCTGGATATGTGCCGAAACTGGTATCGGCTTTCGCACAGCGACTGCAATGCCAATACCTTTAACAGCTAGCTGCGGCACAAATGTATGCATGAACCAATCTGTCATCTCAGCAAGCTCGTCGAAATGATCGATACATAGAAGGAGCCTTTCTCCAGATGGATTATGAAACAACACATCTAAAGTTGTATTTTGATGGAAGGAGTGTAACAGGTTATGGACGTATTCAATAAAACTTGCCGGTGTTTGCGGACAGGCACCGCCATCCAGGTAAAGACATCTGACCCTTTCTATTTTGGCTAGATGATTCATCTTCGTCAGCAGTGAACTTTTACCGATACCGCCCATACCTGAGATAACGAATAAAGTGGATATACCTTCATCATGTTTCAACCAGTTTTGGAATACAGCTAATTCTTTTTGTCGGCCAACGAATACGGTTTGCTGTGCCTGTGGTTCCATCGGTATGATATCTTCCACCTTTGCTCCTCCCTCATTGTTATAATCTACTAAAATTATATGAATATATTACTACAGTATCATTCCTAATTAATAAAAATTACAAAAATAGACAAAAACTATACAGAGTGATATTAATATGCTTAACTAGATCTGTCTATTAAGATTAGAGTGGAATAGTATTGGATTTGAGAACAAGGAATATTTATACTGGATATTCCTTGCAAAAATTATAAAAACTATATTCCGACTAGGCATTTCATGCTATTATCTTTAGTAGGTATTTTTTAGAAAGGCGGATCAACGTGACATTACAACGTCAGACGCGCAAGAAGAAAAAAGTGCGCAAATTCAGGGTGTTTATGATGGTATTCCTCATTGCTTTCTTGGCAATAGGAAGTTATGCTGCGTATGAATATATTTCTGCCTCGCGGGCTGCGAATGCAGATAACAATCTTAGTGATGATGTGGAATTCAATGGCTCGGATGAGAATGTCGATAATGTGAATGTACTTGTACTAGGAAGCGATTCCCGCGGGGAGGATAGTGCACGTGCAGATACCATTATGATTGCCAATTACAGCTCGGATACGAAACAGCCGAAGCTGATATCGATCATGCGGGATACGTACGTGAATATTCCCGGCTACGGCTATAATAAGATCAATGCTGCTTATTCCATAGGCGGACCGGAACTGATGCGGAAAACAATCACTGAAAACTTTGAGATTGATATTAATTATTATGCGGAGATTGATTTTAAAGGCTTTGAGAAGCTTGTCGATGCAGTGGCACCCGATGGTATTGAAGTGACAGTGACGCCGGAGATGACGACTGATCAAAAAGCTTTAGGTGTGCAGCTGACGGAAGGTACACAAAAACTCCATGGGGAAGAATTATTAGCTTACAGCCGATTCCGCCATGACGCAAATGGCGACTATGGCCGAGTGCAGCGCCAGCAGGAAGTCCTTGGCAAGTTGAAAGAAGAAGTGGCCAGTGTGACGACGGTTGCCAAATTGCCAAAAATGATTGGAATCGCCAATGGATATGTCAGTACGAATGTCCGTAATGGTTTGTTGTTGTCGATGGGTACCGATGTCCTTCGTGGGAAAACTGAGGATATAGAAACCATGCGAATTCCGATGGATGAGACGTATCATGATGCTCGTTATGACGTTGGAGCAGTATTGGAATTCAATGTCGGCGGCTTGGAGCAGAATGCTCAAGAAGCGCAATCCTTCTTGAACCAGTAATATAGACCTCTTCTTTTAGAAAAAATTAGGTAAAAGAAGAGGTTTTTCATGATATAATTTAATTTCCAGTGGTACAAGAATAAGGGGGATATGGTTTTGGGTAGGAAAGAAAAGCGTAAGAAGAAAAGAACTTGGCTGAAAGTAACGTTGAGTATAATTGCTATATTAATCATTGCTGTTGCAGCCACAGGAATCTATGCTGCTAACCAAGCGAAGAAAACAGTGAACACAATGCAGAAAGATTCGGCTTCAATTGATAAGAAACAATCAGCAACAAAAGTGGAAGATAAAGAAAAACTGAATGTCTTGCTGCTTGGTGTCGACCAGCGTGAAGATGACGCCGGACGCTCTGATGCGTTGATGGTTATGTCACTTGATCCAGCGAATGATTCTATGAAACTAATCAGTATTCCGCGTGATACGCGTACTGAAATCATAGGACATGGCACGACGGATAAAATCAACCACGCCTATGCCTTTGGCGGTGTGGACATGACGATTGATACGGTTGAGAACTTCCTTGATACCGATATCGACTATTTCGCTGAAATGAACATGGAAGGCTTGTCTGACTTTGTGGACGCCGTTGGAGGCATCACAGTCAATAACCAGCTTGATTGGATCGATGAAGGCTATTACAAAAAAGGTTATCACTATGCACAAGGTGAAATCCAGCTGGACGGACCAAAAGCGATGGGCTATGTCCGTATGCGACATTTGGATCCGGACGGTGATTTCGGTCGTAACGCCCGTCAGCGTCAAGTAATCCAAGCTGTCATTGATAAAGGTGCAAGCATCAACTCTGTGAGCAAAATCGATGATATCTTGGGTGCATTAGGTGATAATGTTCAGACGAATATGGACTTCTCTACCATGACGGACCTATTCAAGAATTACCGCAATGTACGCCAGAACTCTGAGAATTATCAGATGCAAGGAACTGGAACGACAATCAATGACATCTATTATTATGAGATTACACAGGATGAAATTGATAAAGTACATGATATGATTTCATAATGACAACTTTAAACCCGGCTGCGCTCTTTATGAGTGCAGCCGGGTTTATTTGTTTTTGGTATATGGTTACGAAACACCAATATGTAAGGCGGTAAGACATTATCTTTACAATTCCTTAAAAAATATGTAGTTTATTGTTAAATTGGTGTAAAGTGGTTATTGAAAACATTCCTATTGGAAGGAGCAGGAAATGTGGAGATAAGCTATGAACCATCGATAACAGTTGTCATGCCTGTGTTTAATGTGAATAGTTATATAAGACATGTTCTGGATTCCATCATTGCCCAGCGCGGATGGATGCTGACGAAGGAAATTATCATTGTGGATGACGGTTCCGCGGACGGGACTTTGGAAACAGTTAGGTTATATGAAAATGAATACGATTACATAAAGGTGCTTCAATCAAATAATCGCGGTCCAGGTTATGCCAGGAACGAAGGGATGAAGCTGGCGCAAGGGGAATATATCGCTTTTGCTGATGGCGATGATTTTATTCCAGCGGGTGCCTATGCGAAGATGCTGCACTATGCTCGGCATTGCGAAGCAGACATCGTTGTTGGTAATGTGCAGCGTTTTTCCAATGCGAGAGGTGTGTTTAACAGCGGTCTGCATAAGAAAATTTTTGAGGATACGCAGGAAAACACCCATATCTTGCAGTATCACAATCTTCTTTATGATACCACTTCTTGGAATAAGCTGTTCCGGCGTTCTTTCTTGATGGAGAATAGGCTTGTTTTTCCGGAGGATGTGCTATATGAAGATATCCCATTCAATATGGCAGCCCATTTATTGTCCAGCAGAACTGCGATCATTGAAAATATCGTCTATCACTGGCGTTTGCGGGATGGGTTGGACAGATCCATTACGCAGTCCAGGGATGAGCTGAAAAACTTCCATGATCGGATGCAAATGGTATCTGCTTTCGATCAGATAATCGAGGACTTACTCGCTCAAGGCGAGGACATACCGGCTGCATTCTTGGAGGCAAAAGAGAGAAAAATCCTGACGCTGGATCTGATGCTCTTTATAGACACATTAGAGAAATACGGCAGACAAGATCAGCTTACAATCGTTACCGTTATCAACAGCTACCTGGATACATTAAAAACCGACGTTCTATCCAAGCTGATTGCCAAGGACCGAATCAAGTACCACTATATAAAAGACAAAGATCTCGATGGTTTATTGGGCTTTCTGCAATCGAATATCAAGTTCACGGAGGTTCCGGTCACGCGCTGGCGCAGGAAGAAAAGGTTCAAACTCCAAAAAAGCCTCGGTGCTGCTTTGCCGCTGGAACTGAGTGATGTGGAACATGACATCTCACCATTTACCAAAATCAAAGAAGTGTCTGTTTCGGGAACGAAGCTTAGCATCGACTTTGTTGCTTTCCTTAGAAGGGTGAACTCCAAGAAAGTCGCGGTCAGGGCCTTTCTGGAGGATATAAACGGACAACTGAGTCAGGAAATCGACGTTACATTTGCTAAAAATAAACGAAATACATTGGCTTATGGAGAAGGAAAGAAATCGCATTTATTCAAGCGGTTTGACAATTATGATAGGTCGGATGGGAAGATCGTCATCGATTTCACGGATGACAGGATGAAAGCGATCATTTCAGGGGATGCGAAGATTCGATTGGCGTTCAGTGTGAATGGCAGCACGTATTCCGCATTCTTGGCGAATCCTGTAAAAGGGAATAAACCTCGTCCGTTGGCGCATGTGCTGGAGGATACCATTTATAAATTCAAGTACAATGCAGCTTGGCAGCTGAAAATCAAGAGTGAGGCTATTGAAGCGAATATCGCTGATTTCAGAATTGAAAAAGATACGCTGCTTCTGCAGGTCAAGGCATACAGAGATCGAAAGTTTGCGCTGCAATTCACTTCGAGTGAAGCGGGTCAGCTGCAGTACATCGTCAAACCCCAAACAGAAGAGGACGGCAAATATCTATTTGCTGTTGATATGAAGCAAGCTGATCTTATCCGGCATCAATTCGATGTACAAGGTATCTATTTGGATGACATGGACGTCTTCTCCGTACCGATGGAAGATACAGCTGCGAAGTATATCCCTATCTCGGGTGAAAGTAAAGAAGTACAGCTCCTAAAAGATACGAGTGGGAATCTGTCCATCCGTTTCTCCGACGAGCCAAGCCCTTTCCTGCGCCGAGCTGCATTTGTAAAAGACAAGCTGCAAATGACGGTTGAAGTGCGGAATCAGCAAAAGCAAACACCGACACAGGAAATGCTGCTGATAAAAGATCAGGCAAATGCACTTCAAGTTCCGGCTGCTGCTCACTTCATAGAGGGCGGGCGCAATGTTTTGTCGTTTGAAGTCTCTTTGGATCGATTGAATGACGAGCTTACGGGAAACAGCAGCCTGCACATCTTTCTGACAACCGCTATGGGGGAGGAAGTGATGGAGCGTCCGATTATAAGCAGTGAAGCGCTCATCGGTACAACGACGTGGTACCGTTCGGAGCTGAAGCTGAGAAGCAATGCATCCAGTCAGCTAAGGATCTCGCGTAAAAGAAAGAAGACATATTTTGAGGATGGACCACGCAGACAGATGCTGCTTGAGAGATATATTTATCCGCTCATGCGAGCGCTGCCGATGCGGAAGAATTACATTATGATGGAGTCATTCTGGGGCAGAACGCCTTCGTGTAATCCATTGGCGATTTATGATTATATGCAAAATCAAAATGGGAATTATAAATTCATTTTCAGTACAAATGATCCGTTGTACAAAGCAGAGCATCCGAATGCTGTAGTCGTCAACCGGCTATCATTCCAATACTATTATTATTTGGCTGTAAGCAAGTTCTTTATCAATAACGTCAACTGGCCGCTGCAATATAAGAAAAGAAAACAGGCCGTGGAAATACAGACGCTTCACGGCACGTTCTTGAAGACGATGGGATTGGATGTAAAAAATGAAGTCGATACCCAGAAGAAACTGCGGGACTTCAGAATACGGCATGGCCGTTGGGATTATCTTATCTCACCAAGCCCTTTCATGACCGAGACAGCAAGAAGAGTGTTCGAATACAAGGACAAACCTGTACTGGAAATCGGCACACCAAGGAACGATATCTTATTCAATGCGGATGAGGACAAGATAGCAGCTATAAAGAAGGAAATCGGGATACCTGCTGATAAGAAAGTGATATTGTATGCCCCGACTTATCGGGCCAAGACAGATAGTACGCTGCATTTGGAAATCGAAAAGCTGAAAGAGCAGCTTGGGGACGAGTATATCTTGCTGATACGGATGCATTATTTCGTTTCCGGTAATATCAGGTTTGGCGACCATGATGGATTTGTCATGAATATGGCCAAATATCCGAATGTAAACGAATTGTATCTGATATCGGACATTATGATCACAGATTATTCTTCGACTATGTTCGATTATGCTATCGCAAGAAAACCAATGATATTCTTCACTTACGATTATCAATATTATAAAAACGATTTGCGCGGTATGTATTTGGATTTCGAGAAAGAAGCACCAGGACCATTATTTGAAGAAACCAGTGATATTGTGGATTACATCCTGCATATTGACGAACGCAGAGCGTTATATGCAGATAAAGAACAGCATTTCATCGAGCGCTATGCCCAGTTTGAAAATGGGGATGCGGCCAAACAAGTGCATGAGCTGATTGCAAATCTGCAAAAAAACAGAAGCCTGCTTCCAAACCTTCAAGGAGGAGTGGTCAAGCCGGATGTATAACATGGCTGTTTATGGGAGCTGCGTGTCGCGGGATGTGTTCAATAGCCGGTTTGTACACGATCATAAAGAGCATTTCCGGATTGTTTGTGATCAGCAGCATGTCAGTTTGATTTCGTTGATGTCGCCAGCGATCGATCTCGATACAGATCATCTAGAAGGCGATGTCAGTGCTTTTTATAAAGAAGTTTTCAAGCAGGATCTAAGTAAGGTATTTTTGGAGGAGCTGACAGAGGCAAAGCAGGAGTGGCTGCTGGTGGATTTTTATACAGATGCCTATTATGGCGCTTGTCTGCTGCAGGAAGGCAGCTATATCACGAATAAACTATGGCAATATAAAAAGCTGCATGTATTCGAACAGCTTTCACCATTAAAATCCTTTTCATTTGAAGAGCACACCATGGAGTTCCTGACGCTATGGAAACAGGCTTTCGATGCTTTCGTGCGTGTATTGAACGACAGATCACCCGACACTAAGATAATAGTCAACCAAGCAAAGTTCATCGATAACTTGATGATGGATGGGAAAGAAACACGTTTATCCGATGTAAGGAAAGATCCATTCTGTATTGATCAAATCAATTATATCTGGCGTATGATGGATGAGTATGCAATTACGAATCATAGTGCAAGAGGGATGCATTTTGACAGGGAAGCCTATCATTTGATTGACCATCATCCTTGGGGAAAGTTTTATGTCCATTACAATCAAGCTTATTACTTGGATGTAAGAGACAAGCTTCTGGACATTATGGAGAGAAAATGAAAAGAGCTCTTGGCTGGTTAGCCAGGAGCTCTTTTGTTAATCGGTGATGGTATGCATATGCTTCGATTCCCCGAGCACTGCTTCTGCAATATTCACGGCATGGTCCCCGATACGTTCCAGGTTGCTGATGATATCGATAAAGACGATACCAGACTGTCCGCTGCAAGAGCCTTCCGTCAAGCGCTGGATATGCTGCTTGCGGAGTTTGCGTTCCAGTGTGTCGATCTTGTTTTCCTGTTCGACAACGATTTTTGCCTGCTCTTTATCATTGTTTTGCAAGGCGAGCATGGCGTCCTTCACTGTGTCGGTTGTAAGCAAGAACATGTTTGTCAGATCTTCCATGGCAGAGCTGGAGATTCTGACTTTGTTCGTCTGCTGATACTCGACGAGCTCGATGATGTTTTCGAAGTGGTCTCCGATACGTTCGATATCACTGACAGCATCGATCAATGCGCTGTGTTCTTCCGATTCCTGAGCGGAAAGCGACTCAGCTGAAATCCGGACAAGATAATCCATGATTTTACGGTCGAAGTTGTTGATAGCTTCTTCGATCTGATAAGCTGTATCTGCGTGTTTCACTTGCTTTGTCTGCAAGTATTGGCTTGTTTCTTCCAAACCTTGGACAGCAACTTCACCCATTCGGACAACTTCCTGCTTGGCATTACCCAATGCCACGGATGGGGATTGCTGGATGATGGCTGGATCCAATGCCTTTGCATTGAAGTCTGCCATTTTATCTTCGCCCGGGATCAATTTCGTTACGATCCAAGCAAGTGCAGCAACGAATGGAAGCTGTATCAATGTGTTTGTAATGTTAAACGTTCCGTGTGCGAATGCAATCGTCATACTTGGGTTCAAATCCCATGTTGTCTGCATCCAGTTGACGAGTGCCGTGTAAGGAATAAGCAAAACCAAAAAGATCACTGTACCGATAAGGTTGAATAATACATGTGTTGCTGCTGCTCGTCTCGCAGCTATGGAAGCACCGATGGAAGCAAGCACTGCAGTGATTGTCGTTCCGAGATTATCCCCGAATAGGATTGGCAAAGATGCTTGTAAATCGACAAGTCCTTCGGTATAAAGGCCTTGCAGGATTCCGATTGTGGCACTGGAGCTTTGGACCACGACCGTGAATAGCGTACCAGCCACGACAGCCAGAATTGGATTGTCGCTTAGCTGCACCGTCAGATCATGGAAAGAATCCAGGCTGCGCAATGGTTTCATTGCACCGCTCATCAGCTCAAGGCCATAGAACAAAGCACCGAAGCCGAAGAAGATTTGACCGAGGTTATTGATTTTTTTGTTTTTGAAGAAGAATAGCAATAAGGCCCCAACGGCTAGAATCGGCAGCGAATAGGCACCCACATCCAAACCGATGATAAAAGCGGTGATTGTCGTACCGATATTGGCACCCATGATGACACCGATTGCCTGGCGCAGTGTCATGAATCCTGCGCTTACCAAGCTGACGGTGATGACTGTCGTACCAGAGCTGCTCTGAATCAGGACAGTGACGATTATCCCGGCAAGGACACCCATCAACGGGTTTGTCGTGAATTTATCCAAAATATCTCGTAATTTATCTCCAGCCGACTTTTGAAGGCCGTCCCCCATCGACTTGATACCAAAAAGGAAAATACCCAATCCCCCGATAAAGGAGAAAATCAGTTCCTGTACATTTATATCCAAAACGTTCACCCCTAAGGTTTATAATCTGTCGCAAACACGACTATTATGTCTAATTGTTAAAGGTATGTAAAGGTCAAAATGAAAGGATTTACAAAACCTTTACAAAAGTGCTGTATTTGGATGGATTTGTGTTAAATAAAGGGAATTATGACCGAAAAAAGAGCCGTTCCTTTGTACGGAACAGCTTTTTAAAACCCAAGCATATCTCTATATCCGTTAAATACGATATAAATCGTACCGATCATCATTACTGCAAGCAGGACCAGCATGGTATAGAAGAAAGTCTTTTTTCCTTTGGATGGCATGATGAAGCTCCTTTTGCGTAGTCAATAGTATCATCATACCATGCTTGCCTTACATAATTCCAACGTTCCTCCTCATACTAACATGACGAGGAGGGAACGGGTTGAAAAAGCATCCAGGTAATAAAGGGCAAGGCAAGACATCCAATACGGGTAATATGAAATGGTGGCAGCTATCGCTTATCGGGATCGGCTGTACAATCGGGACGGGATATTTCCTCGGTTCGGTAATCGGTATCCATCTCACCGGGGGATCCATCATCATTTCTTTCGTTGCTGCTGCCATTGGCACACTGATTGTTTTCCTATCACTGGCGAAGATGACAGCGAGTGATCCGCAGGAAGGGTCGTTCTGCTATTACGCAGGCAAAGCATTCGGCGGCTGGGCTTCTTTAAGCTGCGGATGGACATATTGGTGTTCCAATATATTGATCATGGGCAGTCAGTTGACGGCGATTTCCCTGTTGAGCCAGTTTTGGTTCGAAAAGGTGCCGTTGTGGGTGTTTGCAGCCATCTATGCAGTACTGGCGATTATCGTGGTCCTGACGGGGGCGAAAGGGTTCAATAAAATGGAGAATGTATTTGCGGTCGTCAAGACAGCTGCGATTACGATGTTCATTGTGTTGGCTGCGCTTGTCTTATTTAATGTCATTTCGACTGAATCGACTTACAAGCCCTTTGAGGAATCATTTCTGCATGATGGCTGGAAAGGCTTATGGGCTTCCCTTATTTATGCCTTTTATGCTTTTGGGGGCATTGAGGTCATCGGGTTGATGTCGATGCAGCTGAAGAAAAAAGAAGACGCTGCCAAGGCGGGGACAATCATGCTGATCGGCCTTGCCATTTTTTATGTCGTTTCTTTGCTGTTGGCGATCAGTTTAGTAAAAACACATGATTTCAAAATGAATGAAAGTCCATTTGTTACAGCACTGAAGCAGACGCCGCTTGATTTCTTCCCGCATGTGTTCAATGCTGCTGTCATCATCGCCGGCTTCTCCACTTTATGTGCAGCGCTATTTGCGGTAACCAATTTGCTCGTTACGTTGGCAAAGGATAAAGATGCACCGCAGTTTTTTGCCAAGAAGCTGAAATTCAAGGATCTACCTTTGGCAAGTCTGCTGCTGGCAGCTGTCGGACTTCTTGCCAGTATCATTACGGCACTTTTATTGCCCGGGAAAATATATGAATACATTACGACAGCCGCAGGTCTGCTGCTATTGTATAATTGGCTGTTCATTTTGGCTTCTGCTTGGAAAAATGAAAAGTTCAAGCTAGGTAATAAACTAGTCACAATTATCGGAGGTATTTTGCTGCTCGCGGGTATAAGCGGAACCGCCGTCGAAGCAGAAGTGCGTCCTGGTCTTTATGTAAGTGGCGGCTTTGCCGTCCTCATCCTGCTGATCGGGATTTGGGTGAAGCGCAAGAAATCAGAAAATACGCAGCACGCCTAAATAACCGAAATAAATACCAAAGCCGAGCAATGATAACCCGGAAACAAGTGTAATGGCACGCAATAGTCGGTCATTCAGGAAACGGCGCAGACTGCTCGATAAAAGGGCAATGATGTTATCCCATAAAAAGACACCGACAAAGATGCTCGTCGTATAAAGCAACAAATGTTCAGCCTCGCCTTGTTCGACTATTTTGGCAAGTACGGACCCATAGACACCGACCCAGAACATGATGCTGATCGGATTGACGAGCGCCAGGAAGAATCCGTAGCGAAGTCCTTGCAGCGGAGCTACCGTCGTCATGCTGGCACGTGTCAATGTCCGCGTCTTCAGCACGCTTTCCATCCCAAGGTAAAGGAAGACAAAGCTGCCGAAAAAATATAGGAAAGACTGGACGATCGGAATCATGATGACATGATAAAACCCAAGATACACAAGCAACATATATAGGATATCCGCCAGCATGGCACCAAACCCGACGGATAAACTTTGCAGGAATCCACCGCGGATGCCTTTTTCCATTTGGGCAGCATTCACTGGTCCGACTGGAGCGGATAAACTGACTCCCAATAAAATATAGTGCAGGATATTTCCCATGCTTGGCCTCCTTTTCACTGGCTTGTACAGCCTATTCAGAAGAGGGGAAGGGTAGTCCATCTTTTTATTTTACAAAATATTAATGCATCCTCGAAAACGCGCATTTCTTAATGGAAAAAGCGTGTTTTCTTTGTGTTTCCTGTATTTGCGACAGATTTTGCAGTTAAGCTTCTGTAAAAAAGGGGACTTTTGACTTCAAGATGTCGATTATGGTAAATACACCCTTTTCTTGCAAAACTTACGATTATAAGACAGAATGGCGTGGGGTGAACAAAAAGTCCTAAAATTTGACAAGGAGGGTCGATGTTCGTAAGCTGTTCTGCCTAAAAACCAAGAGGAGTGGATAAGATTGAAAGATATTCGAAATACCGATTTCCAGTTGATTCTTGATCAGTATAAGAACATGATTCATTACCATATCCATCGAATGCGGATTCGGGACCCGCATGACGAGTTTCTCCAGGAAGGCATTATGGCATTGTTCCTCGCCTGCAATGGATATGACGAAACCAAGGGCGATTTTAATGCCTATGTCAGCAGAATGATCCGCTTCCGCTTGATCGACCACCTCAGAAAAATCATCCGCGAACAAGAAAAAGTTGACCTCATCATCAATGAAGCCCACACCCTCGCCGTTATCCAGGAAGAAGAAGATCTGATGGAGAAACAGGAATTTTGGGATAAAATCAAGCATATCCTGACAGATAAGCAATATAAATGGGTGTACTGGAGAATAAAACATGAATTGACGATCAAAGAGATTGCCCATATCGAAAATACGACAGAAGACGCCGTCAAGAATTGGGGACGTGAAGTGAAAAAGAAGCTAAAGGAACAGCCTTTCATTTTGGAATGTAGAAATAAGTGAAGAGATGACAGAGGGTGCATATTCATGCACCCTTTACAAATAGATGAAAATTGTAAAATTCATGAAAAAAATACGTAAATAATAACCTCAAATTGGATAATTTATAGTAAACTATTAACATTATCATATCATTATTTTGCTTGATATATAGCTTAGTAGAAGTGTATATGCACTTCGAAACAAGAAGGGATAGTAAAAATGAAGAAAATTGCAATTGTTGGTACAGGATATGTAGGCTTAGTGACAGGAGTGGCACTATCTGACATCGGGCATGATGTGACATGCGTGGATATCGATGAGACGAAAGTTGCCAAGATGAATCAAGGCTTGTCTCCAATTTATGAACCGGGTCTAGCAGAATTGATGACCAAAAATATCGAAAAGGGCAATCTTCATTTCACAACTGAACACAGCATAGCATTCAAAGATGCAGATGCCATCTATATTGCAGTGGGGACACCGGAAAGAGCGGACGGTTCTGCCAATTTGGACTTTGTGCAGCAAGTGGCGAAGGATATCGCTGCCAATGTGTCTGACAAAGGGGCCGTTGTCGTTACAAAGAGTACAGTGCCGGTGGGTACGAACAAGCTCGTGAAGCATTGGATTACCGAAGCGCTTGATCGGGATGTGCAGATCGAGGTTGTTTCCAATCCTGAATTCCTGCGGGAAGGCTCGGCTGTTTACGATACATATCATGGTGACCGTATCGTGATCGGAGCGGAAGCCGAAGCTGCGGCAGATTTAATCGAAGCGATCAATAAGCCATTTGGTGTACCGGTATTCCGTACGGATATCGAGAGTGCCGAAATGATCAAATATGCATCCAATGCCTTCTTGGCAGCGAAAATCAGCTTCATCAACGAAATTGGTACAATTTGCGGCAAGCTTGGTGCCAATATTGAGGATGTTGCCAAAGGAATGGGAATGGACAAACGGATCGGCGACAAATTCCTGAATGCCGGAATCGGCTATGGCGGCTCTTGCTTCCCGAAAGATACAAAAGCGCTCGTTCAGATTGCCGGCGACGTGAATCATACATTCGACTTGCTGGAATCCGTCATCAATGTGAATAACAAGCAGCAGCAAATTCCGGTTGATATCGCGCAGATGGTCGTTCGCGGCGGACTGGAAGGCAAGAAGGTTGCGATGCTTGGTCTTGCGTTCAAGCCGAACACCGATGATATGCGCGAATCAGCCAGCATCGTCCTTGCACAGAAATTGACGGAACTTGGTGCGAACATCTCCGCATACGATCCAATCGCCATCGAAAATGCGAAGCGTCTGCTTCCGGAGACTGTTCATTATGCTGCGAATACCGAGGAAGCATTACAAGATGCAGATGTCGCGATCATCGTGACAGAGTGGGATGAGTTCAAAGACCTGCCATTGACTGTCTTTGAAAAACAAATGAAACAGCCAATCGTCATCGATGGCCGCAACTGCTACCCACTCAGCTATGTAGAAACAGCGAATATCGATTATTACAGCATCGGACGACCTTCTGTCATCCGTGCGAAGAGATCGAATCAAACAGCTAAATAATTTGTCCGAAGCCGACAGCATCTGCTGTCGGTTTTTTTATGCTTTTTCCCGGTACTGGCGGGGTGTGAGTCCGGTGTGTTTTTTGAACACTTTTGTGAAGTAGCTTTGATCATGGAAATGAAGCAATGTACCGATATGCAATAGTGATTGATCTGTCAGCCGCAGTAAGAGCTTGGCTTCCTCGATGCGCAGCTGCTGGATATAGGTTCGGATCGGCATGCCGACTTCCTGTTTGAAACGGGTGGAAAGGTAAGATGGATTCATTTTCAGCATATCCGCCAGGTGCTTTAGTGTCATGTCTTCGTATAGATGCTGATAAATAAAATGCATGCAATGGGCGATTTTGCGGGAATAAGTGCTTGCCTTGATATCGCTTACTTTTTCAGCGAAGTTGCACAATGCTTCTGTTTGAAGACGAACAAGTGCTGCGGTTTGCGTCTTTTCTTCGATTTGCTGGATATATACATCACTCATCGTAAAGGCAAGCTCTGGTGCGAGCCCGGCATCAATGGCGGCGCGGGTGGCTAATGTAATGGCTGTGATGCCCAGGTTTTTGCGGCTGCGTAATGCATCTTTTTTCGCCAGTGTCCCACTCAATTCATCCGGAAAGCTCTGCATCTGTTCTTTGACAAGATCGGGTTTGCCGGCACGGATACAATCGAAAAGTTTTTCCTCTAAATAAGGATGATGATGAAACATGATATTCTGTCTGTTTTCGGCTGCTTGTATCAGTGGCTGCTCGAAGGAGGGCATGTCCATCGAAGCTACATCCAGCTCCCGCTGATACAGCATGTAATATGCAACAGAGCCGATATCGATCAGCTTGTCCTTCGTTGTCTCCGTGACAGGAGCGGGACCTAGCTTCAAAACACCGGATTTGCCGGTATCGTCATCTTCGTATGGAATCAGAAAGGTATAGCCTGCCGCTCCTTCCGTTATATATGGAATGTTTGAGAGCGCAGTTTCTGTCTGATAAGAGACAGGGATGGGGAATGTCTGACGAAGCAGACGGGCGACGGTGGACCATTCGTTCGGCATAAGGAACCTCCATTACAAAAAAATGAAAAGTAACTACCAAAAAAACGAAATCAATACCAGAAATGTAATCGTTGTCATTATACCATAAGTATGCAGGTGTTTTGTAATAGGACAACTGGAGGGGGTGCAGGCTATGTATCTGGTAGTCGATATCGGTGGAACTTTGGTCAAGACCGCATTGATGGACAGGAGCGGCAAAATCATCAAGCAGGATAGTCGACCGGCTTCCCGCGAAAATATCGCTGTTTTCGATGACATATTGTTTGCCAGCATAGACGACTTGTTCAGCGAGGAAGTACGAGGCATTGCTGTCAGCACGCCTGGTGCTGTCGACATAGAAACTGGCGTCATCTATCATGGTGGATCTTTTCCGTTCCAGCATGGCGTGAATTTGAAAGAAAAGCTGAAAGCACGCTATGATGTAACGATTGCGGTTGAAAACGATGCTCGCTGCGCAGCGCTTGCGGAGCTGTGGCTTGGCAGTCTGAAAGACAAGCGCGATGCCATTGTCCTGGTACTTGGCAGTGGAGTTGGCGGCGGTATTATCATGGATGGGAAGCTGCGACATGGACAGAATCTGCTGGCGGGTGAAATGAGTTATATCATGCCAGCGGTCGATACACAATCAAAGAAAGCTACCTATTTCGGGTCGACTGGTTCTGCAGTCGAGATGATCAAAAAAATCAATAAAGAAAAAGAAGTTGCCGATTTGTCGGATGGGAAAAAGGCGTTTGATTTTATCAATGCCGGTGATGAAGCAGCCAACGCAGTTTTTGATGCTTTTTGTTTCGATATTGCCGCACAGATTTTGAATCTGCAGTATATCCTTGATCCAGAAGTATTTGCCATCGGCGGCGGTATCAGTGCCCAGCCGATCGTAGTGGAACGAATCCAGCAGGCAGTGGCCAAGATCAAGCAAGTAAATCCGTTTCATGCGGCAGCGCCGGCAATCGTCTGCTGCCATTATCGAAGCGATGCCAATCTATACGGAGCACTTTATCATTATTTGACGGAACATGAAAAGACAGGAGGAACAGGGACATGGCAGAAGTAAAAAAAGAATTTCCAAAAGGATTCCTATGGGGCGGTGCCGTTGCGGCGAACCAGCTGGAAGGAGCTTATCAGGAGGATGGCAAAGGACTGTCCACAGCTGATGTGTCACCGGACGGCATCATGTATCCGCCGTCAGAGGATCCAGCCAAACTGAATCTTTATCATGATGGAATCGATTTTTATCATCGCTACAAAGAGGATCTGGCCCTGTTCGGGGAGCTTGGCTTCAAATGCTTCCGGACAAGCATCGCATGGACGCGTATATTCCCGAATGGTGATGATGCCGAACCGAATGAAGCAGGTTTGAAGTTCTATGACGACTTATTCGATGAAATGCTAAAACACGGCATGGAACCGGTCGTGACGATTTCCCACTATGAAATGCCGCTCAACTTGGTGAAAAAATACGGAGGCTGGCGCAGCCGTGAAGTAATTGGTTATTACGAGAAATTCGCCAGAACTGTTCTTGAACGCTATAACGGCAAAGTGAAATACTGGATGACATTCAACGAGATCAATGTCGTGCTGCATGCCCCATTCACAGGTGGCGGGCTAGAGTTTGAAGAAGGCGAAAATAAGCTGAATATCATGTATCAAGCTGCTCATCATCAATTCGTTGCCAGTGCACTGGCGGTGAAAGCATCTCATGAAATCAATCCAGATGCGCAGATCGGCTGTATGATCGCGTCCATGACGACGTATCCGCTGACGCCGAATCCGGATGATGTCTTCGCAGCGCTGCAGCAAGACCGTAAAACACTGCAATTCTCGGATGTGCAAGTACGCGGTTACTATCCAACTTATTTGAAACGGTACTTCACGGAAAATGATATCGAATTCGAGATTGCCGATGGGGACGAAGAATTGATGCGAGAGCATACGGTCGATTATATCGGTTTCAGCTATTACATGAGCTTCATCGCGACAACCGATGAAGAAAAACTGGAAGAAGCAACAAAGGGGAACTTGATGACTGGTGTAAGGAATCCATATCTGAAGTCTTCCGAATGGGGCTGGCAGATCGATCCGAAGGGATTGCGTACAACGCTGAATATGCTTTATGATCGCTACCAGAAACCGTTGTTCATCGTGGAAAACGGCTTGGGCGCTGTGGACAAGGTCGAAGAAGATGGCAGCATCCAGGATGATTATCGAATCGATTACCTGCGTGCACACATCGAGCAGATGCGGGAAGCCGTAGCCGATGGAGTCGACTTGATCGGGTATACGACATGGGGACCGATTGACCTAGTCAGTGCCTCGACTGCGGAACTGAAGAAGCGTTATGGCTTCATTTATGTAGATCGGGACAATGAAGGAAACGGCACACTGGAAAGAAAGAAGAAGAAGAGTTTTGCGTGGTACCAGCGTGTAATTGAAACAAATGGTCAGGAACTTTAAAGGATCAAGCATCTTGCTGCCGTGCAGCGGGTGCTTTTTTTGTGTCTGTACTGAACCCTTTATACTATTAAAATTTGTCAATGGAGTTACAAAAGTGCTAGATTTCACCACAAATTTCTACAAGTTTTGTTATAATTGAAGCAATAAAGGTGGAAAAGGTTGATGGTGATGCGGGAACAAGATAGTCTGACTGAAACGGCAATATCGGCTGTGACTGTCGGTCAAATGAGGATAAAACGGATCAAGCAGGGCAGCGTCTGGACAAAGATCGAGACATGTAAACTGACGACGGTGACGGCTCCTTCTGGCTACGGCAAGACGACAATGCTCCAGGAATGGGCAGCGCAGACACATTTGGATGTGGGATGGGTCAGTTTGGAAGAAGAAGATATCCAGCGTGTCGCTTTCTGGAAGAAGATAATTCTGCATATGCCCGGTTTGCCGGAACAGGATCGGAAGCACTTATTGGATATCATCCAGTCCGCTTCTTATTCGCCGACTCATTTCATCGCTACATGGTGTGCTAGCTTACGCGAACATCAAGTGACGGGTGCATTGGTCATCGATGATTTTCATTTGATGATAAATTCCAATGAATTATATGAAATGACAACATTATTGGAAGAGATGCCGAACACATTCCACATCATCGTATCTGGACATATCTTTCCTGGTCTGTCTTTTAAACGGCTATTGCGGCAGCATCAAGTACTGCAAATAACGAAGCGTGATCTTATTTTTACAGAAGAAGAGATCGAGTCGTATATCAGGAATCATTTACATAAGGAGCCAACGGAGACAGCAATCCAAAATATTATGCAGCAGACCCAAGGATGGGCTGCCGGGCTTCAGCTTATTCACATGTATGAGCAGTTCCAAGAGGATTATTCCGAACTGCAGTTTTCGAATGTCTTGGTCGCAAGGCAGCTGATACAGGAGATTGTTTATAGTCTGCATGAAAACGAGCGGAACTATTTGCTTTCCACTTCCATTTTGAATGAGATGCATGTGCGCTTATGCGATTATATTGCAGGCACAAGGCGCGGCCGGGTGGTGATGAGAAGGTTAAGGGAGCAAGGATTGCTGATCGAACATCAGGAGGAGCCAGGCTGGTTTACTTATAACAAGCATCTTCGGACATATTTGAAAGAAATGCTCGATATGCAGAACATAGATGTCAATGAACTTTATAATCGGGCGAGCGTCTGGCACGAAAACGAGCAGATGCTGCTCACAGCTATCCGCTATGCCTGGAAGGCGGGTGATTACCCACGTGTCAATCAGCTCTTGATCAAAGCAGCTCCAAGTCTTCTCCAAGAAGGACGTATCGATCAGCTGCAGGAATGGATCAATAGGTTGCCGCGCAAATATATATATCAGATGGAACTGGGGATCATTTATGGTTGGGTGGAATGTCTACGTTACCAGCCGGAACTGGCCCAGCGGCATGCCCATATGATAGAGGAACAGCTGCTGCGTCGGGAATTGCAGTTCAGTGAAGAGGAAGAGAAACGACATTTTGCCGATTTATATACATTGAAAAGTTTCATTTCCCTGTTGGAGGATGATGTGAAAAGTACGATGGATTATGCCAGCAAGGTACTAATATACAGTAAAGATTTCAGCAGATACTTTTCCCATTCTTTCGACTATAACCGGCATGACGCCACCATCCTCCATTCCCCGCTTGGAGGGGGAGGTGATTTACGCTCCGTTCAGCGGGTCTATGAAAGTCTTTCGCACACGGTCACGAGCGATTCCGTGTTCAGTGGTTATTACCATCTGAGTCTGGCAGAACTTGCATACGAATGGGGAATGGCAGCCAAAGCGAGAAGTCATCTGGACAAGGCGCTGGGAGTTGCTGATCTGTTCGGATTGCCAGGTTTGCTCGTACCGGCATACATATTGAAAGCACGTCATGAATTGGAGCAGCAGGGTGATGCGCAATCGGCCAAAGCAACACTGCATGGACTGAAAGATATGCTGACAAGGAGCAATGCTTCAGCAGATTGGTTCAAAAAAGCAGAAGCAGCCAGGATTCGTATTGCCATTTATCAAGGTGATACGAAGCGGATTCATAATTGGCTGTCTCTATTTCTCATGCAGGAGCCGCCGATTGAACAAAAAACCTTGTTTGAATATATCACGCTTATATGGGCCTATTCAGCAATTGGTGAAGTCGAAACAACACAGAAATATATCAAAAAGCTGATGCCGCTTGTCAAATTCGGCAACCGGATAAATGCAGAGATCGAACTGTATATCATCCAAGCGACACTGCTATATCCGACTGACAAGCAGCAAGCCATTGTTTCCTTGAAGGATGCTATACGCCTCAGCACCGAACATAAATATTTGCGCATCTATTGGAGTGGCGGCGAGAGTGTTCGCGATTTGCTGCATGAACTGCTGTCTGCGGATGCTGTGTCGAAGAAACAACGGAAGTATATCGAACAGATCCTGTCCTATTGGTCAGAAGAAACAGATGATCAGAAGCTGCAAAACAGGCTGACAAGCCGGGAATTGCAGCTTGTGTATCACCTGCAGCTTGGCAAACGCAATAATGAGATAGCCCAGGAGCTGGATTTATCACTCGGCACCGTTAAAGTATATTTCCACCGAATCTATGAAAAGCTTGGCGTGAAAAACCGCAAGCAGGCAAAGGAACTTGCTGCTGGTCTTGATTTCTCTGATATTTTTGTAAAGAAGCAATGATATTTGCGGATTTATGCTGAATGAGGGAAAATTTTGTAGTAGAATGAAGGAAATGGAAGTGGCGGAAGGAGGCGGCATTTTGCTGCAAGCTGTGCATCATATTGCAATCATTTGTTCGGATTATACAGAATCCAAACGATTTTATACAGAGATATTAGGATTGCGGATCATACGGGAAGTGTACCGGGAGGAGCGAAACTCCTATAAATTGGATCTTGCCCTTGGAGATACATACGTCATCGAATTATTTTCCTTTCCGAATCCCCCGGAGCGGCCGAGTTATCCGGAAGCTGCAGGTCTGCGGCACCTTGCTTTCTCCGTGGATGATGTCGAAAAAGAAGTAGGTCGCCTTCGGTCAATGGGTGTGAAGACCGAGCCTGTCCGGATCGATCCTTTTACGGAAAGAGCATTCACATTCTTCCAGGATCCGGATGGCTTGCCGATCGAGCTGTATGAAGAGGAGGCTTTCGCGTGAAAAAGGAGACACTGCTGATTGGAACATTCATCATTTTCCTTGGTATCGCGGTTTCTGCCTTCTTCTATGTACAGAACAAGTCCGTAACGAGCAGTTCCTTGAAGGCGAATGAGCAGAAAGAGCAATCCTTTGCTGCCAAGTCGAAACTGACAGAAGAGCCGAAAGAAGTGAAAGTTGAACATATCGAAGGAGAATTTGCCCTCCAGAAAGAAATGATCACAGCTGAGGAAGACGAAGCTGCCGAATTGGAGCTTGAGGCAGAGGAAGATGACGAGGTACTGACGACTGAAGAACCAGTCATCACGGAAGATGATATGGACGTTGTCGATGGCTCTGATTCCACCTCTCAAGCACCTAGCGCAAGCTATAGCGCTCCAGTGAGCGGATCATCGAGCAGCTCTTCCAGTTATAGCGGCTCAAGCTCCAGCAGCTATGGTAACTCGAGTAGTTCCAGCAGCTATCGTGGTGGATCGTCAGGCAGCAATAGCGGTTCTTCCAAGGAGTCGAATAAGGGCAAATCGGAAGATACGGAGACTGCTCCTTCCAAAGGACAGGACCAACCTGCAGAGAAACCTGCGACAAAACCGAAACCAACTCCAAAGCCGCCAGCTGATGAGCCGGAAAAGGACGTAGAACCGGAGCCGGAACCTGAACCATCGCCTCAACCTGATGCGCCGGCTGAAGAAGATGAGGAAATCCAAGCAGTAGGATGATACTGTATAGTCGCACATTTGTGCGGCTTTTCTTTTAGAGAACATGTTACGTTGGCTGCTCTTTGGGTAATATGGAGAGAAAGGCTTTCGACGTGAGGGGAATAGTTATGACAACAAAGTACTATGCCATTATTGATATTGGATCCAATACAATGCGCCTTGTCGTGTACTTGCGTGACAAGAGCGGCAGAATCAAAGAAAAAGAGAATGTAAAGGTCGTCGCGCGTCTGCGCAATTATTTGACTGCAGAAGGAATCCTGGATGAGCAAGGCATCCAGACCTTGATCAAGACATTGCATAGTTTCCAGGAAGTGACGCGCTATTATGAGCTGGAGTCGACGACTTGTGTGGCAACGGCAACGGTTCGGCATGCGAAGAATAAGCAGGAAATCTTGGAGCAGGTCGAAAATGAGACGGATTTCACCATCCGGATTCTATCGGACTATGAAGAGGCGTATCTTGGTTATTTGGCCGTGACGAACAGCATGCCGTTCGAGGATGGGATCACGATCGATATCGGCGGCGGCAGTACGGAACTCACATATTTCAAAGACCGCAAGCTGCAGTTCTATCACAGTTTCCCATTTGGGGCTCTGTCGCTCAAGCGGCAGTTTGTCGCCGGTGATAAGCCGACAGCAGAGGAACTGGAACAGATTCATACGTATGTATGTGAGCAGCTGCGGACGTTGGATTGGCTGCCGAACAAACAGCTGCCGATCATCGCCATTGGCGGTAGCGCACGGAATGTCGTCCAAATACATCAGGAAGAAGTTGGCTATCCGTTAGCTGGACTGCACCAGTACAAGATGAAAAAACAAGATATCGAGGAAATGGAAGCAGCACTTGCTCCGCTGGACTTTGCCGAACTGCAAAAGGTCGATGGCCTCTCGAAAGATCGGGCCGATATCATCCTTCCGGCGATGCAAGTATTCATGTGCCTCCTTGACATCGTGGGAACGACAGATTTTGTCCTCAGCCGCAAAGGATTGCGGGACGGCTTGCTGTATGAAGTGCTTCGTCGCCGGAATGAGATGACATTATTCCAAGATGTGCTGGAACGCAGCTTCGAGGAACTGGCGAAGGACTTCGAGATTGATCGAACACATGCACTGGAGCGGCAGCGTACGGCCCTGCAGCTGGCAGAGTTGGTAGAAACCTCGGGACTTGCGGAATGGACCGATCATGATAGATTCCTTCTTAGATATGCGGCTTTTGTTTACAATGTCGGAGCTTATATCGATACGGAATCCGGCAATCAGCATACGTTTTACTTGCTGGCGAATCGGACGATCGACGGGCTGCTGCATAAGGATCGAATCATTCTGGCGCTGCTTGCATCCTTCAAGAACAAGTCGTTCTATAATCGGAATGCTGAAGTGTTCCAAGCTTGGTTCAAGGGGGAGGAGCTTGCTCATTATCGTTTGCTTGGAGCGATCATCAAGCTTGCAAACAGCCTGCATGCGACCAAGCGGAGTATCGTCCTTGACATCGAATTGCAGGAGGATGGAGAAGATTTGATGCTGATTGTCACATGCAATAAGGACTGGCAGGCAGAAAGATACCAAGTCGAGAAACAGAAAAAGCATCTTGAAAAGCAGCTGCGGCGAAATATCCAGCTTGTTTTCCAGGAAGATGCGCACTCCCATATCAGTTAAAACTTTACAATAACTTCACAATCTCTCTTTTTAGCTGCTGATATACTAGAAATGATGAAGAATACTGTCGAAAAGTGGTGCGTGGAAATTGAGAACAGAGGAACAGCTGCGGGTGGATTTGAATAACCCGAATAATTACAATAACCGAGAGTTGAGCTGGCTTGCATTTAATGAACGAGTGCTGGAGGAAGCGCTTGATGAGCGCAACCCTTTGTTGGAAAGGCTAAAGTTCCTGTCGATTTTCAGTTCCAATCTGGATGAATTTTTCATGGTACGTGTTGCAGGTTTGAAAGACCAGGTGAAGGCCGGCTTTAACCGTCCGGAAAACAAAGCGGGCATGACACCGAAACAGCAGCTCCAGAAAATCGGGGCAAAGGCGCATCGTCTCGTCGAGATGCAGAACAGTTTGTTCCAAGATATCATCATTCCGGAATTGAAGGAAGAGAAAGTGGAGCTATTGGGGATGGAGCAGCTGTCGAGTGCGCAGCTGCTCCGTCTGGAAACATACTTTGAAGAAGAGATATTCCCTGTCCTTACGCCGATGGCAATCGATGCGTATCGTCCGTTCCCGATGCTGTTGAACAAAAGTCTGAATCTTGCGGTATCTTTGCTGGACGAGCATGAAACCGACGAAGCCACGCAGCGGAAAACGGCGATTGTGCAAGTACCGGCTGTCCTGGACCGATTCATCCAGCTGGAGGATACGGAGGAAGATGCCCTTCACTTCGTATTATTGGAAGATATCATCAGTCATTATATTTATAAGTTATTCCGAGGCTATCAGATCAAGTCCGTCACTGTCTTCCGGATTACACGGAACGCCGATATGACCATCCATGAAGAAGGCGCCCGTGACCTTTTGAAAGTGATTGAAAAAGAACTGAAAAAGCGTAAATGGGGAGCAGCAATCCGGCTGGAAATCCCGAAGCGGGAGTATGACTACAAAATGGTCACCTTCCTGACGGAAACATTGGATATCCACCGAAAAGATGTCTATGAAATCGACGGGCCAATCGATCTGACAAGCCTGATGCAGTTTTACAAGTTAGTCGCTGCCAAACGGGAGCATCTTATCTATGAAACACTCATCCCCCAGCCGCCTGCTGAAATCGGGACCGATGAGAATTTGTTTGATGCAATCAATGACCGGGATATTTTCCTGCATCATCCGTATGAATCATTCGAGCCAATCGTTGATTTCATTTCGAAGGCAGCGGATGATCCCGATGTATTGGCCATCAAGCAGACGCTATACCGTGTGAGCGGGGATTCCCCTATCATAGACGCATTAAAGCGGGCTGCTGAGAAAGGGAAGCAGGTCACCGTTTTGTTCGAACTGAAAGCGCGCTTTGACGAAGAGAACAATGTACAGTGGGCCAAGGAGCTGGAGAAGTCGGGCTGCCATGTCATTTACGGGATGACGCATCTGAAGACACATAGTAAAATCACGCTTGTGGTGCGGAAGAAGCATAATCGGATCGAGCGCTTTGTCCATCTTGGGACAGGCAACTATAATGACCAGACGGCCAAGCTGTATACCGATATGGGTCTGTTCACATCCAAGCGGAAATTCGGAATCGATGCGACGAATTTCTTCAATTATTTGAGCGGCTATACGGAGAAGCCGACTTTCCATCATCTGTCGGTGGCACCATTTGATATTCGTTCGGATATGATCAGCATGATCGATGAAGAAATACTGCTGCATAAAAAGCATGGTAATGGACGTATCATCATGAAAATGAACTCTATCACCGATAAGCCGATCATCCAGAAATTATATGAAGCTTCCATCGCCGGCATCAAAATCGATTTGATCATCCGGGGTATCTGCTGTCTGCGGCCTGGAATCAAAGGTATCAGTGAGAATATCAAAGTGCGCAGCATCGTCGGACGCTACTTGGAGCATACACGAATCTATTATTTCCATCACAACGGTGAGGAAAAGATCCACCTTTCATCTGCCGATATGATGACGAGGAATATGGAGAAGCGAGTGGAGATCCTCTTCCCTATATTCAACGGACCAATCAAGCGCCGAATCCGCAGCATCCTTGATATCATGCTGCAGGACAATAGCAAAGCAAGGGAACAGGATGAAAACGGCGTCTATCATTATGTGAAACGGGGCGATCAAGAAGAGCTGATCGATAGCCAGCTTATCTTGTTCAACGAAGCATATCATCATGTGATGGAAGACGAGGAATGAAAGTAAGACGCGATCAGCGTCCTACTTTTTTGCTATTCGACAAAATCTGCTGGGAATTATTGCTATAATATAGACTGGCACTTTTTTCTATTACTTCTAGCAGAGGAGCGGAAAGCAGTGAAAGCATTTTTTATTACGTTATTATGTATTAGTTTACTTGCAATAGTCGGTACTGGTATTTACATCTTCTTTTCACAGGAAGAAAACAATTCGGCAAGCGGGAAAGAGAACGAGAACAAGTCATCATCGCAGGGTGAACAGAGTGTTGATGAGCAGGAAGAAAAAGCATTGGAACCGGTAGAGAAGGGGGAAGGAGCGTCTAAACTGGAAGAATTGTCTGGTGATACAAAGGACTTCCTTTCTACGTTCACTTATGAAGATTACGATGAACAAGTCGCTTATCAAAATGAAGAACTTGTAAAGCAGATCATCGGTGACCAGCATGCCTACTTGAATGATCTGACCGGCTGGGGACATATCGATAATGTAGACATCGACTATCTTGCTGAATCCGAGGAATGGAAAAAACTGCAAGATGACGTGGAACGACTGCGAACAGAAGGATTCGCCCCATCGGAAGCAGTCAATGATATGTGGAACGCCGAAGCATTTATGCGAATCGCTACAGACAGCGCCGATTTGAACAGTCTGCGTTATGTGCATCGAATCTTCCATGACATGGACGCCGAAATCAATGGAGCCGAAGTAGATAAAGAATGGGGCGCAACACGCGCATTCGGTGCGGAAACAGAAACACAGGAACTGTATTCCTATATAAAAGGGTAATAAAATTTATAGATACATGGAATTATTACTGAATTGCAAAGCCGATTCTTCTTAATCAAGGGATTGGCTTTTTTAGTTTAACGGATTTATAGGACATTGGAAATTCGAATAGTTATAGCTGAAACTCAAAGTTAACAGTCCTTTATCAAGCACTTCATAATTTTGAAAAGTTAAATATTGCGTGAATTGGGTCAAATTATCATAAGATTGATTCAGAAAAGTGTGTGTAAATGAGAGAAGTTACCAAAAGAGCAGCATGACATGGATGACTATTAGCTTAAAGTACGCTGATTCAAGCATATAAATAAAAACAAAAATATATCCTCTTCTATTTTGAACTATACCCCAAATGACGGACACATTAAAAAAAGGACCCTCATTCGGGGTTTTGTGTTTTCAGCTTTGAATATTCGAATTATAACTGAACAAATAGTGAGGTTGTAGAGATGTTACATATTATATTATCGGATCATAAGGGCAATTAAGGTAATGCCTCTCTTACTTTCATAAATGTGAGCAAATGTCATGAGAAATCAAAGCTACTTCACTTGTATTTTTCTTCTTTAAAAATCAAGGATGATACCCAAAACAGTTTCTTGAAATCACCCCGGCTGTAAACCATCCATACCAAAATATAACTTTTCCCACAGGATCTTTTTTGTGTACTTTACACAAAAACAACTTAATTGTTTGTCTTTTCAGCATATTGAAAGCCTTTTAATTCGATTTTACAATGTTTATATAGCACATGTGCAAGTGAATTGAGAGGTGTTCAAATGGAAGCGTTATCTCGCAATTTTTTCTTGTATTTATCAAAGAATCAGCCACTGAACAAGCTGGCTAACTTATATGGAATACGGATGGTCAAAGGCAAGATCGTTGGGGGTATATCCTTTGACCAGGCTATTCCATTCATCAGGGAGCTCAATACGGACGGAATGAGTGTGACCGTCGATCATCTTGGTGAATATGTGGCTGATCCGCACACAGCAGTGGAGAGGGCTGGTGAGGTTGTCGCGGCGCTTGAGCTGATCAAGGAAGCGGGATTGGATGCACAGGTTTCCTTGAAACTGACATCACTCGGACTTGATATCAGTGAAGAGCTTGTCCGTTTGAATTTGCGACGGATCCTGACGGCGGCTGATCGTCTGGATGTGATGGTGACGATTGACATGGAAGATTCAGAACGATGTCAAAAGACATTGGATTTGTTCCAGGAGCTGAAAGCAGCATATCAAAATGTGAGTACCGTCATACAGGCTTATCTGTACCGCAGCAATGATGATTTGGAAAAGATGGAGCACCTTCAGCCCTTCATTCGATTGGTCAAAGGGGCGTATAAAGAACCAAAATCAGTTGCTTTTCAGGAAAAACGGCATGTGGACGCCAACTACCGCAAGCTGATTGCAAAGCAGCTCGATAGCGGCAGCTATACAGCTATCGCAACGCATGATGATCGGATGGTGTCCTTTGCGAAGCATTATGCCTTGGAAAAAGGGATCGGAAAAGACAAATTCGAGTTTCAAATGCTGTACGGCATGCGGCAGCAGCTGCAGCAAGAGCTTGTCAAAGAAGGTTATAAAGTCCGGATCTACTTGCCTTATGGCGATGATTGGTACGGTTACTTCATGCGCAGGCTGGCGGAGCGTCCGGCAAATATTGCATTTGCATTCAAAGGTATGACCAAAAAATAAATCAAAGGAGCGATTGATCATGACGACACCTTATAAACATGAACCGTTCACCGATTTCACGCAGGAGAAGGAGCAGCAGGCTTTCAGTAAAGCGCTGGAGCAGGTACAAAAGGTGATGGGAGAATCCTACCCGCTTGTGATTGACGGCGAAAAAGTGACGACCGATGAGAAAATCGTCTCTATCAATCCAGCAAATAAAGAGGAAGTCGTCGGGGAGGTATCCAAAGCATCCCAAGAGCATGCTGAACGTGCGATTGAGGCAGCAGCGACCGCTTTTGAAACATGGCGCTATACCAAGCCAGAAGAACGGGCCCACATACTGATGCGTGCGGCCGCGATCGTCCGTCGCAAAAAGCATTATTTCTCGGCACTGCTTGTCAAGGAAGCAGGCAAGCCATGGAAGGAAGCGGATGCCGATACAGCGGAAGCGATCGATTTCATGGAATATTATGCACGCCAGATGATCGAGCTTGCTCCGGGTAAAGCGGTCAAATCGCGTGAAGGGGAAGCAAACCGTTATATCTATACACCGACAGGCGTCACTGTGGTTATTTCGCCTTGGAATTTCTTGTTTGCGATCATGGCCGGTACAACTGTTGCTCCACTAGTGACGGGGAATACGGTTGTATTGAAGCCGGCAAGTGCCACACCTGTCATCGCGGCTCAGTTTGTCGAGGTGCTGGAGGAAGCGGGTGTTCCGAAAGGCGTCATCAACTTTGTGCCGGGAAGCGGTTCTGAAGTGGGCGACTATCTGGTCGAGCATCCGAAAACAAGCATCATCACATTCACCGGCTCGCGCGATGTCGGTACACGTATTTTCGAAAAAGCTGCCAAAGTACAGCCAGGTCAGCAGCATTTGAAACGCGTGATTGCGGAAATGGGCGGGAAGGATACAGTCGTTGTGGATGAAGATGCCGATATTGAACTGGCAGCAGATGCAATCGCAGTTTCTGCCTTCGGCTTTGCCGGACAGAAATGCTCGGCAGGATCCCGAGCTGTTGTGCACGAAAAAGTGTATGACGCTGTCCTGCAGCGCGTCATCGAAATCACGGAATCCCGGATTACTGCAGCGCCGGAGAGTGCAGATGTCTATATGGGACCTGTCATCGATCAAGATTCTTTCGATAAAATCACCGATTATATCGAAGTCGGCAAACAGGAAGGCAAGCTTGTAAGCGGCGGATCCAGTGATGACAGCAAAGGGTTCTTCATCCAGCCGACCATTTTTTCCGAGCTGTCCCCGACCTCCCGCTTGATGCAGGAAGAAATCTTCGGGCCAGTCCTTGGCTTTTCGAAAGTATCCAGCTTCGAGGAAGCAATCGACGTTGCCAACAACACGGAGTATGGCCTGACTGGTGCAGTCATCACGAAAAACAGGGCCCACATCGAATACGCCAAAGAACGATTCCATGTCGGCAACCTGTACTTCAACCGCAACTGCACCGGCGCCATCGTCGGCTACCACCCATTCGGCGGCTTCAAAATGTCCGGCACCGACTCCAAAGCCGGAGGACCAGACTACCTGCAACTTCACACGCTGGCTAAGACTGTAAGTGAGATGTACTAAGAAAAGTGGAAGAAATCGTTTAGAAACGGAGGAATAAGTGAGGGAGCCCGGAGTAAGGCGTATTTCCCTTACACAGGGATTCATCGCTTAGGCCGCAGTTTCTGGTCTTTGGAGCTAGACAGCAAACGAAAAGAGGAGGAAATCGCTTATTCTCTAGTCCCTGTCTTTCACAGCTAGACAGCTCAACATCAAGAAACTGATAAACTCGTCCAAAAACGAAGAAAAGCGTGCCGCACAGGCACGCTTTTTTATGTGAGGAGGAAATAAAAAAGGAGGAAGATAGAGGGAGAGGGGGATTAGCCGTCCGACTCTTCTTCGTTCTCCGGTTCACTCAATCTTGTCAGCCAGTCTCTGAATTCAGCGTCGTCTTTGCAATGAATTACCTTTGGTGTCTCGTCTAGTTTGTTGATCATATGCAATCTCTCCTTTTCGGTGATTCAACCAGATTATACCCGATGCTGGATATATTGAAACCCATTTTACAGACTCTTCAACAATCTAACAAACACTTTGTAAACTTATCTTCCGGATAATTTTAATGGGAGAGACTTTACAAGTGGTATATCATCGTGTATGATTTAAATCGTAACGATTACGAATTAAATCGAGGTGTACGATATGTCTGAAGGAATGAATAAGATTCCGGTGACGATCCTGACAGGGTTTCTAGGTGCTGGGAAGACAACATTATTGAATCGGATGCTTCGTGATGTGCGAAGCAATAATACCGCAGTCATCATCAATGAATTCGGGGAAACAGGAATTGATGGTAAGTTTGTGGAGCAGACAAAGGAAGAAATCATCGAAATCAATAACGGCTGTATTTGCTGCAATGTACGCGGTGATCTGATCAAGATACTCAAAGACATGCTTGTACGTGTACACAAGGAAGGTACGGAACTGAAGCGGGTGATCATCGAGACGACAGGACTGGCCAATCCTGCTCCTGTTATCCAAACATTCCTGATGGATGATGTCATGCGCCACTGGTTCAAACTTGATTGTTTTTGCACTGTGACGGATGCTTTGCATTTGGATCGACAATTACATGAGCATGCTGTTGCAAGGGAGCAGATTGCCTTTGCCGATAAAATCATTATAAATAAGCAAGATCTTGTTTCAGAAGAAAATCTACTAGAGCTGCAGGCCCGCATACAAAAAATGAATCCAGAAGCCGAGTTATTTTTCGCCCAAGACAGCAAGGTACCGCTATTCAAGCTATTGGATGTATTCAGTTTCTCCTTGGATCAAAAACTGAGTGTCCGTCCAGATATGCTTGAACATCATCATCACCATCATGACGATGTACAAGCTGTTGTGCTGAAAGATGAGCGTCCGATTGATGCAAAGCGGTTGAATATTTGGTTCTCTTATTTAGTTCAGATAAAAGGAGAGAGCTTATTCCGTTATAAAGGTATCCTTCATGTCAATGGACAAAGTAGGCGTGTATTGTTCCAAGGTGTACATATGCTGTTTGCCAGTACTGCTGACAGAAGATGGGGGCAAGATGAAATCCGGCAGAATGAACTTGTCTTCATAGGCAGGGACTTGGATGAAGCGGAACTGCGAGCTGGGTTTGCTTTTTGTCTTGGTGATAAGGAAAAGTTTCTTGCAGGCGCATAAAGCGAAAAAAATTTTAGGTGAAATTAAATCGTAATGATTACAAATTGAGGTGAGTGAAATGAAAAAGAAAATACCGGTAACGGTTCTGAGTGGGTACTTAGGTGCCGGCAAGACGACGTTGCTCAATCATATTTTGCATAACAGGGAAGGCTTGAAGGTTGCCGTCATCGTCAACGACATGAGTGAGATCAATATCGATGCCGGTCTGGTGGAAAACGAAGGGACATTATCGCGTGTGGATGAGCAGCTGGTGGAAATGTCCAATGGCTGCATTTGCTGCACACTGCGGGATGATTTGTTGGTGGAAGTGGAGAAGCTTGCCAAGAATGGCAGCTTTGATTATATCCTGATCGAATCGAGCGGGATCAGTGAGCCAGTGCCTGTAGCTCAGACGTTTACGTACATTGATGAGCAGTTGAACATCAATCTATCCGACTTTACGACTTTGGATACGATGGTGACGGTCGTGGATGCCAACCGATTCTGGCATGACTTTGGTTCCGGTGAAAGTCTGCTGGATCGGCAGCAGGAAGTGGCTGCGGATGATGAGAGGGAAATTGCCGATTTGCTGCTTGATCAGATTGAGTTTTGTAATGTACTCATCCTGAATAAATGTGATTTGGTAGAAGAATCGGCTCTACGCGAGTTAAAGCATGTGCTACGCCTATTGCAGCCGGAAGCGAAGATAATCGAGACCACGCATGGAAAGATCGATCCCAAAGAGATCCTGTTTACGGAGTCTTTCGATTTTGACAAAGTCAGTTCTTCGGCAGGCTGGCTGAAGGAGCTGGAAAATGGCCCGGAAAATCATACACCGGAAACGGAGGAATATGGGATTGGATCCTTCACTTACGTCCGGCAGCATCCGTTCCATTCGGAGCGGTTCATGCAGTTTGTCGAGACAATGCCGGAGAATATTGTCAGGTCCAAAGGTATCGCTTGGTGTGCAACGCGTAATCAATTTGCATTATTGCTTTCGCAAGCAGGTCCGGCTGCCAATATCGAACCAGTATCTTATTGGGTAGCTGCGTTGGATGCCGAACGGCAGAAGTTCATTCGCAGGGAAAACCCGTCCTTAAATAAAGAGTGGCATCCAGAGTATGGTGACAGGAAGACGCAATTAGTATTCATCGGAACGGATTTGGATCAGCAAGCCATTGTAAAAGAGCTGGACAGCTGTCTGTTGACAGAATCGGAGCTGGCAGGAGATTGGTCTCGACTGGCTGATCCATTCCGCTGGAACATCCAAACAGCACAATGAACAAGGAGGAATAAAGAATGGCAAAAAAATCGAAAATCGCAAAAGAGAAAAAAAGACAGGAAATGGTGATGAAATATGCGGAACTGCGAAGGGAACTGAAGGAAAAAGGAGATTACGAAGCGCTCCGTAAACTGCCGCGTGATTCTTCACCGACAAGATTGAAAAATCGCTGTGAGATCACCGGAAGGCCCCGTGGCTATATGCGTCAGTTCGGCATGAGCCGGATCAAATTCCGCGAGTATGCGCATAAAGGACAAGTGCCAGGTGTGCGGAAAGCGAGCTGGTGAGCAGTGGACCGTAAACCGGTAACCGTCTTGAGCGGTTATCTCGGAGCAGGGAAGACGACGCTTCTTAATCATCTGCTGGGGAATAAGCAAAATCTGAAAATAGGTGTGCTTGTCAATGATATGAGCGAAATCAACATCGACGCTCATTTGCTCGAACAAGGCGGGCTGAAACGCACCGATGAGAAGCTGATCCAGCTGGAAAATGGCTGCATCTGCTGTACCTTGCGTGAAGATTTGATCCTGGAAATCGATAAGTTGGCAGATTTGGATCTTGATTATATCATCGTGGAATCGACTGGTATTTCCGAACCGATTCCAGTAGCCCAAAGCTTCACTTACCAAGAAGAAGTGCTTGGAATCGATTTGTCTGCCAAATGCCGGCTGGATACGATGGTCACAGTGGTGGATGCAGGGAGGTTTTGGCATGATTATCAATCAGGGGAGTCCTTGCTTGACAGGCAGCAGCAGGCAGTGGAGGATGATGAACGTGAAATCGCCGATTTGCTGCTTGATCAAATCGAATTTGCAGACGTCATCCTTTTGAATAAAACCGATCTGTTGGAAGAGCAGGCCCTGGAGCAGCTATTCAGTCTGTTGCAAACGCTGAACCCAGAAGCGGACATTCATCAAACGCAATATGGGAAAATCGATCCGAGCCTTGTCTTGGATACGAAGAAATTTTCCTTTGACAAAGCCAGTCAATCTGCCGGCTGGGTGAAAGAATTGAATAATGAACATATCCCGGAAACCCAAGAGTATGGAATTGCCTCTTTCGTTTATCGAAAAAGGCGGCCATTCCATCCGGAACGATGGATGAAGTGGCTGGAAGATTGGCCCAAGGAAGTTGTGCGAGCCAAAGGTTTTTTCTGGCTCGCGTCTCGCCCGGACACGAGCGGCTTATTGTCACAAGCAGGTCAGTCGCTGGCTATCGAAGCAGCCGGTCCTTGGATTGCTGCCTATCCGCCGGATGAACAGGCATCTCTAAGGGCAGAGGATGAAGAATTGGAGGCAAGATGGCATCCTGTGTACGGCGACAGAATGACGGAATTGGTTTTCATCGGGATAGGCATGCCCAAAGAACAGTTGATGAAAGGCCTGGATGATTGTGTTCTTACGGATGAAGAAATGCTGCAAGACAGCACAGTATTTTCCGACCCGCTTCCAGCCTTTGTATAGAAGAAAACCCGCTTCCCATTTGGTTAGCGGGTTTTTTTGTCAATCTGCTTGTCAGGATAGGTTTTGGTCATGAGGGACATCTTCCGTTAATAGGCATTAGATGAAGGTTTGCCGGCGTGAATCTTCATTTAAAGGGGGATGTGGCCATGAATAAAAGAAACCTTGCGCAAATTGATGCCAAAACAACTCTGGTCGGCCTGCTTGCAACGCCGATCAAGCATAGTATCACACCTGCCATGCACAATTTGGGCTATACAATCAGTGGTTTGAATTATGCCTATTTAGCTTTTGATGTCGGGACAGACAAACTGAGGGAAACTGTCAGCGGTCTGAAAGCAATGGGGGCAGCGGGATTCAATATCTCCATGCCGAATAAAATCGACGTGTTGCAGTATGTGGATGAATTGGATGAGAGTGCTAGGCTGGCTGGTGCCAGTAATACTGTTGTCCATAAAGATGGGAAGCTGATCGGCTATAATACCGACGGCTTTGGATATGTGAAGAACTTGGAGGAACATGGTGTCCAGCTTGAAGGTATGAAGGTGACACTTGTAGGTTCAGGCGGCGTTGCAGCTTCCATCGCCATTCAGTTGGTGCAGGCAGGCATAAAAGAACTTAGTATATTTGCCAGAAATGATAAGTTTTTCGCCAATGCAAAAGCCAATATGTCCTGTATCAATCAGGAGATGAAAGAATACGGTGTCAGCACAAACGTTTTTCCATTGGAGGATGAAGAAACTTTCCGAAAAGAAATCGCAGGAAGTGCTATTTTGGCGCATGCCACAAGTCTGGGCATGAAACCACTACATGAATGGAGCATTCTGGATGGCTTAACCGATGTCTTGCGGCAGGATTTGATTGTGACAGATGTCGTTTACAATCCGCGAAAAACAAAATTAATGGCGCAAGCGGAAGCTGCCGGTGCCAGAGCAATCAATGGCTTAGGCATGGTGCTGTGGCAAGGGGCGTTGTCCTACAAGCTGTTCACAGGGGAAGAGATGCCAATGAAGGAAATCAAGGCGATCATGTTCGGTGAAGGATATTAAAAAGGAGAAGCACTGCTGAAAGTGCTTCTCCTGTCATCGCCTGTAATTTATGATAATTTGAATTGCTGCAGCTGCTCTTGCAAGGTGCTGGCATCTTGTTCGAGCTTCTCGGCAAGTTCTTTCAATTGATCCATGGAATGCGTCTGGTCTGCTACCGATGCCGTGATTTCTTCCGTTCCGGCTGCTGTCTGCTGACTGATTGCGGCAATCTCGCCAGTATTGTTGGCAAGTGTTGCTTCCCGTTCCATCATCGCTTTCATCTCTTCCTTCGTCCGTGCCGTCAATTCCATATTGTTAGCGATGGCTTCGTGGATTTGGATGAAGAGGTCTTTTGTATTATTGACCGCCGTTTCCTGTCCGCGGACAACGTTACCTGTTTTAGAAGCGAAGGCTGCCGTTTCAGCTGTTTCGGACTGGATCTCCTGGACAATGGATCCGATGTCGCGAAGTGCATGTTCTGTTTGTTCTGCCAGTTTGCGGACCTCATCGGCAACGACAGCGAAGCCCTTTCCGCTCTCGCCGGCCCGTGCAGCCTCAATGGCAGCATTCAGTGCCAACAGATTTGTCTGTCCGGCAATATCGGTGATCGTATCGACAATACCGCTGATATTAGCCGATTTCTGCTGAAGGCTCATAACAGCTGATTCTATCTTTCCAGTAGCGTCAATTGCCTCTTTGGATTGGTCGATTAATTCCTGCATCTGCGAACTTCCGACTTCAGCCGCTTCTGTCATTTGCAATGCTTCTTCATATACTTGCTGGTTATGTGCATTGACCAGTTTGATATTTTCGGAGAGTGCTTCCGTTGCAACAGTATTACGCTCCATGATTTCAGCCAGACTTGTAGTGCCAGCGGAAATCTCCTCCATGGTCGCCGCTACTTCGGCGGAAGTTGCTGCATTCTCCTCTGCATTGGCAGCAAGTGCTTGGGAAGCAGACTGTACATTAGCCGAAATAGCCGTATTATGCTGCATCATACCGTGAATGTTGCCGATCATGTTGTTGAAGCTGCCGGATAGTTCGCCGATTTCATCAGCGGAGCTGTTATTCATCTGTACGGTCAAATCGCCATCTTCGACTTGTTTCATCTTGTCTCGCAGAGTCTTGATTGGTCGTACAACCGAGTTTACAACAAAGTAGGTGATGGCAAGTGCAATTGCCAGCACAATCAATACAGTGATGATCAAAGGAAGGATGATTCCTTTAGCTAAATCGCTGAACTCATGTTTTGGTACGATAGCAGCGATTGACCAGCCGGTCCGATCATTCATGGTAAAGGCAAGGACATTTTTTTCTCCATCAAGTTCATAATGGACGATACCGCCGCGTCCGGTCGATAGCATCTTCTCCCAGAATTCTTCTTTTGTTGCATCGGTTCCAAGCAATTTATCATCTGGATGCGATAGGTAATGGCCTGTTTTATCAAATACCGCAGCAAAGCCTGTATCACCGACTTTGACTTGCTCTGTCAGTTCCTTCAGACGGGTAAGTGTGAACTCGGCGACGACGAAGCCTTTCAGCTTGTTGTCATTGTCGTAGACAGGCTGTACAGCATCAACCACAGATTCTTCTGAGTCTGCTGAATTGTATGGGTCTGTATAACCGGTGTGTTCTTCAAGTTCTAAACCAAGCTGATACCACGGACGGGCAGTAGGATCGAAGTCATCAGGTAAATCCATTTGCGGGTAAGAAACCAATTCCCCATCGATTGGCTGATAGAAAATCGATGTTACGTTCGGGTTATCTTTTGTATAGCTTTCCATCGTTACGGCTAGCCGTTCCATATCATCATCCCGCAACGATTGGGTTTTGCTGATGCCTACTAAGGTAGATTCGATATTGTCAAGAAATAGATCATAGATGGTATTCAGCTGAACTACTGTCTGATCGTGCATCTGCTCTGTCTGGGAATCCAGCACCATATTCCGGCTGAACTGATAACCGAAATAAGCTGTCACTACTCCTGTTATAATAAACATCGCAATTATCGGATAGATGATTTTGCGCAATATCTTTCGCGTGAAGAAGTTTCCTTTTTTATTTTCTTTCATTATTTATATCTTTCCTCTCTCTATCTTAAATATAGCTACACCTTTTTATCGGTAGGTAAATAGAATTATGTAGCATTTTTATTAGAAATGAAAAAAGCTAACGTTTTCAGAGGAAAGTTTACTAATATTTTTGTTTTTAATAGGAAAAATAGGAAGCGGCTAGGCAAAATTCTTCTCCTGGAGTATGATAAAAAGAAAATGCTTAGGGGTAATGGGCTATGGAGTTATTCGATCGTGTATTATCCATCAACGATTTGGATGCTGTCATCGATTTACTAAGCTTCGAGCTGGAAAGGCCAGTTATTGTCGAAGGCGCTGACTATACCTTGCTGGCGTACAATTCGCATTATATTCATCACTTTGATGAAGCCAACAAGCAGACGATCTTTACGAAAAAATGGACGTTACCAATCTATGAAACATTCATTGAAGCAGGAATTGTCAATAAGCTGAAGACATATGAACGACCGTTCACGGTAGGCGCGATGCCGGAGATCGGATTGAATACGAGAATGGTTGTGAGTGCAAAGCATAATGAACACGTAAGGGGTTATGTCTGGATCCAGGAAATGGAGAAGCCGCTGTCTGCGACGGAGATCGATTTCCTTTATGATGTTTCTTTTCATATCGGTCGTTTAATTTATGACATCCAAAAATCGAAACTGAGGCAGGAGGAGAAGGAAGAAAGATTTTATCAAAATATTTTCAATAATTTGTATAAACGTGCTTCCGATCTGGAATGGGGTGCCAAGGAATTCGGTGTGAAGGTGCCGGATTATTTCGCTGTTGCTGCAGTTGAACTCACGAAACCGGATGAGAACCTCCTGGATAATCTGCAGCAGGTAGCACAGACGTCTTTGCAGCTGGAGGATAAATTGCATCATGTCCTTATTAAGGGAGAAACACTGCTCATCGTCCTCGGGGGAAAGAAAGCTGATGCCCCGATTGAAGCATTGGCCCGGGAAGTCATTCAAAGGATACGCGATTATGCAAAAGATAAAGGAGCTAGCATCGTTAGCGGCGTAGGAGGTCTGTATTCCGCTTCTTTGGATCTTTTGACAAGCGCAGCACAAGCAAAAGAGGTTATCCAAGCATATAAGCTGACGCACCGGCCGATATCGCCTTTTTATAAAGACTTGCATGTTTGCCGCTATCTGCAGGCTATTGTGGAAAAGAATAAGGAACTTGGCTACGAGAGCGAGTATTTGAATAGGATCAGGAAACTCGACCCGCATGATAAAAAAGAGTTGTTGAAAACACTCGAACTATACTTGCTGCACAATTGCAAGATCAAGCCGACCGCTGCCGCTCTATTCGTTCATCCCAATACAGTGAATTACCGGATCAATCAAATCAATGATGAGCTGCAGCTTGATTTGACAGACGTGATGCAGAAGTTCCAGCTGCTGTTGGATTTGATGACGAGGAGCAAAGCATAAAAAGAAAAAAAGGAGATATGTATGTATATGTCATCACCATTCGATATTGATACAGCCATGGAATACAGAAAAAGTTTGCGGGCGGATTGTGCAAATTGTTTCGGCTTATGCTGTACAGCACTTCATATCGTCGCATCGAGTGACTTTGCGATAGATAAACCCGCAGGTATTGCCTGTCCAAACTTAGACACTGATTTTCGTTGTCAAATCCATAGTAATCTGAAGGAGCAAGGCTTTAAAGGATGTACCGTTTTTGATTGCTCTGGTGCTGGTCAACACGTATCCCAAGTCACTTTTGCGGGACGGGATTGGCGGGAAGATAAAGAAACCGCCGATAACATGTTCCGTGTTTTTCCGGTGATGGAACAGCTCTATGAAATGCTGGCTTATGTCGCGGAGGCGTTGTCTTACGATTTGCCGCATCACCTGTATCAGCAATTGACACTTCAGTTAAGGAAATTGGAAAGCTTAACGCATCTTGGCGCTGAAGAATTGCTGTCATTGGATATAATGGAGTATCGTATGCCGGTCAATGAGCTGCTTATCAAGACAAGCAGCTATATTCGCAGGGAGGATTCTGCTTTTGCATCTAAAAGACTTGATTATAGAAACGCAGATTGGATAGGGAAAAATGCAAAAGGAAAAGACCTTAGAGGTTTCAATTTAAGGGGAGCTTATCTCATCGCTGCGGATTTGAGGAACGCGGATTTAAGAGGTGTAGACTTTATTGGGGCCGATTTGCGCGATACGAATCTGGAAGGGGCAGATCTTTCTGAGAGTCTCTACCTGACGCAAATGCAAATCAACTCAGCAAAAGGGAATAAAGAAACGAAATTGCCACCTTACTTGAATCAGCCATCACATTGGGCATCTTAAGGTCCAATATGTACCATGAAGAGGAAAAAGCGTGACAGTTGAACATAATGAAAAACGGCTCATCTGCTGATGAGCCGTTTTTCATTGGAAGTGATTCGACAATGCCAGTTTATGATAATAATGGAACTTCTCGATTTTCTGAGCCTCCCAAAGGTATTGGGAATAGTCCTGGGAATAGTGGCGCATCAAGTAGTACAATCCATTCTCCTTGAAATACGTGATAGCGGAGTCATATATATAATCCATCGTTTCCTGTTCCATATATTTTGCCCAAAGAATAGCGAATTGCCACCGGTATTCCAGATTATCCCGTTCTTCACAGACGCGCATACCCGTTCTGTAATATGCTTCTGCTTGTTCCGTTTTTCCAAGGATGTAGAGGGAGCGGGTCAGGGTGAACAATGCCTGAATGTATAAAGGATGGTCAGAGTGAGTGATGGCCTGCAGCAGGAATGGGACGCCTTTGTCATCTGCATTTTGTTTATGGTACATGAGGCCGATGTTGAAGCCGCAGGCAACGACCATATCTTCCTGTCCGAGCTTTTGGGCTATGGAGAGAGCTTCCAGCAGGTTTGTTTCTGCCTTATCGAATTCCCGCTGATCCATTTGGTTCAACCCTTGCAGCGATTTACAATTGGCCACTTTCAATTCATATTGCGGATATTTCGCATAGATCGATATCGCCTTTTCCAAATGGAAACTGGATAATGCATTGATGTCCAAATAGTAAAATTGCATGGCTTTATTGTAATGCAAGCCGGCATGCTCTTCTTCATCATCGACCGCATGCATGTGTTGCTCCGCTTTTTCCAAAACCTCAATCGCCGCAAAGTATTCTTTGCGGCTGTATTTTACGATTGCCAGGAAACTATAGTAGAAAAAAGACTGGTAATCATTCAATTCAACCGGATTCAATTGCTTCAGCTTTTCCTCACAAAGCTCGACATCCCCCATCAAAAAGTCGAATCGCGCATCCAGCAGCAAAAATCGATCCCATAATTCATCCGGGAATTCTCCCGCATGCAAAGCATCATAGGCTTCCTTGCGCAGTTTGGCGGACTGCGCTCGATCTCGTATCTTAATTGTCTTGTGCCAAGTATGGAGATGCGTGATGAAGTGTTCCGTACTTTTAATAACAGTCATATACCAATACTCCTAATCAGTCAGAATAAACCGGACGGTTGTTTTGAGAGGCAAAAAAGACTGTGAAATTAAGAAAGCTGCTTTCATTGAAGCAACTATACCGTCTCTATAAAGTATAAAGCTAGTTTATCATATTTGGGGGGATTAAGCCTATCAATATTCGCTAAAAGCGAATGAATGAAATTAAAAGTATGAACATTTATTATCAAATGTCTAGACAAATGAAAAATAAGTTATATAATAACAAATGAAAGCGCTTTTAATAATTATCTAAGGAGTGTCATCCGATGAATAAAATCCTTTTAGCATGCAGTTCAGGTATGTCCACCAGTCTTTTGGTCACTAAAATGCAAGCGTTTGCAGAATCTGTAGGAGATGAAGCGAAGATTTGGGCGGTCGGTCAGGATCAGGCGAAGAAAGAAATGGCTGAAGCTGATGTCGTACTGATCGGTCCGCAAATGAGCTTCCTTAAAGGGGAACTGGCAGCTGAAGCACAGAAATATGGTATCGAAGTCGAGGTAATCGATATGATGGCCTATGGGATGGCCGATGGAGAGAAAGCGTACAAACAGGCTCTTGGTCTAATCGGAGCGACATCATGAGTGAGATGAAATTGGAAGAGTTGACGGAAGAACAGGTCTGTTTTCAGATGATCCTCCATAGCGGTAATGCCAGAAGTAAGATTTTGCAGGCACTTCGGCTTTATCGTGAGGGCGATATGGAGAAAGTGAATGACATGCTGGCAGATGCAGAGGAAGATTTGTCACAAGTGCATAAAGTTCATTTTCAGCTGGTACAGCAGGAAGCAGCTGGCCGGCAGCAGGAACTTTCTCTTTTGTTCCTGCACGCGGAAGACCACTTCATGTCCACATTGACAATGAAGGAAATGGTCAAAGAATTGATTCCAATTTTCCAAGGGCTGAAGGGCTAAAGGGGGAAGCAGGCGATGTTCGATAAGTTAAGTAAGTATTTGATTCCGATTGCCGGTAAGCTGAATAACAATCGTTATCTCGGTGTGCTGCGTGATGCCTTCATGCTGGCATTCCCATTGACCATTTTCGGTTCGATCATGGTTGTATTGGCCAATTTGCCATTCCTGGACAATGTGATGAGTGAATCGCTGCTTGCTGGTATCCAGGAATCACTTGGACCAGCTCCGAATGCCACGATGAATATTGCATCTGTTTTCGTTGTCTTCGGTATTGGGTATTATCTGGCGAAAAGCTACGGAGTGGAAGCGATTTTCGGCGGAGCAGTAGCTTTGACGGCCTTCCTCTTACTGACACCATATGTCGTTTCGACAGAAAGCGGCGAAGTGGTGAGCAATGTCTTGGCTGTTGACCGCCTCGGCGCTAAAGGTATGTTCCTGGGAATGATCGTCGCGTTCCTTTCCGGAGAGATCTATCGATATATCACGCAAAAGAAAATTGTCATCAAGATGCCGGCAGGTGTGCCGCCAGCTGTATCGCAATCATTCGCTGCCCTCATCCCGGCGGTCGTGACACTGACGGTATTTTTGATACTTAATATCATCGTGACGCAAGGCTTTAACACGAATCTGCATGATGTCATCTTCAATACGGTGCAAGCACCACTCGTTGGATTGGGTGGAGGCCTTCCGGCTACATTGATTGCCGTATTCTTCATCCAGATCCTATGGTTCTTCGGATTGCATGGACAGATCATCATCAATTCCGTCATGGATCCAATCTGGAATACATTGTCTTTGGAAAACCTGCAAGCTTATACAACGACAGGAGAATTACCGCATATCATCAATAAACAGTTCATCGAGGTCTACCTGGTCGGTGCTGGGGGGACAGGGATGACACTGGCTGTCTTGGTGGCAATCCTTCTGTTCATGCGGAGCAAGCAGATGAAGCAGGTCGGGAAGCTCGGAATCGGACCAGGTATCTTCAATGTCAATGAGCCAGTCATTTTCGGATTGCCGATCGTCATGAACCCGCTGATTCTCTTGCCGTGGATCATTGCGCCGATGGTCGTGACAGTCGTCAGCTATACAGCGATGGCAATCGGGCTGGTGCCGCCGCCGACTGGCGTGACAATTCCATGGACGGTACCGATATTCATCAGCGGATTCCTGGCGACCAACTCGATTGCTGGTTCGCTGCTGCAGCTCGTGAATGTCTTGGTTGTATTTGCTATTTGGTTCCCATTCCTCAAATTCATCGACCGGATGAATATCAAGCAGGAAAAGGAAGCAGCACAGAAGAATGCAGCAGCTGACATGCAAGTACCAAAGGAGAAGATTTAATATGGAAGTGACAGAACAAAAACAAAAGCAAATAAAGTATGTATTCCCGGAAGATTTTTGGTGGGGGTCTTCCTCCTCGGCAACCCAAATGGAGGGTGCTGCGAATCTAGACGGGAAAGGGCAGAATATATGGGATTATTGGTATGAACAGGAACCGACCCGTTTCCATAACGGTATCGGTCCAGCGGATACCTCGGGTTTTTACTACCGTTATAAAGAAGATATTGCCCTGATGAAGCAAGTGGGCCACAATTCTTTCCGATTTTCGATTTCCTGGTCCCGTCTGATCCCGGAAGGTACAGGAGATGTCAATGAACAAGCGGTGGCGTTTTATCGGAATGTTATCGATGAGTTGTTGGATAAGGATATCGAGCCTTTCGTCAATCTGTTCCATTTCGATATGCCGATGGCGCTGCAGGAAAAAGGCGGTTGGGAAAGCAGGGAGGTAGTCGCTGCGTATAGGGACTATGCTGCAATTTGCTTCCGGCTGTTCGGCGATAAAGTAAAAAAATGGTTCACGCATAATGAGCCGATTGTGCCGGTGGAAGGCGGTTATCTATACGATTTCCACTATCCGAATGTCGTCGATTTCCGTCGGGCGGTACAGGTTGGTTATCATACGCAGCTATCGAGTGCACTTGCGATACAAGCATACCGGGAACAAGGGCAGGATGGAGAAATCGGGATCATTTTGAACCTGACCCCATCTTATCCGAGGAGCAGCAATCCAGCTGATCTGGAAGCTTCCAGGATTGCGGATGCTTTCTTTAACCGTTCCTTCTTGGATCCCTCTGTAAAGGGAGAATTCCCTCAGGAACTCGTGGATATACTTCGTGAAGAAGGATATCTGCCGGTCTATACGAAGGCTGATTTGGAAGTGATTCGGGAAAATACAGTCGATTTGCTCGGGGTGAACTACTACCAGCCGCGGCGTGTAAAAGCGAAAGAGAATGCTGTCCACCCGGATGCTCCGTTCATGCCGGACAGATACTTCGACTCGTATGAGATGCCGGGCCGGAAGATGAATGTGCATCGAGGCTGGGAGATTTATGAAAAGGGAATCTATGATATCCTGGTCAATTTGCGAGATAATTATGGTAATGTACCTTGTTTCATTTCGGAGAATGGCATGGGTGTCGAGGGAGAAGAGAAGTTCCGCGACAGCGAGGGGATCATCCAGGATGACTATCGAATCGATTTTATCAAGGATCATTTACGATGGGTGCATCAGGCCTTGAATGAGGGTGCAAATGTGAAGGGGTATCATTTATGGACGTTCATGGATAATTGGTCGTGGACGAATGCTTATAAAAATCGTTATGGCTTCGTTTCCGTCAATCTGGATAAGGACGGGGAACGTTCCATTAAAAAAAGCGGTGAATGGATGAAACAAGTAGTGCAGCAAAACGGTTTCTGATTGGTGGCGGCCTATATGGCCGTCCTTTTCATTGGCCGATTGCCGCATTTCCAGTATTTTGTTAAGCTAGCAACAGACAAAGCGGCAGAGGAGGAGCACTATGAAATATCAAGTGATATCAGAAGAAATCAGGCATCGTATCGAATCAGGATTCTACCCTCTGGACCAGCCGTTACCAGATGAACATAGCCTTGTCGAGGAGTTTTCCTGCAGCAGGATGACGGTCAAACGTGCACTTGATGTCCTTGCATCAGAAGGAATCATTTTCCGAAAGCGCGGGCATGGCACCTTCATTGTGCAATCTTCCTTCCAATCGGACTATATTCATGTCGGAACGAATGAAACGCTCGGCTTCACCAGCTTGATGAAGGATAAGCAAGTCACATCGAAGCTGATTTTGTTCGACATGATTGCCCCTACACCTGAAGTGGCATCGTATTTGGCCATTTCGGAGGATACCCCCGTGTATCATCATATCCGTGTAAGATGTGTCGATGATAATCCCCATGTCATTGAAGAAACCTACATGCCGACTCCGCTGATTCCAGGCATCACACCGGCCATCCTTAAGGCTTCGGTGTATGCGTATATGGAGAAGGAACTAGGTCTGAAAATAGCCGGATCGCGCCGCAGAATCAGGGCAGAGCAGGCAACTGCAAGAGACAGGGAAGAACTTGGCTTGGCTGAAAATGAGCCTGTCCTCGTCATCGAGCAGGTTGCCTATCTGAATACCGGCATCGCCTTTGAATACTCTTTTGCAAGGCATCGGTTCGACAAATTCGAAATTACAACTGTGAATATCAATGGCAAGTGACCCGTCAGCTTCTGACGGGTCACATTTTTGTTGCAGCGATAGCGTTTCGTACTTTTTCCACGGAAGCTTGTGCCTTGTCTTTTTGCCGCATGATCACTGTCACATAAAGTGCATCGATGATACTCAGCTGGGCAATCCGCGACGCAAGCGCTTCGGATCGGTAGTCGGTCTCTTCCGAACTGGTATGCAGGGCAACATCTACTTGCTGACCGATCGGGGATTTGGGGAAACCAGTGATGGCAATCATCTTGGCTCCTGTTTTCTTGATGGTTTGAAGCAGTTGATAGGCGTCTTTGCTGGCGCCCGAGTGAGAGAAGATGAAAGCGACATCCTGATCGGTAAGCTGGGATGCAGACATCAGCTGCAGATGGGCATCAGGGAACGCGAATGCCGGTACACCGGATCGGACAAACTTGTGATAGGCATCCATTGCTACCATATTGGATCCGCCGAAGCCATAGAATTCTGCCCTTCTTGCGCCAAGGAGCAAAGCGGCTGCTCGTTCGAGACCGGTATCGTCGAGTACTTGCAAAGTATTTTCCAAGGTACGGATATTTGACTGGAAGATTTTTTCGGCCACGATTTTCGCTGCATCCTGATCATTGACGTCCTCGTGCAACATTTTATTTGGGGCGATGATTTCTGGTGCCAATGCAATCTTCAATGCTTGGTAACCTTTGTAGCCGATTCGTTTGCAAAAACGGGAAACAGTGGCATCTGCCACATCCAGCGTATCTGCCACTTGGCTGATTGTCTGATGCACAATCTTTTCCGGATATTCCAATATGAAATCGGCAATTTTTTTCTCTTTGTCACTCAGTCTTGGATAGTGGGAGCGTATCCCCGCCAAACCTTGCTTTGCCAAGAAAATCAGCTCGCTTTCGTCCTAATTGTCATAAAAAGTATAGCATAAATTAATTGAAAGCGATTGCTATATGAAAATTATTTTCGTATTATGGTATCATAAATTGAAAATTATTTTGAAGGAGTTCATATATCATGCATATTGGATTAATCGGTCTAGGTAAAATGGGTTTCAATCTTGGTCTGAACTTATTGGATAATAACTTCGATGTCATTGCTTTCGATGTTAGTGAGGAAGCACGTGCCAAATTCGCGGAAACAAAAGGATCATCTGCTGGTTCTCTAAAAGAATTGGTGGAGCAGCTGCCCAGCCCTAAAATCATTTGGTCGATGGTCCCAGCTGGTGAGATCACGGATAAAGTACTGGAAGAGCTGAAAGGTTATCTTTCTAAAGGAGATATCTTGATGGATGGCGGTAACTCCAATTACAAGCAATCTGTCGAACGAGCAAAAGTATTCGCAGAATCAGGTGTTCATTTCTTCGATGTCGGTACAAGCGGCGGAACTGACGGTGCACGTCATGGTGTCTGCACGATGATCGGCGGCGATGCAGAAGTATTCAAGACAATCGAACCGATTTTCCAGGCGATCAGTGTGGAAAATGGCTATCATTATGCTGGGAAAAGCGGCAGCGGTCATTTCTTGAAAATGGTCCATAACGGTATCGAATACGGCATGATGCAGGCAATCGCGGAAGGCTTCGAAGTTTTAGAAAAAAGTGATTATGACTTTGATTATGAACAAGTTGCGAAAATGTGGAATAACGGCTCCGTTGTCCGTTCATGGCTGATGGAACTGGTGGAATCAGCATTCAGCAAGGATCCGAGACTGGATAGCATCCGTGGTGTGATGCACTCCTCTGGTGAAGGGAAATGGACAGTCGAGACGGCATTGGAATTGCAAGCAGCCACACCGGTCATCGCAATGTCGCTGATGATGCGCTATCGTTCCTTGGACGAAGATACTTTCTCCGGGAAAGTGGTCGCAGCATTGCGAAATGAATTCGGCGGACATGCAGTGGTGAAACGCTAACGAAAGGGAGGGGAAGATGTTGGCAGCTTCCTATATGATCGGCGTGGACATGGGCACGACCAGTACAAAGGCTGTGCTGTTTACGACAACGGGCGAGGTGATTGCCAAGGAAGGGATCGAATATCCTTTGCATTCACCGACAGCAGAAACAGCAGAACAAGATCCGGAAGTGATTTTCCAAGCTGTTCTTGAGACAATCCGCGATACGATCCGGGGTGGCGGAGTGGATCCAGCTGCAATCCGCTGTATTTCATTCAGTTCTGCGATGCATAGCGTGATTGCCGTGGATGCGGATAATGAACCGCTGACAGCTTGTATCACCTGGGCGGACAATCGAGCTACGAAATGGACGGAGAAAATCAAGGAAGAAACGGATAGCCACAGCATTTATTTGCGTACGGGAACACCGATTCATCCGATGGCTCCATTATCGAAATTGCGCTGGCTCAAAGAAGAGCATCCAGCTATTTTCGAACAAGCAGCCAAGTTCATCTCCATTAAAGAGTATGTCTTTTTCAAGCTGTTCGGCATCTATAAAGTCGATTATTCGATTGCATCGGCGACTGGTATGTTCAACCTGGAAGAACTGGCTTGGGATAAAGAAGCGCTGGATGTTGCTGGAGTATCGGAAGATAAATTATCCGAGCCTGTGTCGACAACCTATCAATTCGTCGGTTTGACAGAGCAAATGGCTGACAAGCTAGGTGTGCTGCAGCATACGCCGTTCATCATCGGTGCCAGTGACGGGGTCTTATCCAACCTTGGGGTCGGAGCAGTCGATGAAGGCGTCGTAGCTGTCACTATCGGGACAAGCGGCGCCATCCGTGCGGTGACGGACCGTCCGACGACTGATCCGAAAGGTCGCATTTTCTGTTATGCATTGACGGAAAATCATTGGGTGATCGGCGGACCAGTGAATAATGGCGGTGTCGTTCTCCGCTGGGTCCGTGATGAGCTCGGCGCTGCAGAGACCGAAACGGCGGCAAGGCTTGGTATCGATCCATATCAAGTACTGACCAAGATTGCCTCTCAAGTGAAACCTGGTTCAGACGGATTGCTATTCCATCCTTACTTGGCTGGGGAGCGGGCACCGCTTTGGGATGCGAATGCCCGCGGTTCTTTCTTCGGTCTGGGTTTGCATCATAAAAAAGAGCATATGATCCGAGCAGTATTGGAAGGTGTGCTTTTGAATTTGTATTCCGTCCTGCTTGCTTTGACGGAACTGACAGGTAAGCCTAAACGGATCCAGGCGACTGGCGGATTTGCCCGTTCGGCATTATGGAGACAGATGATGGCCGATATATTCGATCAGGAGGTCCATATCCCCCAAAGCTATGAAAGTTCCTGTCTCGGAGCGGCTGTCCTGGGATTATACAGTTTAGGAGATATCGATTCCTTTGATGTGGTGAACGATATGATCGGCAGGACGCATCATCATACTCCGGATCCGGAATGTGTCGAAGTGTATCAGGAACTGATGAGCATTTATATCCAGCTGTCCAGAAGCTTCGAAAGTGAATATGAACGAATCGCTGATTTCCAGCGGAGGATGCTGTACTAAAGCAGCTTTCCTCACCTAAATGTTTGAAAGCGCTTAAAATAGATAAAGAGGGAGAAATCGTGAGATGGAAATCTATCTTTTACTCATGACACTGTTATCGATTGTGATCGTCGTCATTGGTGTGACCTTATTCAAATGGCATGCTTTCATCAGTTTGACGGTTGCCAGTCTTTTCCTGGCCATCACAGCAGGTTTGTCATTTGATGAAATTGTCGGAGCTTATGAAACTGGGGTCGGCGGAGTACTCGGTCATCTTGTCGGTATCCTGGCGCTTGGAACCATCCTTGGAAAGATGATGGCGGATTCCGGTGCCGGTAACCAAGTGGCAGACTTCTTCGTAGAAAAGTTCGGGCCGAAAAGATTGCCGTGGGCCATGTTCATATCTGGTTTCATCATCGGAATCCCAGTCTTTTTCGAAGTTGGTATTTTGATTGTACTGCCGCTTGTCATTAGTATTTATAAGACAACAAAGCAGAACATCTTGCTGATTGCACTGCCGGTCATCGCCGGTCTTTCCATCGTGCACGGTCTTGTGCCGCCGCATCCTGGTGCACTGGCGGCAATCAGCATCTTCGGGGCAGATTTGGGTATGGTTTTATTGTACTCTCTTATCATTGCCATCCCGGCCGGTATTCTCGGCGGGCCGGTATTTGCCAAGTGGGTGCACAAGCGCGTGGTGCCTCAAGGAGAACCCAATCTGATCAAAATCTCCGAGCCTGAAAGCAAGCCGGGTACTGGTGTCAGCTTCTTTGTCATCCTGCTGCCGGTTTTATTGATGATATTGTCAGCGATTGGCCCGTATTTGCCGCTTCCTAGCCTCGCGGAAAAGCTGCTGGTGTTCATCGGCAGTCCATTGGTGGCCCTATTGATTGCTGTTTTTGCAGCATATTACTTCCTTGGCTTCCGGGAAGGAATGAATCGTGATCGCTTGAAGAAAATGACGGAGGAATGTATCTTGCCTGTCGGTTCCATCATCCTGATCATCGGTGCAGGCGGTGGATTCAAGCAGGTGCTCATCGACAGCGGTGTCGGTGACACAATAGCCCAAATGTCTGAGCATTTATCCCTTTCTCCGATTGTCCTCGCATTCCTTGTTGCCGGTCTGATCCGAATTGCGACAGGCTCTGCAACAGTTGCGTTGACTACTGCTGCTGGGATCGTTTCTCCGATCATCGAGCACGTGTCAGGTGTGAATTTGGAATTGCTTGTGATCGCAACCGGAGCAGGCTCGCTCATGTTCTCCCACGTCAATGATGCTGGCTTCTGGATGGTCAAGGAATATCTTGGTCTGTCAGTCAAAGAAACCTTCCGTACGTGGACAGTGCTGGAGACGATACTCTCGTTTGTCGCATTTGCAGGTGTATTGGTAATGGATATGTTTGTTTAGGACTTATCAATGTAGCAGGGAAAGCCGAATCATGGCATTCCCTGCTTTTTATTTTGCCATTAAAATTTTGCGTATCCAGATTAGAAGCATTATGATAACAACATGCTTGTTTTATTGAGAACTTCAATATGGATGGTGAAATTAGTAATGAAACGTTTATATTTTCTCACTGTCATTCCCTTCGTCGGGATGCTGGGATTCCTCCCGTTCGCAAACAGAGTGGAACCATTTGTATTTTCCATGCCATTTGTCATGTTTTGGGTGGTCCTGTGGACTGTGCTTTCTTCCGTCACACTGGCCATTATGTACAAATTGGATCCACGCACTAAAGAGGATGGGGAAAAATGAATATTGCACTTATCATTATATTGGGATTTTTGCTTTTGGCAGTCTTTTTAGGAATCAGAGCCACAAGAGGAAAAGAAATGGATTTGGAGCAATGGACAGTAGGCGGCCGTGGCTTCAGCAGCATTTTCGTCTTTCTTTTGATGGCGGGAGAAATCTATACAACATTCTCCTTCCTGGGCGGAAGCGGCTGGGCTTATGGAAAAGGAGCCCCTGCTCTATATGTCCTTATGTATATAGGTTTGTCGTACGTCATGTCTTATTGGCTCTTGCCAGTCATCTGGCGATATGCGAAAGAAAAAAGACTGGTGTCACAATCCGATTTCTTCGTCAGCAAGTTCAACAGTCCTTATCTAGGTGTACTGGTAGCCTTGGTCGGAGTAATTGGGATGATACCTGTGATCGTCGTTCAGCTCAAAGGCTTGGGAATCATCGTCTCGCAGGCATCGTACGGGGCCATCTCCATGCAGACAGCGGTATGGATCGGTGCTATCAGTTTGACCATATATGTGATGCTTTCCGGTGTGCATGGATCGGCATGGACGGCAGCAATCAAGGATATTGTCATGGTGATTGTGATCTGTTTCCTTGGTATATATCTGCCGTTGCATTATTATGGCGGCTATCAGCCGATGTTTGAAGCTGTTCACGCGGTGAATCCTGATTTCCTCAAGTTCCCGGATGAAGGCTACAGTATGACATGGGTGATCTCCACGGTCTTGCTGCTCGTTCTTGGTTTCTATATGTGGCCGCAAGTATTCAGTTCCACCTATACAGCGAAAAACGAAAAAGTTTTTCGAAAGAATGCAATCATCAGCCCGCTTTATACGCTGATGTTATTATTCGTCTTTTTTGTTGGAACAGCTGCTATTTTAACGGTCCCGGGGCTTGAGGGAGAAGATGTGGATCTCTCTTTGCTGCGGCTATCCATTGAGACATTCGATCCTTGGGTCATAGGTATCATTGGCGGTGCCGGTTTACTGACAGCATTGGTACCAGGTTCTTTGCTGGTCATGAATACAGCAACGCTGCTGGCAAAAAATATTTATCACGTGCTTGCACCGCAAACGACGGATCGGACAATCGGAAGACTGGCCAGGTTGCTTGTACCGTTCGTTTCCTTGCTGGCAGTCTATTTCACGCTGCACGGAGGAGAAACCTTATCGAATATCATCTTGATGGGGTATAGCTTGATGACACAGTTGGCTCCTTCCCTATTCTGCAGCTTATGGAAACGGAATTTCGTCAATAAGTATGGAGCAGCAGCAGGAATTCTTGCAGGTTTGGCTACCGTAGCGTATATAACAATGAGCCAAACAACATTGGTTGATTTGATTCCATCCTTACCGCAGTCGTGGAATGATGTGAATACAGGGATAATTGCTTTAGTCGTGAACTGCGTGGTGATGGTCGTGGTGAGTTTGGCTGCACGGAGGGGTTCCTCCTTGAAAGAATGACAGAACAAGAGTAGAAGAAGCTTCGGCATCTGATAGCCGGAGCTTTATTTATATATTTGTACCACTCTGCAATAATGTACTATAGCAAAACAGCTGCTTCGTTTATATTCATGTAAGACTACTGCAAAAGGAGAGTCAGCATGAATATCACTTCTTTTTTGATTTATTGCTTCATCGTTACATTCACACCCGGGCCTGCCAATATAGTCATTTCAATTTTTAGAACAAACGTCCCCAAAAAAGATCTCGGTCACTAAAACCAGTGGCAGAGCTAAGACTGTATTACCGAAAAAACTGATTTTCCTTGTTTTTACCTCTTCCTCTTGCATTTCTGTTCCCTCCACTCGAATTAACTTTAGGACAGTGGGTAAAACAATTGCAATTGCTCTAGCTCTAGCTTATTTTTCCGCGAGTGATTAAGTCATAAAAATATATATAGGACAACCTTTTAATCGCACTTGTGCGGATTTAAATCGACATTCCGTATGATGATAGATATAAATTGACATAATTAGTACCTGGTACTAATATTAAACCATAATACCAGATATAAAAATAGTGAAGGGGATAAACGAATGCAATCAAAAGCAAGAATAACAGCTATTGGGACTTATGTACCCGAAAGAAGATTAACAAATTTTGACCTGGAGCAAATGGTTGATACAAACAATGAGTGGATTATTCAAAGAACTGGAATTCAAGAGCGTAGAATAACTCGTCCTGATGAATTTACCAGTGATATGTGTGTCTCGGCTGTAAAAGATTTAATGCAAAGATATAATAAAAAAGTCGATGATGTAGATATGGTTATTGTGGCAACAAGCACACCGGATTTCCCATTCCCATCTGTTGCAAGTATTATTCAAAACAAATTAGGTATTGCAGAAACAGGTGCAATAGATTTAAGCGCAGCTTGTGCTGGTTTTGTTTATGCCTTGCATACTGCACACAGTTATATTGCATCAGGTCTCCACAAAAAAGTACTTGTTATTGGGGCAGATGCATTATCAAAAATTACGGATTACACCGATAGAAGCACATGTATTTTATTTGGTGATGGTGCAGGTGCTGTGTTAGTTGAAAGGGATGAACAATCAAAAAGTTATATTGAATTCCATATGGGTAGTGATGGTAGTGGAGCTCAACATGTTTATCGCACTGGACTATCAAAGAAGGTAAATGAAATTGAGTTAGTAGATACTAAATATCTTGTTCAAAATGGTAGAGAAGTCTTTCGATGGGTAATAAGGAACGTTCCTGATAGCATAAGAAAAATGTTAGAAAAAGCACAAACGAGTTTGGATAAAGTTAATTGGTTTATCCCGCATAGTGCTAACTTACGGTTGATTGAACCAATTTGTGAAAAACTAGATTATCCTATGGAGAAAACACTCTATAGCTTAGTCAAGTTTGGAAATACTTCTGCTGCAACAATTCCGTTAGCTCTTGACCTTGGAATGCGTGAGGGGAAAGTTAAAAACGGAGACAGAGTTCTAATATATGGATTTGGTTCAGGGTTGGTTCATGCTGGACAACTTTTAGAAATAAATTTTGACGAACTTATTCATACTACAAGTCCATTATGATGTAATATTTTTAAGTAGATCGTGAGTCCAATAGCAATCAAATACTTTTTTATCAAATCGTTCTTAAATTTCATTAGCTGTTGCGTGTAGAAATGCTGACCATCAAAGTTTCTGGCTACCGGCCGGATCCGGATGTTAGAAGGAGCCTTCTTGTTTTTTCTGAATCAACCATTTTTTCCGATTTGTCATAATTATGTACATAATAAAAGGAAATTCAGAGAATCCGATGCTTCCGTTATCAGTATCCGATCTTTTTTTATAGTCATTTCGCTGCCTCCTTTATAGTAGGAAAAAGCCTGCAGTCATGCACTGCAGGCTTTTTAAGTGTTTATTTATCCTTGGCTGCTTTTTTTGCCTGTTTTCTTTCCTTGCGGCGCTGGCGTTCTGCTTTATGGTGTTCTTGCAGGCTGAAGCGTGTCGTTGCTTCGTACACAATTGGTACGATAACGAGTGTCAGCAAGGTAGAACTGATGAGGCCGCCGATTACGGTGATTCCGAGTCCTTTGGAAATAAGGAGGGATCCGCCGCCTTCAAAGCCAAAGGCAAGTGGTGCAAGGGCACCAATTGTAGCGATTGCTGTCATCAGGATCGGACGAAGTCGGGTTACACCGGCTTCAAGAATCGCTTCCCGAGTCGGGATACCTTCTTTTTCCTTATGGATGATACGGTCAACCAGAACGATAGCGTTCGTTACAACGATACCGATCAGCATCAGCACCCCGATCAGGGAAGAAACGCTGATAGTCTCGCCGCCGATGAGCAATCCTACCAATGCACCGATGACTGTGAATGGCAAGGAGAAGAGGATGGCAAATGGTGCCAATGCTCCGCCGAATGTCAAAACAAGTACAAAGTAGACAATCGCGATCGCTGCCAGGATAGCAAGACCGAGCTGACTGAACGATTCATTGATCTGTTCGGAAACCCCGCCTTGATCGATGCTGACACCATCAGGCAAATCTAGTTTATCGATCTCTTCCTGCAAGCCAGTAGTGGCAGTTGCGATATCATCACTTGTGATATCGGCAGATACAGAACCATATAGTTTTTCATCACGGCGCTGTAATGTGTTTGGAGATTGACCATCTTCGATTTCAGCGATTTCATTCAATGGTACTTCAGTTCCGAGGGATGTCTGGATCGTTGTGTTTTCCAGATCTTCTTTATCCTCGAAAGATTCGTTCGCTACTTGTACATAGACATCCAAGGCTTCGCCATCTTCATTCTGGATTGTCGCAATGGATGGCTGAGTGCCGATGTTGGAAAGCTGAGCTGTCACTTGTGCTGCTGTCAGACCAAGTGATGCCAGTTCTTCCTGGTTGGCTATGATTGTATATTTGTCATATTGCTCGGAAGCGTCGGAATCGACGTTCGTGAAGTTATCATCGTTTTCGATCACATCCATGACCTGCTGCGACGCAGTTTGGATATCTTCGACGCTATCGCCGTAGATATAGTACTGCGTTGTATTGCTGCTTGCGCCTGTCATATCGATGGAACCCCACTCGCCTTGATCTGTCAAAGCTTGCAGGTCTTCGACGACTGCTTCTGTCTCCGTTTGGATATCCTCATAATCGTCAGCATAGCCCAAGTAGAAGAGGGCTGAATCACCGGTTGAACCGGATAGTGGATTACCTCCGCTGCTGATTGTATATTGCAAAGTTTCTACGCCGCTGCGATCAAGCAGCATTTTCTCTGCTTCGTCGGCAATTTTCTGAATGTCCTCGCGTGTCTGGCCCGGTTCAGGTGAATAAGAAGCAACGACCATATTCTCGCCGGTGCTAGGAATGAAGCTGACACCAATCGAAGGAACCAGGAACAAGCTTCCGATGAGTAAAATAATTGCAATGACGAAAGTGATGATTTTATGCGACAAGCTCCAATTCAGGACTCGCTTGTAGAAATTCGCCAATTTGCTCGGTTTTTCTTCTTTGTGTACATAATTTTTGGCTTCTTCTTCACTTGTGCCGCGATCCAATCGTTTGCGGAATAGCGTGTGTGCCACCATCGGTACAATGGTAACCGCAACCAGCAAGGATGCCAGCAAAGCGAATACGACAGCCAATGCGAATGGCAGGAATAATTCTCCGATTTGTCCCTCTACCAATCCGAGCGGCAGGAATACTGCCACTGTTACAACAGTGGAGGATAAAATCGGGATGAACATCTCGCGCGTTGCATCGATGATCAATTCTTTTCCACGCAGTTTCTCATCTGCCAATGACATACGGCGGTAAATATTTTCCACGACGACTATCGAGTCATCAATTACCCGGCCGATGGCCACGGTGATGGCTCCCAATGTCATGATATTCAAACTGATATCCATTTCGTAAAGCAAGATCAAACCAATCAGAATCGATAATGGAATCGAAATGATGGAAATGATAGTGGAACGGATATTACGCAGGAACAAAAGGATGATGATCACGGCGAAAATGGCACCGAATAATGCTTTGTTCACCATCGTATGGACAGAATCCTCAATCGGCTGACCTTGGTCCATTGTTGAAGTGATGGTCATACCGTCATGATCATCTTCAAACTGCTTAATTTCATCTTTGACTGCATTGACGACTTCCACGGTATTGGCGTTTGGATCCTTCGTAATGTCGATCCCGATGGAATCTTCGCCATTTGTACGGGAAATCGACTCAACTTCACCGACTACTTCCACTTCAGCTACATCCTGCAGCTTGATGGTCGGAAGTTCAGTCGGAGCTTGTGCCGCCTGTGCTGCCTGTGCCGCAGCAGCGTCTTGGCCGCCTGCAGCCTGACCGCTTTGCACAGCCCCGCCTGTAAGCGGTATTTCCAAGTTACGCAAATCATCGATAGTCACAATGTTGCCATCCACAGCAACGTTTTTCTCGCTGTTACCGAATTGGTACAAGCCAAGCGGGTAAGAGTCGCTGCTATTTTGAATGATTTGACCTACAGTATCCTGTGTCAGACCATTCTCCGCTAGTGCATCTTCATCATAGGTGATCTGTACTTCCTGCAGCTGCTGCCCGGAAATACCGACATTCGCGACGCCATCAATGCCTTCCAGTGCTGGCTGGAGGTCATCTTCAACTGTCTGCGTCAATCCCTCGATCGACTGGTTGCTGTCGGAAGCACTCAAAGTGATGATAGGGAAAGAATTCAAATTGATCTGTGATGCTTTTGGTTCTTCAGCATCATCAGGAAGCTGTACATTCTCGAGTGCTTCCTTCACTTCTGTTTCTGCCTCATCCAGATCTTTGGAATAGGCGTACTCCAACTGAATTGTCGAAGCATTCTGCATGGATGTCGAGCTTACATTATCTACGCCATCCAAACTTTGTACAGCCTTTTCAAGCGGTTCTGTTACATTTTCCATTACTTCCTCTGGCGGTGCGCCCGGATATGTAGTCGTTACGGTGAGGACTGGTACGGTGATATCTGGGAGTGTTTCCATTTTCATATTCGACCCAGCATAGATTCCAGTCACGACAACCATAATGGTCAGCAACCATACGGCAACCTTATTTTTTAATGAAAAGTTGATAAACTTTCTCACGATCCAGCTCCTTTATCCTCCATTTGACCGACTGGTCATTATTCCTCTATACTATAGGTAAGCCCAACATAATGCAACAATTATATCAAGGATATAAGGAAGTTTAATAGCTTGAATCCAGCTTTTATCAAGGAATTCATAAATTATTTACGGTCTCTTAACACAATCATGACCGACTGGTCAGTCGAAAGGAAAGGCAATATGCAGGAGAAAAAAATCACAATTATTGAACGAGCAACCGAGATTATTGCCAAAAAAGGTTATCATGCTGCCAGCATCCAGGAAATTGCGGAAGCGAGCAAACTCTCCAAAGGGGCATTTTACCTTTATTTCAAATCCAAGGATGAGCTATTGGCGGAAATACTTCGCTATCATATTCGTTTGATAACGGAGGCAATCGAACAAGTCGATCAGCGGGTATTGGATAGCCGGGAGAAAGCGAAGCAGCGTCTGGCAACGATGATGCGTGAATTGGTCAAGCGGGGGAATTTCATCATCATGCAGCGTCATGATATCGACTCGGATATCGGGAAGGAAATGGAATTGTTCTTCCTGGAGGAGATGGAGAAGGGAAGGCGTAAAACAGAACTTGATTTATTGGAAGTTTATGGAGAAAAAAGTGAGCCTTATTTAAAGGATCTGCGTATTTTGCAGGAAGGGATCCTTTCTCAGATCATCGCTGACATGCTTCTTCATGGACTGATCCTTGATCTGGACAAAACCGCTGCTTATATTCTTGAACGAATGGATGATATGGTGGAAGGTCTCTTGAAGCGAAAGGCTGAACCGCTTGTGACAGAGACCACCCCTGTTTCGGCTTCCATTTTCGAGAAGGAAATGAAGGAACGGGAAGTGAAACAAATCCTGGAGCGGATGCAAGTTGTCATCCTCACCTTTGATCCCCATGAAAATGATGTGGAAGAGTTGCAAGGGATCGTCGAATTGATTCAGGAAGAAGTACAGAAAAAGGAGCCTAAAAAGCTGCTCATCCAAGGGTTGACTGCCAATCTGAAAGGCATCAAAGAATTGGATGACTTGCGCTTGGAATTGGCAAAGCTTCTGGATATAAAGGTATTGTAAATGAAAGCCGGATGCAGGAATGCATGCCGGCTTTTACTTAAACAAGTTTCCGTTAGGATGCGGCAAAAGAGTAGCAGGAGATGTAAACGCTTTCATAGTATATTAAGAGTAAGAACAGAAGGGGGTAGAAAAATGAATATTTTACTTGTATGTGCCGCTGGAATGTCCACTAGTCTGCTTGTTTCCAAGATGGAAAAGACAGCAAAGGCAGAATCGAAAAACTATCATATTCAAGCCGTATCAGCCGATCAGGCGAAAAAACATATCGAACAGGCAGACGTACTTTTGCTTGGTCCGCAAGTGCGCTACATGCTTCCGCAAATGAAAAAACTGGGTGAGGAAAGAGGTATTCCGGTTGATGTGATCAACAGTGTAGATTACGGAACTGGAAATGGGGAGAATGTCCTTCATTACGCTGAATCGCTATTTGCGAAGAAGGGGTGAAGCGAATGAGCCGATTCAATGATTTTCTGGAAATGAAGGTGATGCCGTTTGCAGGCAGGATTGCAGCGCAGCGGCATCTGGTAGCACTGCGGGATGGTATTATCCTGACCATGCCGCTGATCATCGTCGGATCACTTTTCCTCATCCTTGGAAATCTGCCGATTCCGGGCTACGCTGATTTCATGGCTGGTATTTTCGGCGAGTCATGGAGTACGAAGCTGCAGTATCCGGTAAATGTGACATTCGACGTTATGGCGATATTCGCTTGTTTCGGCATCGCTTATCGACTGGCGCAAGCTTATGAAGCAGATGGTGTCGATCCGTTGTCTTCAGGGGCAATTGCACTATCGGCATTCTTACTTGCAACACCATTCCGTCCATTTGAAGTCGATGGAGCAGCTGCCAATTTCGTACCGGTTTCCTTGCTTGGAAGCGGTGGATTGTTCGTGGGGATGCTGGTGGCGATGTTTGCCACGGAAGTATATCGCTTCATTGTCAAACGCAATATCGTAATCCGCATGCCTGATGGTGTACCACCTGCGGTATCGCGGTCATTCATTGCACTTATTCCAGGTTTTGCTGTCATCATCCTTGTTTGGCTGATCCGTTTACTTGTAGAAGCAACATCTTTTGGCGATATCCACAATCTGATCGCGACTGTTATTGGTTCTCCGCTTACGCTTGTTGGTTCCTCTTTTATTGGCAGCTTTGTTGCAGAATTGATGATCGTGCTGCTATGGGTGTGTGGTCTGCATGGGGCCAATATCGTAGGGGGTATCATGTCCCCGATTTGGCTGAAAGCCACAGCCGAAAATGCAACAGCATTTGCTGCCGGTACAGAGCTGCCGCATATATTCACAGCTCAATTCTTCGAAGTGTTCATCCACGTCGGCGGATCCGGGTCCACAATCGGATTAGTTTTAATCATGATTTGGCGGGCAAAGCTTAAACAAAATAAACAGCTGAGCAGACTTGCAACTGGCCCGGCATTCTTCAATATCAATGAACCAATCGTTTTCGGTCTTCCTATCGTATTGAATCCAATTATGATCATTCCATTCATTACTGTCCCGCTCGTGATGGTTATCACCACTTACATTGGGATGAGTACAGGTCTGGTAGCGAAACCAGCTGGAATCGTTGTTCCTTGGACCATGCCGCCTTTTATCTCGGGGTATCTGGCAACAGGAGGAAAAATCTCAGGTGCTGTCATACAGCTGATAAACTTAGTGATTTCGATGGCCATCTATTATCCATTCTTCCGTGCGCTGGAGAAAAACCAGCTGAAGGAAGAAGAAGCGAGACAGCGTGAGTTGGCGGCGTCTGAAGATGGAGCAGGTCCAATCAGCAACTGATGAGGAGGAACGTGATGAATGTAGAAGAAAAAGCATTTCAGTTGATACTGTACGGTGGTGATGGCCGCAGTTACGCTATGGAAGCGATGGCGCTCGCCAGACAGCAGGCGTTCGAGGAAGCAAAATTGAAAATCCAGGCTAGCAAAGAAGCAATCAATCAGGCTCATCACATCCAGACGGAACTTATCACAGCCGAAGCAGGCGGCGAACAATCGACGGTTACTTTGTTGATGGTGCATGCGCAGGATCATTTGATGAATGCCATGACAGTGCGGGAATTAGCAGAGGAAATCATCTATTTGCAGGAAGAGCTGGCGAAACGATCGGCAACTTGGGGGTCAGCTTAAAAGAGAGGCGGTCACTTGATCGCCTTTTTGGCATAGGTATGGAGGATAAGGGGTGAATCTGTATGCTGCAACCGAGGCTCTTGGAATTATTGACTTTCCTATCATCCGAATCACGGACGCTGACTGCGGATGAGCTGGCAAGGAAACTGGCTGTATCGGAGCGGACGATTCGTTCAGATATGAAGCTGCTGCAGCAGGAATTACCTGCGGACCACGCAAGAATCGAGTCGATCAGGGGGCAGGGGTATCGGCTGATTGTCATTGAGGAAAAGCTATTTCAGGTCTATTTGCAGGAAGCGATCCGTAAGAAGCAGGAACGTCTGTATACACGGGTAGAGACTCCGGCAGAAAGAGTGAATCATCTTTTGCAGCTGCTTCTCCTGTCTGATGGATTCTTCAAAATGGAAGACTTGGCGCAAGCTTGTTTTGTCAGCTTTCCGACTGTACAGAATGATCTGAAGCAAGTGAGGCAGCTTCTCCAGCAATCGGGGCTGGAGCTTGAGAAAAAACCGAAGTATGGTATTCGGATTGTGGGAACGGAGACGGAAAAGCGATATTTTCTGTCATCATTCTTTTCTATGCAGACGGGGTGGCAAAAGGCGTACGGTTTACCAGATGCAATCATTTCAGAAACCGACATACATCATGTGCATGATATTGTGCATAAGTTTGTGACGGATAACAAGATGATGCTGTCAGATGTGGCAGTACAGAATTTGGTTACACATATTGCGATTGCCTGCAAACGAATCAGGGATGAACAGTATGTCGAGCTCGCTCCCGATGCGATGCAGGATATCATCCAGCAGCCAGCCTTCCGGGAAGCAGCTCAGCTTACAGCGATGCTGGAAGCTGAGCTTCATATTTTCTTTCCGCAAGTGGAAGTGGCTTATATGACCATTCATCTGATGGGGATGGAGTATGCTGCAAAAGGAATTCTGGAAGGTCAGCTGGGGATGCCGGAATTGGCGGTGGCAATCGTTGCAAGGATTTACGATAAGACGGGGCTGGATTTGCGTCAGGACGAGGAATTGCTGAAAGGATTGAGTATCCATCTCAAGCCGGCTGTCCATCGTCATTTGTACGGCATGAATGTGCGGAACCCGCTGCTTGAGGATATCAAAAGGCATTATCCGCTTGCTTTCGAAGCTGCTGTCATCGGGGCTTGTGCAGTCGAGAAGGACATCGGCATTCAGCTTGCTGAAGAGGAGATCGGTTATCTGGCACTGCATATCGGAGCAGCTTTGGAAAGAAGCACCCAAAAAGGGAAGAAAATCAGATGTCTGCTAGTTTGTGCTTCAGGGATAGGCAGTGCTCAATTGCTGCGCTATAAGCTGCAATCCCTTTTTCCGGACAAGTTGGACATCATCGATACAATTGAATATTATCGTTTGATACGGAAAGAGGAATGGGAGGCTGATTTGATCATCAGTACGATACCGATTGAGGCGGAAACCACATCACTTCCGGTTATACATGTCCCGGTCATCTTGGATAAGGAGGCAATAGCGAAGCTTGAAGCTTTCATGCATTTTGGTAAGGAGATTCGCTATATCAGACCGGCATATGTGTTTTTGCAGCAGGAATTGGAGAGTAAAGAAGAAGTGCTGACCTTTTTGACTGACGTACTGAAATCAGACGGTAAGGTGGGGGAAAAGTTCCTCACGGCGGTTTATGAAAGAGAGTCCATGGCACCGACTTGCTTCGGTAATTCAGTAGCCGTGCCGCATCCGCTGGAAGCGAGTGTGGAAGAAACGCTGTGGGTCATCTGCACATTGAAAAATCCGATAGATTGGTCTGGTAAGCAAGTAAGATTCGTTTGCTTATTATGTATCGAAAAAGATAGTGATGAGGATTTTACCGACATGTATCAGCAGCTTGTCCGCATCATCGAGCAGCCGGCTCATGTCCAAAGATTATTAGAAGCTCATTCCTATGAAGAATTCCGTGAGGCGTTAGTCTCGATATGAAAAACAGCTGCCTCGGATGGGCAGCTGTTTTTAGTTGGTGGAAGGCTCGATTTGTCCGCTCTGACGGGCAAGCTTCATATTCGCGCGTTTCGCCATTTTATAAGCATCGTAAATATTATAGATCCAAAAAATGAAATACGTGAACAGACCGACTACGAACCACATCAGGAACAAATTGATCAGGTTGATAAGGACAAAGAGTGTCCCCTTCAAATTCTGTTGATTATAGAACTGACCTAAGCCGGCGAATAGAAAGCTCAATAGCGCCGCAATCAGCGGTGTTCGCTTGAATTCCAATTTTGTCACCTCATCTTTTACATACTGTATCAGTTTTCTCCATCGTATACAAATCGGGGCGGTGATTCTTTTTTTTGTTGTATAATGAAACCCTTTTCATAGAATGAACGTAAGGATATAATTATAAGAAAAGCGAGGCGAGTCGAGATGGATGAACAGCTGCAAGTAAAGGAAACAATCCTGCGATTGGAGAAATCATTGCTCGAGGAGGAGACGAGAACATCGATAGCCGCTGTCAGCAATTTACTGACAGATGACTTCCTGGAACATGGATCATCGGGTCGATCAATCAGCAAAGCAGAAATTGTGACGAATGGATTGGATGCAGTCGATTTGGATATCAGGGACTTCGATGTACGAATTCTGTCAGAAGACACGGTTCTGGCTACATTCCGAACATGTGATGAAGCATCAGGCCAAGAACACCTGCGAAGCTCCATCTGGCGCTATCAGCCAGGCGGCTGGCGCATGCTTTTTCATCAAGGCACCCCGGCAAAAAGATAACAAGGCGGCTGCGTGAAGCAGACCGCCTTTTATGTCGTTTCATACTAAGGAGTATCTAATTTCTTTCGTGTATAGAGTGGCGTCGGGAAAAGGTGGCAAGCTTGTTCACCTTTTTCCCTCCTGCAAATACGTCCTGTTCGAAATCTGCAGGATGTTTCTTTTTAATATGGGAAGAATACAGTTATTTATAATTTCAATTCCCTTGGAAGAGCTATCCACACAAGTTCGCCACAAGGCGTAATCCAACCTCTTTTCCCTTCTTTATAGATGACTTTTGGATGACAGCCGACCGCATGCAGGATATCCGAATGGGCGATTCTGACATCGGTGGTCCATCGTCCATCTTCAGCTACTCCTCCATTCCTTAATTTCCTGTAACCAGATTGATCTTGACAAGTATGGAATTTTTCCGTTTGAGTGGGGATGGTTCCTCATTCATCTGCGGCTTTTCTGATTAGGGATAATATTAATCCCGCAAGTAATATAGTGATGAATCTTGTCATAAACAGCTGACAGATTTGTGGCTGTCTATTGATGAAAATAGCCTAAACTTTTTGTTTCTTCAATGGGCTTGGTCGCGCTTAAAACATGATTAAGAGGGTATGACTAGGAACAGTACCATTCCAACAAAGGACTATTATAATCTTGCTTTTATGAGAATAAATTCTTTAGGGTTCGAGTACCTATATTTTTGGTGAAAACAGCTGGATTCGCTCGCTCCCTATATTTTGCCGATGATAGTGTCTTGAATTCAGGGAAAGAAAATGTTTGATCATTTATGGTTTAGGGTATAAACTAAGTTGGTATAGGGGGTAAACTATATTGAGTAAATTGAAAGAGGCAATCGATCTTTTCAATGAGGTGTCTTTCATGGCAACCGAAATATTCCATAAAAAGGGCGCTGCATATGAAGTGTTCAATCAGATTTCGCCTCAGCAGGTCAGTTTGATCAAAATATTGAGCTTGTCGGGCGCTTCCTCTCCTGGACATCTGGCGATTGTACAGCAAGTACATAAGAGTGCGATTTCCAACCGTTTGAAAAAGCTGCTGGAAAAAGGCTGGGTGGAATGGGTCGACTCAGAAGGGGATAAGCGAACGAAGCTTGTGCAAATTACAGAAGATGGGGAAAAAATTCTTAAGCAAGCCGAGGGGGCCATTTATGATCGATTCTGCGGGCTTTTTGAGCATATTAAGGATGAAGATGTAGAGACTTTCATCCGGATATTCACGGATGTAAAAGATCAGCTTAAAAAAGGGGAGAAGGAAAATTGAGGACAATCATTCGTTTCAAATGGGTCATTGCGCTTGCGGTTCTATTAATCGCGGTGGGATTGACGATTTTTTCGCCGAATCTGACCCAGCTGGCATCCGATAAGGGGCAGACGCAGCTTCCCGAGGATGCGGTATCTATCCGTGCCAGCGAAATTTTAGAAGATGCAGGTGAGAATAGTAATTCCATCAGCGTTGTTTTCGAGCTTGATGAAGCGCTCAATCAGGATAGTGAGGATATGATTCAGGGCGTCATCGATAAAGTGGAACAGATCGACGGTGTAAATGAGATCACGACGCCGCTGACGGATAATCAGGAAATTCAGGATCAGATGACATCTGAGGATAAAAAGACAGTCATGATGCCTGTGACAGTCGATGGCTCGGATGCGGAAGTGGAAAGGATTGCAGATGAAATCTATGATGCAGTACCTGAAGATACAACTGCATATGTGACAGGTGCCTCCTTGATCAACCAAGATTTCTCCAATACATCGGAAGAAGGTCTGAAAAAGACGGAGCTGATCACGGTATTCATTATCGTAGCATTGCTTTTGATCGTCTTCCGTTCCATCGTGACACCATTCGTTCCTTTGATCACAGTAGGGATTACATACTTGATCAGTCAGGGGATACTAGCCATTTTGGTGGATACATTGGACTTTCCTATTTCGACGTTCACGCAGACATTCCTGGTGGCGATTCTGTTCGGTATAGGTACCGACTATTGTATCCTGCTGCTCAGTCGATTCCGGGAGGAGCTGGCTAACGGTCATGACAAAGTGGAAGCTACAGTTACCGCATACCGGACAGCGGGACGTACTTTATTCATCAGTGCGATTGCCGTATTTGTCGGCTTTGCATCCATCTTCTTTGCCAAGTTCGCCATCTTCCAATCGGCAGTTGGGGTGGCTGTCGGTGTTGCGGTATTGTTGATTGTCCTTGTGACTGTTTTGCCGCTGTTCATGGTGACACTAGGGGAGAAACTGTTCTGGCCATCCAAAAAGGCCGCTTCACATGGTGACAATAAACTATGGCATTTCCTTGGTCGCCATTCGGTAGCAAGACCAGTGCTGTTCCTGGCGATCACTGCCGTGATTACAGTACCATTCGTACTTACGTATGATGAACAAGTTTCCTTCAACTCCACTGAGGAAATCAGCAGTGATTATGACAGTATCAAAGGGTTGAATGCTATCGGGGATGCAATCGGAAAAGGTGAAGCAATGCCGATACAGATCGTGATCAATGATGATGAAAACCTGACAACGGCAAACACGCTGCCATATCTCGATAATTTGAGTGATGCAATCAGCAAGATTGACGGGGTGGAAAAAGTCCGGACAGCAACACAGCCCACAGGGGAAAAAATCGATGATTTATATGTGGATACGCAAACCGGTCAAATTGCGGATGGTATCCATGATGCAGTCGATGGAATCAGTGATGTGCAGGACGGTCTGACGCAAGTGCAGGATGGACTGAATCAGATTTCCGGTCAGGCTGGAAATACAGGCTCATCAAGCGGCGGCGGACTATCTGATGCAACAGAAGGTCTAGGGCAAGTCAATACAGCATTACAGCAAGTGACTGGTCAGTTGCAGCAAACCGGCAATGTCCAGCAAGCATCTGCCCAGCTGGCTGGTATAAGCGAGCAGTTGACGCAGATTCAATCAGGTCTGGAACAAGCTGATACACAATTGCAAGGCCAGCAAGAGCAAGTTGGTACACTGTCTCAAACGCTGCAGCAGCTTGCGGATGGTGTCGAGTCGGCAAACGAAGGATTGACGCAAGTTTCTGACGGATTGCAGACAGCATCGGATACACTGCGTGACATCAGCGATAGCGAGACTGTCCGTGATACTGGTATGTATATTCCGGAAGATGCCTTGGAAGGTGATTTCCAGGAGAGCATCGATACGTATGCGTTCCGTGATGGGGAAGGTGTCACACTTGATGTCGTATTGGATTCCGATCCATATTCCGAGGAAGCGATTCAAACGCTGGAAACGATCAAAGATCGTGTGGATGCGGAAGTGAAGGATACGCCATTTGAAAATGCTGAAATCGTTTATGGTGGTGTAACAAGTACCAACGCTGACTTGGAGGATCTATCCACAACCGATCTATCACGGACAATGGTCATCATGATGGTTGGATTATTCATCATCCTGACACTGCTATTCCGTTCCATGGTCATTCCGGCTTATATGATCGGGTCCTTGCTGCTTACCTACTATACTGCAATTTCCATCACCGAATTGATTTTCGTCAATGGTTTGGATTACGCAGGTGTGAGTTGGGCGGTACCATTCTTCAGCTTTGTGATCCTGATTTCGCTAGGAGTGGACTATTCGATCTTCCTGCTTGATCGTTTCACCGAAGAAGCGCGCGATGATTTGCAGGCAGGCATGGTACACTCGATGAAGAAAATGGGCGGGGTCATCATTACCGCATCCATTATTTTGGCAGGTACGTTCGCGGCTATGATGCCATCAGGTGTCTTGACGCTCTTGGAAGTTGCAACAGTCATCATCATCGGTCTGTTATTGTATGGCCTGGTGATTCTGCCGTTGCTTATCCCGGCAATTGCCACGACACTCGGCGAACTGAACTGGTGGCCGTTCAAGCGGAAAATAAGAGAAGAAGATTAAGTAAGGGAAAGGAGTACGCCTGGTGGCGTGCTCCTTTTTTCTATGGACAAGTTTTCGCAATGAACTGCATATAGTAGCAGGGAATGGAGGTTTGCTGATGAAACGAAGCCTTGGATTGCGACTCGTCTTGGCGAGTACGATGGTGATAGCCGGTTTGCTTTTCTTTTTCACCGATCGATCCACCCATCCTGTTCCATACAATGAAGTCCATGAAGAGATGATTCGCCATGCTTTGGAAGAAGTGAACGATACAGCTGTCGAGGAACTGGCTGTTTATGATACGTATGAAGTATTGGGAGTGGGATTTCAACCCGAAGGCACTATTCGTCTGCACATCCGGAATGTTGAGGCTGAGGTCGATCATCGGATGCTTTCGGTCTGGGAGGAAGTAAAGGGTGAGGCAGCTGATGTTCTGGAAGCACATGACTTGGAGGATGACATCAATCGGGAGATCGAACTGGAAATCAGTTTGATCGGACCGGAGGGAACTGTTTTGCAGACACACTGAGCATGCTTTTTTCTTTTGCTTAAAGTACGTACCTAACGGGTATATAACAGCAAGACCAATTGGAAGGAGTGAGGCGTATGAAGGTAGCGGGCTATTTTGGATTCTTCATCCTGGCGCTTGCCCTCCTACTGATTTATGTATTCACTACCAATACGGTATTTCTTCTGCTCGCTATTTTATCTGGTGTGGCAGGGGCATTTTTCTTATTCCGTGAATTGCGAACGAGAGAAAAGAAAGAACCAAGAGAAAGGGACTATGATAGCAAGGGGAGATAATGATGGGACATGTAATCAAAAGGAATTATCGGTGGCATCGTCAATTGGACTGTGATCCCTTTTGCCAATAGCGGGAACGGTCTCATGTTCGATGAAAAAGAAAAATTCAATCTCGAGTTGCTGCGTGTATTGCAAAGTTAATGGGAACAAATAGAGTTGACGGCTTGTCAGCTCTATTAGTCATGAGCAGGAGGAAATCAGATGGATGTTGTTACGGTTATTGGGATAGCGGTTGTGCTTATCCTTGTTGGGATAGCGGTTTTTTATAACACAGGCGCACGTAAACGTCCGATGCAGAACCCCGATCGTCATCGGGAGCAGCTAAAACTGCAATGGGATACGCTGAAAGTAAGACCGACGGCATTGGTGGATGAAGAACATATCGAAAGACTGAAAAATGCATTGGACATTGAGTATTTAGTAAAGGTCAACGATGCCTTCCGCCAAGAGCATTATGATTGGAGCCAAAAAAAAATCAACACGCATTTCCGTGGATTATTCCGCTTCTTCATGCTGGCCTCCATCTTCCGCAGCAAGGAATTATTCGATAAGGATATTCACCGTTTATGGGAAGTGATGCGGCAATTCGAGGAAGAATACAAGGCATTTTGTATGCAATTTTTCGATGGGGAAATCACAGAGGATAGTTCAGAACGAGGGGAACGCCACGCTGAGGAGAGAGAACGGTTCGAGATCAAGTATCTGCTGTTGTTTCAGTTGGGAGAGCGCACACCGATGAACTGGGGCGAATTTTTTCAGTATGGTGACGGAAAGCAGTTCATCGATTACATCCGGACACACGATATGGAGGAAGTGAAACGGGAATTTATGGCGGATAATATTACTCCTGATGCAGAGAGGACATTCGAGAATCTGTATCACCATATCAAATGGGGGATGGAAGCTGACCCTGAAGAGCTTCGTAATCACCATCCTGGTCCGGAGGGAAGTGAAGAGGATAAGGAGATGGATATGAGTATCCTTTATTTCCTTTGTATCAGGGGGGAGGCAACGGAGGAGGAAAAACAAACATTGTCCTTGTACACTGGTAAAGGCAGCGGATTTTATGCCACCAATGAGTCCTTCGGTAAAATGCAAAAAAATTAAGAAGCTGGGACAAAAGCGTTTCAGCTAGATGAAAACCCGAACTATGACGTGAATTTTAAATAAAGATTTGCGTGAGTTCGGGTTTTAAAGATGAATTATACTAGCGATTCCTTGGAACAGAGCGTTTTTAAAACTAGCATTTTTGTTATGTCCTCGCTTCTTTCTGTATTTTCATACTACCCTTGGCAGGCGGTGAATAAGCTAGTCCTGAAGGGAGGATCGGCTTATGCGCCATCGAAAGAAAATCAAGCCAAAGCATTTGGCGGCAGTATGTTTTCTTGTCATGCTGCTCCTTTGCCTGTTTGCCCTCTTTCTGAAAAATGCTTCCCCCAACCAGGCCAAAAGAGCTGTGGAACATTTTTATACCATGGAGCAAAAAGGTGAATTTGCCTCCTCCTGGGGCTTGCTGCATAAAGATCTGCAGACCCGCTTTCCTCGAAAAGATTATGTGACCGATCGTTCCCATGTATTCATGAGTCACTTCGGGGCAGATACGTTCCAATTTAAAATCGAAGAGGGAGACAAAAAGGATAAATGGCGTGCATCACCAGATGGACCGACTTACAAGGATGTATACTCCTACACAGTCAAACAGAATTATCACGGGAAATATGGCCGCTTCACCTTCGTGCAGTATGTCTATGTCGCAAAGGAGAAGGGAGAATGGCGGATTCTTTGGGATTATCGAAATCAGAATTGACTCCCAGCCAGTTCTTTCCCCAACAGCAAGTTGAATAGCTGAGGGTGCTCCAATGGGAAGCCATGTCTGGTATTTGCAATCAAGAGACTTTTGCATTGTGGGTTACAGTTTGCGAGTTTGGCCGCAGATTGTTTCACGATCGGTTTCTCCTTCTCACCGACTGTTACAAGGACATTGGTTTTAATATCCGGAAAATCTTCTGGGATGCTAAATTGCATATTCTCCTCAAGCATATTGGTGAGCGCTAAAGGGGATAATTCCAGGCTCTGTTGGTAATACGTTTCGAAATCTTCAGCAGGTATAGCGAGCGCACGGGCCTGCAAGGCTGAAAAGCTTCTGTTCTTGATCAGGGGATGCGTGCAACGGACAGCATGTCGAATGATGCTATTCGGCAAGGTAGCAGGGATTGTAAGAGGACTGTTCAGCATGGTGAAACAAAAAAGCTCTGGTCGTTTGCTTACCATTTGCAAGGCAATTTGGGCACCGATGGAAAATCCGATCAGTGCGACCTTTCGTTGACCGATATTCAGTTCTGCCCAATGCAGCAATTGGTTTGCCAGCCGTTCGATCGAGGCGTTGGCCGTGCCAAAATCCAACTCGGCAACCGCGCATTTGTAATCAGAAAAATGTGCTAGCTGTTTTTTCCACATCCAGCCACCGACTCCGCCCCCATGCAGAAAAAGCAGGGTATGTGGCTGCTGTTCGTTGTAAATGGATATTTTCATTTCTCCACCTCCATTTCTAAGTATACTGCAGTACTGACAATCTTTCTCCAAAGGCGTATGATGGAGGAAAAGCGAAATGGAGCGACAAGATGAAAGCAATTCTTTTTGATTTGGATGGTACGATTCACGACAGGCATACTACTTTACAACGGTTCCTCGCTGATCAATTCAACCGTTTCCAGACTCAGCTGCACGGTATCGAGGCCGCCGAATTTGAGAAGGTATTCCTGGAACTTGATCAAAATGGATATGTCGAAAAGCCGATTGTCTACCAAGAGCTATTAAGCCGGTTTTCCTTGGATACAAGCTTGGAACCTGCATTGACTGCCGATTATTTCGAAAGGGTCGCACAATTCGCGGTAGCATATCCGGATGCGCTTGAGACACTGCAGGAATTGAGTATGTCTTATACAATGGGGATTGTCACGAACGGACCCGCGCTGCTCCAGCAGCAAGTGATCGAACAGCTTGGCTTGTATTGGCATTGTCAAAGCATGATCATCTCCGAAGTGGTCGGTTTGCGAAAACCGGATCCCGCTATATTTGAGATGGCGCTGACAGAGGTGGAGGCTGATGCATCAGATGCAATTTTTGTCGGTGATGATGTGGGGAATGACGTGATTGGAAGCAGAAATGCTGGTTTGCAGCCTGTCCTGTTTGGCGGGAAGCTGGAGGGGGTGCCGAGTTTCTCTGATTGGCGTGTATTGCCAGCACTGATTGCAAACTGGAATCGGTCTGAAAGGAAAAATAACACCGACTATACTATAATGGACATGGACTAAGCATTTACATAAAGGGGAGATTGTATGGCTGGGAACATACGACAGCAGGAGTATAAGCTGATTGCACTTGATATGGATGGTACAATGCTCAATCCTCGCGAAGAAGTAACAGAAGCGAATAGGAAAGCAATACAACGGGCACAGGAGGAAGGCGTGCATGTCATCCTCAGCACAGGCCGGGGCATCAGGACATGCAAGCCTTACGCTGATGATCTGGGGTTGCAGTCTTTCCTGGTGACAGTTAACGGAAGTGAAATCTGGACTGCCGAGGGCGAGCTGCTGGAGCGTGTATTGATCGAAGACGATTTGATCAAGAAAATGAAAAGGCTGGCGGATGAATATGACACGCATTATTGGGCTGTCAGTACAGAGCATGTCTTCCGCGGTAATTTCCCGGCCAATATGGAGGAATATGAATGGCTGAAATTCGGCTTTGATACATTTGATGATGCAACACGGGAAGCTATCGTCAAAGCACTGTCCGATAAGAATGAACTGGAGCTTTCGAATTCCAGCCCGACGAATATCGAAGTCAACGCTGTCGGCATCAATAAAGCCGAAGCCGTACAAAAGGTTTGTGACCGGCTCGGCATTAAGATGGAACAGGTAATCGCAATGGGCGACAGCCTGAATGACATCAAGATGATCGAAGCTGTCGGCTGCGGTGTAGCGATGGGCAACGCCCAGGATGCAGTCAAAGAAGTTGCAGACTATCAAACGGATACAAATGAAAATGATGGGGTAGCAAAAGCGATCCATCATTTGTTAGGATGGTCATAAGCTCGGAATTCTCCGGGCTTCTTACATAAGGGGGAGACAGAATGAAGACAGATCATTTGTATTACCCATATCATTCACAGCGGATGACGACTGTTGCCAGACAAGGAATGGTGGCTACGTCGCAGCCGCTTGCCTCTCAGGCCGGGCTGGATATGCTGAAAAAAGGCGGCAACGCAGTCGATGCGGCCATCGCTACTGCGGCGATGCTGACAGTAGTCGAGCCGACATCGAACGGAATCGGCGGTGATGCTTTTGCACTTGTTTGGATCAAGGACAAGCTTTATGGACTGAATGCCAGCGGCCCGGCACCAAAATCGATCAGTATCGATAAAGTGAAGGAACTCGGGTATCAAGAGATGCCGCTGTATGGTTTTCTGCCGGTAACGGTACCCGGTGCACCGGGCGGATGGGCTGCCCTCAGCAAGCGATTCGGGAAGCTGCCGCTGATCGAAGTGCTGCAGCCGGCGATTTATTATGCTGAAAACGGTTTTGCGGTCACGCCGACAGTTGCCAAGCTATGGGAACGTGCGTATAAGAAGTTCAGTACATCCTGTACCGATGCCATGTACAATGGCTGGTTCGATACATTCGCTCCAAATGGAAAATATCCGCAAATCGGAGATATATGGCGATCGCCTGATCATGCCGAAACACTGCGGCAAATAGCACGCACAGATGCGGCTGCCTTTTATGAAGGAGAACTGGCCGATAAAATGACGGAATTTTCTGCCGACAATGACGGATTCCTGACGAAAGAGGATTTGACTGCCTTTGAACCGGAATGGGTGGAGCCGATATCGGTGAATTACCGGGGGTATGATGTTTGGGAAATTCCGCCGAATGGACAGGGGTTGGTTGCTCTTTCAGCTCTTAATATATTGAAGGGATTCTCTTTCCATGAAAAAGAAGCAATTGATACATATCATAAGCAGATGGAGGCAATGAAACTTGCATTTGCCGATGGGCATGCATACATAACCGAAGAACAGCATATGCCTGTCACAGTAAAGGAACTGTTGTCGGATGATTATGCGGCACAAAGAAGAGCCATGATCAGTGAGACGGCGCAGCAACCGGAAGCAGGGGAACCAAAGACGGGCGGAACGGTTTATTTGGCTACAGCCGATGGGGAAGGGAATATGGTTTCCTTCATCCAAAGCAACTATCATGGCTTCGGGTCCGGGCTGGTCGTTCCAGGAACAGGTATTGCGCTGCAAAACCGCGGGCATAACTTCAGTCTTGATCCAGAGCATGCCAACAGGCTGCAAGGCGGAAAGAAGTCTTTCCACACGATCATCCCCGGTTTTTTGACAAAGAATGGGCAGGCGATCGGACCATTCGGAGTCATGGGCGGATTCATGCAGCCGCAAGGGCATACCCAAGTGGTCATGAATATGCTTGATTTCGGACTCAACCCGCAGACAGCGCTCGATGCGCCGCGCTGGCAGTGGGTCAAAGGCAAGACATTCCATGTGGAAGCCGATTTCCCGAAATATATTGCGGAGGCGCTGATTCGCAAAGGACATGATATTGAAGTCAAAGCGGATAGATCCACTTTCGGTCGCGGACAAATCATTTGGCGAGATCCCGGGAATGGAACATTATATGGAGGAACCGAAGCGCGAGCTGATGGCAGTATCGCTTCGTTTTAGAAAGGTTGGGCAACATGACGTACTGGCAATTATTTTTGGCATTTTTCCGGGTCGGCATCCTTGGCTACGGCGGAGGTCCTTCGTCAATCCCGCTTGTGGAAAAGGAAGTCGTCAAACAATATAAGTGGATGGATGATGAAGAATTCGGCAATACGCTGGCATTGGCTAATAGTCTGCCTGGTCCGATCGCGACGAAATTGGCAGGCTATATCGGCTATCGCGTCGGCGGCTGGCTCGGTATGATCAGTTCACTGATTGCGACCATCATCCCGACGGTCGTCTTACTTATCATCCTGTTTTATTTCGTCGATGCATTGAGTGACCAGCCATGGCTCAGCGGCATGACGACGGCAGTCATCCCGGTAGTGGGAGTCATGCTTGCAGTCATGACAATCGATTTTCTCAAAAAATCCCGTAACGGACTGAAGGGATGGCAGATTATCGCGTTATTGGCTGCTTCTGTCCTTTTGATTGAGCTGCTTCATATTCACCCTGCTTTCCTTATCCTGGCGCTGCTCCTGTTTGCGCTTGTGAAACCGGAGAAACGGAAGGAGGAAGAGGGCGCATGATTTATTGGCAAATATTCCTGGCCTTCTTCATTCCTGGCGTTGTGGGATATGGGGGCGGTCCAGCCACCATTCCGCTGATCGAAAACGAAGTGGTCGATAGATATGGATGGATGACAACCGCGGATTACAGCCAAATGCTGGCATTGGCAAATGCACTGCCCGGTCCGATCGCAACGAAACTGGCTGGCGTGATCGGATTTCAGCAAGCTGGTGTATTGGGAGCGGCAATCGGCTTGTTTGCCACCGTTGCACCGTCGCTTATCCTGATGATTGGCTTGCTGAGTCTATTAGCAAAATTCAAGGATTCTCCACGGGTGAAAAGAATGACTGCTTATATTCGGCCGACGATTGCTGTTTTGCTTGGGGGAATGGCGGTCAGCTTCTTCCATACTTCCTACCAAAGCGCCGGATGGCTGCATACGATCATCCTGGTTGTGGCAAGCTACCTGCTCATGGAAAGATGGAAGGTGCATCCGGCCTTTGTGATACTTGGAGCCTTGGTTTACGGTGCGGTATTCCTAGTATGAGATCCTGCAAAAAATGCAGGATCTTTTTCTCTGGGCAGGAGATGGAAAGAAAAGGGCTAATGTAATTAGTAAAATAAAATTCACTGCATAATCTAGTAGGGAACCGGGTAGCTACTTAACATGGGGAATAGGATAAAAAAAGGAAGAAGGAGCATCTAATGCGCGTTACCATTTGGAACGAATACCGTCATGAGAAGGAAAACGACCAGGTAAGAAGCATTTATCCCCGAGGCATCCATGGAGCGATTGCCGAGTTTTTGGAGCAAGCTGGATTTGCCGTAACGACCAGAACACTTGAAGATCCGGAACAGGGTTTGGATCAAGGGACACTGGAACAAACGGATGTCTTGATCTGGTGGGCACATAAGGCTCATGAAGAAGTGAATGACCGTGCGATCGAACGAGTGAAGCAGCGTGTTCTGGCAGGTATGGGGCTGATTGTCCTCCATTCGGGTCATTTTTCCAAGATATTCCGTAATTTAATGGGCACGACATGTGACCTGAAATGGCGTCAGGATGGGGAAAAGGAACGAATCTGGGTAGTCCAGCCGAGTCATCCGATCACCAGGGGACTTGGTGAATATTTTGAGCTACCAGAAGAGGAAATGTACGGCGAGCATTTCGATATACCCGAACCAGACCATACGTTGTTCATCAGCTGGTTCGAGGGCGGGGAAGTCTTCCGCAGCGGCTGCACGTATAATCGGGGAAAAGGGAAAATATTCTATTTCCGGCCCGGCCATGAAACGTACCCGACTTACTATGATAAAAATGTGCAGACTGTCATCCGCAATGCTTGTGAGTGGGCAGCAGCACCATCGGCTGTCGTTCCGCACTACGGCAAATCGGAACCATTGGAGCCGATACTGCGACTGGCGAAGAAATGAGTGTATAAAGCCGTCTTTCACACTGGCGGCTTTTACATAAATGAAACAGACAAATTAAAAGGAGGAGAAAGAAAGATGCGAGCAATCGGGATTTATAAACATACATCCGCGGAACAGGCAGATAGTTTTGTGGAAGAACAGGTGGACAAGCCAAAAGCGGCAGGTGGGGATGTCCTTGTTCAGGTAAAAGCAGTCAGCGTCAATCCGGTGGATACAAAGCAACGCAAGCTGAAGGAGGACGATGGAAAATTCCGCATTCTTGGTTTCGATGCAGCAGGCATCATAGCGGAAGTCGGAGAGGAAGTGGAAGGGTTTCAGCCAGGGGATGAAGTTTATTATGCTGGATCGGTATCCCGTCAAGGTTCCAACAGTGAGTACCAGCTCGTCGATCATAAGGTAATTGCCAAGAAGCCTGCCAATCTCAGTTTCCCAGAAGCAGCAGCATTGCCTTTGACAGCGTTGACTGCATGGGAAGCAATGTTCGAGAAAATGCATATACCGCTTGATGCGGAAGCGAATGAAGATAAAACGATCTTATTGATCAACGCCGCTGGCGGCGTCGGTTCGATCGCATCCCAGTTTGCGAAACTGTATGGCCTGAATGTAGTCGGAACTGCTTCCCGCGAAGAGACCATCACATGGGCGAAGCAGCATGGGACCGAACAGGTGATCAACCATCATGAACCGCTGCATCCGCAGCTTGAGAAACTGGGTATCGACAGTGTCGACTATGTCTTTTGCATGCATCAGCTGGACAAGGCGTGGGATGACATGATCGAGGTTGTAAAACCGGAGGGCATCATCTGTGCCATTACAGGTCCGGTCGAAGGTATCAAATTGACGGATTTGACGTCCAAGAGCTTGACGTTGGTCTGGGAGTATATGTTCACGCGTACGCTCCACCAGACACCGAGCAGATATATACAAAGCGAAATCCTAACCAAAGTGGCAGAGCTGGTCGAAGAAGGACGAATTCGCACGACGAAAACGGAAGAATTAGATGGCCTTACTGTTGAGAATCTGCAAAAAGCCCATAAGCGCTTGGAAAACGGCAGCATGATCGGAAAACTAGTCATCACGGTATGACAAAGGCAGGCATCACGCCTGTCTTTGTTCTGTTTCCTGCCAATTCTGTTGTATAATGATAGCAAGACATATGGTGGAGAGGTGAACTGATATGATACATAAAGTAGCTGTGATAACAAGCGGAGGAGATTCACCAGGTATGAATGCGGCCATACGGGCGATTGTCAAGGCGGCAAACTATCACGATATCGAAGTTTATGGAGTCGAGGGTGGTTATCAGGGTCTGATCGAGGACAAATTATCCATTCTTCGCACAGCTGATGTGGAAACGATCGCCAACAAAGGCGGTACTATCCTGAAAACATCACGGTCGCTCGCTTTCATGAATGACTCCGGCAGAAAGCAAGCAGTGGAGGTGCTCCGTAACTATGGTATCGCTGATGTCATTGTCATTGGCGGAGAGGGATCCCTCCAAGGTGCACAAAAGCTGCATGAACTTGGTATCCGGGTAATCGGTATCCCGGGAACGATCGATAATGATCTTGATTACACCGACTATTGCATCGGCTTCGATACAACTTTGAATACGGTGCTCAGTTCCCTCGGACGAATCAAAGATACCGGTTTGTCCCATAACAAGACGACCATCGTGGAAGTGATGGGTCGACATTGCGGCGACCTCGCTTTATTCACTGCTGTCGCCGGTGAAGGTGACATCATTTCGACACCAGAGCATAAACTTAGTTTTGAACAGATTTGCGGGAAATTGCAACAGAAGATAGCCAAAGGCCGAAATGACAATATCATCGTCGTTACAGAACGGATGTATGATTTGGATGAGCTGCAGCAATATATCGAGGAACAGATGCAAATCGAAGTACGCACAACCGTACTCGGATTCATCCAGCGCGGCGGTGAGCCTTCTGCATTCGATCGTATCCTGGCCAACAAGATGGGAGTCAAAGCGGTGAAAATGCTGATGGAAGGCCAGTCCGGGTTTGCAATCGGCATCAAAGCCAATCAGCTGATCGCAAAAGATTTACAGACGATGCTCGATGAAAAGAAGGATAAGCAAGCGAGTTATGATTTGCTGGATATGCTGTTATATACCACATGAACGATCCGAACCAGAACACGCCTGACTCAGGCGTGTTTTTTCTTTGGCGAAACATGTATATACAATTTTATTGAAAGCGCTTGCAATTATATGATAAACTTTTTATACACTGCAGCAGAAAAAAATTAGGGGAAGGCTTAAAGGAGCCGAAAGGAGGGAATGAGATTATCGCACTAAAGAAAGCGTTTACCAAAATGCGAGGAGGAACTGTGATGAAGCGGAGCTTTCTGATGGTTGCCTTACTTGCCGGCCTGGGGCTGGCAGGCTGCTCGGCCGTGACGAGCGGAGATGGTGCGAGTGATGATAAAGTGCAAATTACATATGCGAGGGGGACGGATACGACTGGTGCCACGGATATATTGGTCGAAGCATTCGAAAAGGAGCATCCTGAAATCGATGTGGTCGTCCGGGAAATGCCTTCAGATACTGGAGAATCGCATAATCAGTATGTAACGATGTTCAGCGGCAAGAGTCCGGAAGTGGATGTATTCGATGCGGACATTGTCTGGTCCGCGGAATTCGGTCAGGCAAACTATGTGCTGCCGCTTGACAGGCTGATTGAGCGGGATCAGGTGGATATGGACGCTTACTTCCCTGCTACAGTCGAAGCAGGCCGATATAACGGAAGGCAGTATGCCATGCCGGGCTATGCTGATGCAGGCTTGCTCTACTACCGGACGGATATAACCGATCAGGTTCCCGAAACATGGGATGAGCTGGAACGATTAGCCGAAGAGAATATGGGCAAGGAGGGCACAAAATTCGGATATTTGATGCAAGCAGCCCAATATGAGGGCATCGTGACCAATGCCATCGAGTATATCTACTCCTATGGCGGTCAGGTGCTGGATGCCAATGGGAATGTTGTCATTAACAGTCCCGAAGCAATCGAAGGTTTACAGAAGATGATCGACATAACGAACAGCGATTTTGTACCGAATAACATACTTAACTTCATGGAAATCGACACAGAGTCTTCTTTCAACGAAGGAAATGCCGTCTACGCACGAAACTGGCCATATTTGAATGATACAGCGAATGATCCGGAGATATCGAAGGTGGCAGGCAACGTCGGTATCGCTACGCTTCCGGCTGGCAGTGAAGGAGCAGCGTCATCATTGGGAGGCTGGATGCGGATGATCAATCGCTACTCCGATGAAGTGGAAGCATCCTGGACTTTCGTGAAGTGGATGAGCGGAGAAGAAGGGCAGAAGATCAGCGCTCTTGAAGGCGGTAAGGCTCCGACATTGGAAGCCTTATATGAGGATGAAGAAATAACGGATGTCAGTGCTGTGCTGGCTAGCGAAGATTTCTATGATTCACTGCAGAATGCGATACCGCGCCCGATCACGCCGATTTATCCGGAAATCTCCGACATCATGCAAATCGAGCTTTCCAGGGCGCTTGCCGGGGAGATTACGGCTGAGGAAGCGGTTGAGCGAATGGAAACAAAAATGAAAGCTGCATTGGAATCCGTAACCAATTAAAGGAGCTGAGCGTATGAAGCAACCGAAAAAGAGGCGGTTCCAGCTGAGTGAACGGCAGCTTGGTTACGCGATGGTCGCACCGTCTATCATTCTCATTGCAGTCATCATCATTTGGCCGATTTTGTTATCTGCCTGGAACAGCCTGTTCGACTACCGTTTGAATGACCCGGCAAAAGCAGAACGGATCTCCACCTTAAGCATCAATCTCGAAACCTATGCGGATAACAGATATCTTGTCTATGACACGATGGAAGATATCAGGTCGGCGATGCCTGATGCAGGCGGGACGCTGGATGATGTTTCGACTGCCTTGGATGAACAGCATGAAACATTGTTGAATAGCGATGAAGGACTTGCCGACCGTTATGAAGAAGTCAACACTATGCTGGAAAATTACCAGCCTGTCAATGACGATGACCTCCGGCTGTCCGAGGTACCGGAAGAATGGGCAGATGGGTTTGCCAATACACTGGATGAACAAACGGCAGCTGTCCAGGCATTGCAGGATGACGCTCCCGAAGAAGCTGTCCAGCCATTGACGGATTTGGAATCCCAGCTGTCAAATACGAAAGGATCGATTCTGGAACCCAACTTTGTCGGGTTGAAGAACTATACCTCCTATCTTGGGGACGGGCGGACTTGGACGGCGATGCTGAACACGCTTTTATTCACCGTCGTTACGGTAGGCGTCGAGCTTATCATCGGTATGCTGGTCGCTTTGCTCATCAACCGAGTATTCATCGGGCGCGGGCTTGTCCGGGCAGCAGTACTCGTGCCATGGGCAATCCCGACAGCAGTAGCAGCGATGATGTGGACATTCCTGTTCGACGGTCAGTCCGGTATCATGGCCCATTACATGGCTCAATTCGGTCTCATCGATGACCCAGGGGCGCTGCTTTCCACAGGAGCAGGCGGTATGTTCTCTGTCATGTTTGCTGATATCTGGAAAACGACACCATACATGGCGCTGCTGCTGCTGGCTGGCTTACAGACGATCCCGCGTTCGATGTACGAAGCAGCGGAAGTCGATGGTGCGAATAAAATCCAGCAATTTTTCTCCATCACTTTGCCGATGATCCGGTCGGCAATCCTGGTTGCGGTCTTATTCCGTGCACTGGATGCATTCCGTGTGTTCGACCTCATTTACGTCCTGACTGGCGGAGGTCCGGCAAACTCGACGGAATCCATCAGTGTCTATGCTTACAAACTCTTGTTTGAACAGCAGAATTTCGGTGCTGGTTCGGCTTTGAGTGTCATCGTATTCCTGAGCGTCGCATTGCTCAGTACGATTTTCATCAAGCTGATCGGATCGGATTTGTTCAGCGGAAGGCTAAAACAATAGGACGGAGGAGGATCTAATATGGCAAAACGTGCTGGAGTCGGCTTTTACATTTTCTTGATCATTTTTGTATTCCTGGTCATGTTCCCGTTTATCTGGGTGCTCCTGACCTCCATCAAACCGCAGGGAGAAATTTTCTCCTCTTTCCAGTGGTTCTCAAGCAATATGACACTGGAAAACTATGCATCGGCGCTTGAGACACGACCGTTGCTCATGTACATGCTGAATAGCTTTGTTGTGGCAACACTAACCACGATCATCTCCATCATTGTCGCATCTTTCACAGCCTATGCGGTCACACGGCTGCCGATCCGTTTCAAAGGATTGATCCTGGGATTGGTGCTTGCTGCATCCATGTTTCCGCAAATCGCAGTCCTATCACCGATCTTCAACTTTGTCACCGATGCAGGCTTGCGCAACAGCTATCTCGGTCTCGTAATTCCGTACATCACCATCAGTTTGCCGCTGGCAATCTGGATTCTATCGACATTTTTCATCAAGATTCCACTGGCCTTGGAAGAATCGGCGAAGCTGGACGGAGCAACACCTTTCCAGACGTTCCGTAAAATCATCTTCCCGCTGGCCGCACCAGGTGTCTTTACGACAGCCATCCTGGTGTTCATCGCAGCCTGGAATGAATATCTGTTCGCCTTGACGATCAATACCGATGATCGCTGGCGCACGATACCAGTCGGAATCTCATTCTATCAAAGCCAATACACCATTCCATGGGGAGATATCACTGCCGCTACCGTCATCGTGACGATTCCGATTGTCGTCCTTGTTCTCTTGTTCCAGCGTCGTATCGTCGCTGGTCTGACAAGCGGATCTGTCAAAGAATAATAAACTTGGAGGTACAGCTAGCTTATGAAAACCTTACGCGTAGGAGTAGTCGGACTAGGAAGTATCGCACGCAACCGTCATTTGCCGGAGCTGGAACAGAACCCGTATACCGAAATCACTGCTGTTTGTGACGTGGTGCCGAGCCGGTCGGAGGAAATCGCCAAAGCGTATCATGCGACAGCATACACCGAATACGAAGAGCTGATCGAGGATCCACGCATCGATGCGGTCATCGTCTGTGCAGCCAACCATCTGCATGCACCGGTGTCGATCGCTGCGCTGGAGGCGGGAAAACATGTGCTTTGTGAAAAGCCGATGGCAACGACACTGGAAGAAGCAGATGAGATGATCGCAGCGCAAAAAGCAAGCGGCAAGCTCCTGCTCATTGCGCATAATCAATGCTTTGTACCATCGCATCAAAAGGCGCGAAAGATGATTCAGAACGGAGAGCTTGGGAGAATCTACAGCTTCCGGACGACATTCGGCCATGGCGGGCCAGAACAATGGAGCATCGATGGGAAAAACAGCTGGTTCTTCGATAAAGACAAAGCGTACATCGGCGCACTTGGAGATCTGGGCGTGCATAAATCCCATCTGATTGAATTCCTGCTTGGTGAACCGATTCAGGAAGTGGCGGCATTTGTCGATACATTGGCAAAACCATATGCGGATGTGGATGATAATGCAGTGGCGGTCCTGCGTACAAAATCAGGGATCATCGGCACATTGACCGCCAGCTGGTCTTATGTAGCAGAAGAAGATAATTCGACGATCATTTATGGTGAGAAAGGCGTCATCCGTCTGGAGGATAGTCCTGATTACAGCTTGGTTGTCGAGTACCAGAACGGAGATCGGAGCAATCATTCCCTTGGTGCGATTCAGACGAATGACGCCCAGACACAATCGAATTCCGGTGTTGTGGACGCGTTTGCAAGCTGTGTGCTGAATAATGCCTCCGACTGTCCGATCACAGCCGAAAAAGGCCGTTCGGCACTTGCTGTCATCTTGGCAGCATTGGATTCCAATAGCGATAAAAAAGTGATCTCACTTGCACCAGAGCCTTTAGAGGAGGGGGAACGAGCATGAAATTAGGCGTTTTTACAGTATTGTTCCAGGAACTTTCCCTGGAAGATATGCTTGCGCGCGTCAAACAAGCAGGATTGGATACAGTCGAAATAGGGACCGGCGGCTATCCAGGCAATGCACATTGCCCGATTGATGAATTGCTGGAGAATGAGGAAGCACTGAAGAAATACGGTGAAACATTCGAGAGCTACGGCATCACGATCGGAGCCTTCAGCTGTCACGGTAACCCCATTTCACCTGATAAAGCATTCGCGGAAGAATCGGATTGGCTTTTGCGCAAGACGATCAAGCTTGCTGCCAAAATGGGAGTCCCGGTTGTGAACTGCTTTTCAGGGGTGGCTGGTTCAGAAGAGAGCGCTACGAAGCCTAACTGGCCGGTCACGGCCTGGCCGCCTGAATATGGGGATGTGTTGAACTGGCAGTGGGAACAGAAACTCGTTCCTTATTGGAAGGAGCTAGGTTCCTTTGCAGAGGAGCATGGAATAAAGGTTGCGCTGGAGCTGCACGGCGGCTTTCTCGTCCATACACCTTATACCATGCTTAAGCTGCGCGAACTGACCAGCGATGCTATCGGGGCGAACTTCGATCCGAGCCATATGTGGTGGCAGGGAATCGATCCGACTGCTGCCATCAAGATACTCGGAAAAGCAGGCGCCATCCATCATTTCCATGCCAAAGATACGTACATCGATCCTGAAAATGTCAACATGTACGGCCTGACCGATATGCAGCCGTACAGCAATATCAAAGAGCGGGCTTGGAACTTCCGGACAGTCGGACTCGGCCATAGTCTGGAAGAGTGGAATAAAATGATCAGTGCGCTGCGCACTTACGACTATGATTATGTCATCAGCATCGAGCATGAAGATTCGCTGATGTCGATCGAAGAAGGATTTCAGCGTGCTGTCGATAACCTGAAAAATGTCGTAATAAATGAACCTGCCACAACGATGTGGTGGACATAAGGATTGAAGGGTATCTGTCAGGAAGACAGATACCCTTTTTGTTTGTCATAAAAAACGTGTTGTGTCAGGCTTAACTTTCTAAAAACTAACTCTTGTTTTTTGCACTGCACCTGTATATTAATAGACCTCACTTCGAGGCACCATGTACATATAGGATTGGTTCCGATCATCGTCGAACAGATTTTCCAGATCATCAAAGAGCTTAATTACGACGGCATGACCATCCTCTCGTCGAACAAAACCGCCTTCCAAGCACTTAAAACTCGCCTACCGCGGCTATCTCCTCCAAACCGGCAGCATCTGGCGCAGCGGCAAAGGCTGGACATTGCTGGCGGACCATCAATTACGGAAGCATATCTGGCATAAAAGACCCGCTGGGAAGCGGGTCTTTTGGTATGTATGTAAGCTATTGTCTGGAAACTTTGTTCGGATACAAATAATTAGTATCACTCATTTTGTATACTCTTCGTACTGAAAAACCTTGATTTTATAAATAATGCGATAGCACAAGTTCCATAAAGGAATACAGCCATTATTAGGAGTGGTCCAATAAGATAAGATAAGATAAGTCTTTTTTTGGAATCACGAAGAAGATAGCGGTTATGAAGCAGATAGTACTGGCCAATCCTATTAAAACACTGTACAAAAGTAATGCAAAGCGAATAGCTTTTTTGTTTTGTCTTTTATTGGGTACCATAATGTAATCTCCCTAAGTTGCTATGAAATTACTTTTGCCACTCCAGTATTTGACCTACAGTAATTGAACTCTAAGTATATAAACCTTCTTAATGAATGAATTAAATAATCCATTATATGTGAGCGGTTTTACATACACATACGATCACACTATCAACCTACTCCCAGGAAAAAAAACTGTAAATAATCCTCACAAAACACTTCATGAAATTTTATTTTAGTAATATAATCAATATGTGAAGTAAAATTTTAAAAAGGAAAGAGGGTGATCTCATAGTGAAGGGCGGTTTAACAGTGCTTCGGGAAAGTTTACCTACGATTAAACCTTCCGAAAAAAATGCAGCAAGCTACATACTTGCACATCCAGCTGAAGTAGTGAATCTTTCGGTGCAGGAGCTGGCAGTGAAAAGCGGGTCCAGTGAAGCAGCCGTTATCCGTCTTTGTAAATCAATAGGTGTGACCGGGTATCGGGAATTGAAGTTGAAGATTGCTGGGGACTTACAAAATGAAAGCGCTAACAAAGGGGCGTTTGGCGAAATTGAGCCAAATGATACGGTTGCACATTTGATCGAAGCGATGGCAGAAAAGCATATGCAGTCGATCAGTCAGACAATGCAAGTGAACGAGGCGAAGGCAATCGAACAGGCCGTGGGTATGATATCCAGAGCAAGGAAGATTGATTTTTATGGAGTGGGAGCTTCCTATCTAGTAGCGCAGGATGGTGAACAGAAATTTGGCCGGATTGGTAAATGGTGCACTGCATATAGTGATGCGCATCAGCAGCTGGCTTCGGCGGCGAACCTCACATTTGGGGATGTTGCCTTCGCTATCAGTTATTCGGGGGAAACCGACCAACTGCTGCAGGTTTTACAGCAGGCAAAAGAAGCAGGAGCGACTACAATCGTGATGACAAAGTTAGGTCCGAACCGATTGCAGGAACTGGCTGATATCCAGTTGTTCACCGTGGCGAAAGAAGCCAGTATCCGCAGTGCAGCCACAAGCTCCCGGATTGTCCAAATGTACTTGATGGATATCATCTACACGGCAGTGGCAGGTCGGGATTATGAGCATACGATCGAGGCTTTGGAAAAGTCGCGGCAGGCAATTCAGCAAGCATTCCAAACAGAGCAAAAGTGAGGGAAGAAAATGCTAGAGAAATTGACGACAGAAAAGCGCAATGCCAGCACGATGAAGCTGGATCAGCTCACCACGAAGGAAGTCCTCCAGCTGATGAACAAGGAAGATCGAAAGGTGCCGGATGCGGTGGAAGCAGCCTTGCCGGAAATCGAAGCAGCGGTGAAACAGGTAATCGCAACTTTTCGGTCTGGCGGCAGACTTATCTATACGGGTGCAGGAACAAGCGGGAGACTCGGAATTTTGGATGCAGTGGAATGCCCGCCGACATTCAGCACACCGGATGACATGGTACAAGGATTGCTCGCTGGCGGTATGTCAGCTTTCCGAAAGGCAAAAGAAGGCGCAGAAGATGATCCGGTCCTTGGTGCCCAGGAGCTGGAGGACATCGGTTTATCCGCAAAAGATACGGTAATCGGTATAGCCGCTAGCGGCAGGACGCCCTATGTCATTGGGGCACTGGATTATGCAGAAGCTGCGGGGGCGGCGACAGTCAGCATCGCTTGCAATAAGGAAGCGGCAATTTCAAGGCATGCGAAAATTGCAATAGAGGTGGACACAGGTCCGGAGGTTCTGACAGGTTCGACCAGACTGAAAGCTGGAACAGCCCAAAAGCTGGTGCTGAATATGATATCCACTGCCAGTATGGTAGGTGTCGGAAAGGTATACAAGAATTTGATGGTCGATGTGAAGCCAACGAATGACAAGCTGCAGGAGCGCGCCAAGCGCATCATCATGGAAGCAACCGGAGCGAACTATACTGAAGCTGAAAAAGTCTTTGAGGAAGCCGGGGGTCAGGTCAAAACAGCGATTGTCATGTTGTTGCTCGGTATCCCGAAAGGGGAGGCAGAAGCTAAGCTGCATGATGCAGGAGGATTTGTCCGTACAGCGATAAAAGCGTAAAGGGGAGGAATCAGGATGGCGAAGATGAAGCAATTGGCAGAAGGTATTCTCCGCGAAGTTGGCGGGGAGCAGAATGTAGTTTCCCTGACACATTGCATGACACGGGTTCGTTTACGGGTAAAAGATGATACACTGGTCAATTTTGATGGGTTGAAACAGATTGACGGTGTCATGGGTGTAGTGACGGATGATACGATCCAGATTGTAGTCGGACCTGGTACTGTCAACAAAGTCTCCGATGAAATCAGCCGCATCACCGGGCTCGGTGTCGGGGAAGAAGCAGCAGAGATCGATAATCTGACTTTTGAAGAAAAAGCCCAAATCAAGCGGGAGAATATGAAGGAAAAGAATAAAACGCCGATTAAGTTCCTGTTGCGTCGCATCGGTAATATCTTCATTCCGCTTATTCCTGGTTTGATTGCTTCTGGTATCATCAATGGCGGTGTGAGCTTTGCTATAAACGCTGGTGCAGATGATACGTTGGCTATCATCCAGATCCTGCAGCTGGTTGGCGGCAGTCTGTTTAGTTTCCTGGCTATTCTGGTTGGCTGGAATACAGCGAAGGAATTCGGCGGTTCCCCGGTGCTCGGTGCTATCGCAGGTATGATTCTATTCAATCCGGCGCTGGCGAATATTACATTATTCGGTGAAGCGCTCGTACCTGGCCGGGGCGGATTGTTCGGCGTCATCTTTGCTGCTTGGCTGATGAGTTTCATCGAGAAGCGTATAAGAAAAGTCATGCCTAATAGTATTGATATTATTTTTACTCCTATCTTAACGGTTCTGTTTGTCGGAGTTGCATCATTGATTGTCATTATGCCGGTTGCAGGTGTACTGTCAGACGGCATCACTTCTGGAATCAACGCCATTCTTGATGTCGGCGGTGTTGTGGCCGGTGCTTTGCTTGCTGGTTTCTTCTTGCCGCTTGTCATGGTCGGGCTGCATCATGGATTGACGCCGATTCACATGGAGCTTATCCAAACGTTCAGCTTTACAGCATTGCTTCCTGTTCTAGCGATGGCTGGCGGCGGACAGGTCGGAGCTTCGATTGCCGTCTTCGTCAAAACGCGTAATAAACGTTTGCGAAATATTATCAAAGGTGCCTTGCCAGCCGGCTTCCTTGGTATCGGCGAGCCGCTATTGTACGGGGTGACCTTGCCGCTCGGCCGTCCGTTCTTAACAGCATGCCTTGGGGCTGCTGTCGGTGGAGCCACACAAGCGCTGTTTGCGACAGGAGCGACTTCTATCGGTGTTTCCGGACTTTCTTTAACGCCGCTCATCGCAGAAGGAAAGTACCTGCAATATTTGATTGGTATTTTTGTCGCTTATATTGCTGGATTCGTGTTTACTTACTTCTTCGGGTTTAAGGAAGACATGGCAAAGGATATATAAAAAAATCAAGGAGGCTGGGACAAAAGTGTTTTAGCTAAATGAAAACCCGAACTATTGACGTGAATCTTGAAACAAAGATACGCGTAAGTTCGGGTTTTCTATACCAGCGTAGGCAGAATACGGAGACTCCAACGGGAACAGCACGAGCTGAAGACCCCGCAGTGGTGATCTTTCCACGAGGAGGCTGAGGCCGTGCCCGTGGAAAGCGGAGTATTCTGCCGAAGCGGCACTTATGAGCAATGTTCGCTTTTAAGCAATGGTATTTTAGTTGTGTCCCAGCCTCTTTTGTACATAGGGGGATCATGATGTTAGGTATATCTGTGTATTTACAAGAGCGGATAGAGGAAGAGAAAATGAGGAGATTCCATCAAGCAGGTTTTTGCAGCATATTTACATCCCTTCATATCCCGGAGGAAGATGCCACGGCTTATCGGACGAAACTGCAGCTCCTTGGGTCGATTGCTTCCGGTCTGAAAATGGAATTGATGGCGGATATTTCGACTGCTTCCATGGAAAAGCTGGCTTTGGATTGGAATGCAGCCGAAGTGGTATTGGACTGGGGAGTGACTGGTCTGCGGATCGACTACGGTATCGAGGATGATGTCATTATCCGGCTGTCGCAAAAGATGAAGGTTGCACTGAATGCCAGTACGCTCACGGAGGATCATTTGGAGAAATTGCTTTCCGGAGGTCTGTGCACCGACAATATCGAGGTATGGCACAACTTTTACCCTCGTCCGGAAACAGGACTTGCAAGCAGTGACTTTCTGGCAAAGAATATGCTGTTCCAGTCGTATGGCTTAAAGGTGCAAGCATTCATACCCGGAGACCGCAACTTGCGAGGGCCGCTTCATCAAGGGTTGCCGACACTGGAGCAGCATCGTGCTTATGGCACATTTGCTGCGTTTACAGAACTGAAGGCTTATAAGGTGGACAAAATATTGATCGGGGATCCGGATGTGACGGATGAGGCTTTGCTGCAGCTCCAAGAAGCGGCTGATACGATTACACTCCGTGCGAAAGCAGCCGGTGATTGGACGCAAGCTCATCGGCTGCTCGAAAGCGGGACGCATAACCGTCCAGACCTGGCGCGGGATGTCATTCGATCGGAGGAATCCAGGATGAGCGGGCTGTTTCGGGATAGCCAAGTGCCACCATTTAATTGTACGGAAAGAAAAGAGGGAGCTATAACCATCGATAACGATCTGTATATGCGCTACAAAGGGGAAATCCAAATTGCCAGGAGAACATTGCCGCAAGATGATAAAGTCAATGTCATCGGGCAAGTGGTACCGGAGGATATGCCGCTTTTGAATTTCATCGATGGTGGCAGGTGTTTCAGGATAATATGGGTATAAAAAAAGTAGGCGAGGAAATTCCTCAGCCTGCTTTCTTTTCAAGTACTTCTTTGTTTAATTTAAACTTGCCTTCCCATTTGGAAATGACGATAACCGCTAAAGAGTTACCCATTACGTTAACAGCTGTACGACCCATATCCAATATTCGATCAATACCGGCAATAAAGGCTAATCCTTCCGCTGGGAGTCCAACAGCGCTCAGTGTTGCAAGTAAGACAACGAAGCTTGCGCCAGGAACGGCAGCAATACCTTTGGATGTTACAATCAGGACGCCAAGTACGAGTAATTGATCTGCAATTGACATATCGATTCCGTACATCTGGGCGATGAACAGAGTTGCTAATGCTTGATAGAGTGTAGATCCATCCAAGTTAAAAGTATATCCTGTCGGTACAACAAAGGACGTAATCGCTTTAGGAGAACCAAGGCGCTCCATTTTTTCCATGATACGAGGGAGTACAGTCTCTGAACTGGCTGTTGAGAATGCCAGCAGCAATTCATCCTTGAGTAGGCGAATTACTTTAAAGAAGTTGATTCCGCAAATCTTCGCGATGATACTAAATACAACCGTGATAAAGAATATCATACTTCCATACGTTACCAATGCCAATTTACCTAGTGGAATCAGTGATCCAAGACCGAATTGTGCGACAGTGACACCGATAAGGCCAAATACACCTATTGGAGCTAATTTCATTACTAGGTTAGTAACCCAAAACATTGTCTCACTGACACCTTGGAAGAAGGAAAGGACAGGTTGTCCACGTTGACCGATGGCAGCGACGCCAACTCCGAAAATTACCGAGAAGAAGACAATGGCGAGCATATCACCCTCTGCAAGAGCTTGGAACACATTTGTCGGAATGATTTCCAAGAAAGTGTCCACAACGGTATGATCTTCTTGTGATTCAGCTGTTTCTTCGTACTGTGAAATACTAGTGGTTTCTAACGCGGAGCGATCGATGCCTGCTCCTGGCTGGAAAATGTTCCCGAATGCTAGTCCGACAACCAAAGCAATAGTCGTTACTATTTCGAAATAAAGAATAGTCTTGAAACCTAGTTTACCAACTTGTTTTATATCTCCTACGCCTGCAACTCCCACAATGATGGATGCTACGACGATAGGTACTACAATCATTTTAATAGCTCTAAGGAAAAGATCTCCAAATGGCTGTAATACATTAACGGCAGTTTCACTGCCATAAAATATAGCACCAACGATTACACCTAGCACTAGACCAATTAATATCTGGTAGGCTAATCCAATTTTAAAACGCTTCATGTTGTACCCCCAACGTTGTAAGATTATGAATACATTTGAGTAATAATAATAGCATAGCTTACTAGAATGATGTCAACTTTCCTGACATAGAAAGGAAGGCACACAGATGTGCCCTCCACTTGGAAAATCAAAATAAATTGATTAATTCGTTGACCATCAATGCACCGAATAACAAGATACTGATTCCCAAAACGCCATTTGTGATCCAGCCATTCCTGTAATCCGGTTCGACGCGCTTAGAGTTGAGCAGCCATATGAGTGTTATAGCCAGGAACGGCATGAGCAATGCTCCCAGCGCTCCTTGAAGCAGGACGAGTCCCACTGGTTTGCCGAAGAATAACAACAGCATCGGCGGAAAAGTAAGCCAGATAAGATAAAAACGATAGGCAGGGTCTTTTTCAGAGACTGGTTTGTCTTGCGACTGCCCATTTTTTCGGATGGTCCGGAGAAAATCGGCAAACAAATACGGGACGCCATTCCACACGCCAAGCAGGGAAGAAAAAGCCGCCGACCATGCGCCGATCATAAACATCCAGGAAACAGCTCCGTTGAACTCTTCCCCAAGCATGCCAGATAGTGTGATCAAGCCTTCTTCTCCATCAATCTTGATATTGGAGCTATGCAGGAACTCGGCACCGATCACCATCAAGGAAAGTGTGAAGATTGCAGTCACGACGTAGGCGACGCTGTTATCGACGCGCATCATCGAGACCCAGGCCTTCCCTTTCCATTTCTTCTCCTGCAGCCAATAACCGTAGGAAGCCATCGTGATTGTCCCTCCGACGCCGCCTATCAGCCCCATGACGAGCAAGAAACTTCCAGCATCCATTTTTGGTATGACAATTCCTTGAATGATATTGCCGATATCAGGAAGTAAGATAACTGCAGTTCCTACCACTGTGACAAACATGATACCGATGAAGACAAGCATCACTTTCTCGAACAACATGTATTTACCTGTCCAGATCAAGGCGAAACCTGCGAGAAGATGGACGATCGCCCATGCCCAAAGCGGCATGATCGGAAACATCGACCGCATCATCAATGCGCTCGTGGATCCTGCTGCAGCGCCATAGAGGATGCCCCAGACAATTGCATAGACACCGAAATAGCCGGTTGCCCATTTACCAAGGGAGTGCCAGCCTTGCAGGATGGTCTTGCCAGTGGCAAGATGCCATCTGCCGACCCCTTCGGTGAGGAAATATTTGATGATGGAACCTAATATGATTGCCCAGCCGAGCATCATGCCAAAGCCTGATCCGGCTACAAGCGCGGCGATGAGATCGCCTGTTCCGACGCCCGTTGCTGCGGTGACGAAGCCAGGTCCGACATTGCGGAGTTTCTGGCCGAAGGTTTTCGGAGGAGTAGGACTGGCGGGCGCCAACGATTTGTTTTCGTTTTCCATACACGTACCCCCTTCGCTAATGTGATTGTAAACGCAAAAGACAGGAGTTGGCAAGATAAATTTGTAAGGCAAAAAAGCCTTGCTGAAAACAAATGGAATGATAAAATAATGAGAGATTTAAAGAAACCTAGATATATCAACGTTTTAAGAATTCGTCCTTCCTTTGGAATAATATTTTGTGATTTTTATAGGTTGGTACTTGTCAGACAAGAAAAGGAGAAGAAGAGGAAATCGTGAAAAAGGAGAAAGTGGCGCATCGAATTGCTGCCGAGATATTGGAACAAATTGTGGAAGGGGATGTCAAACCAGGACAAAAGCTGCCGACGGAGAAAAAACTGTGTGAAAAGTATGGTGTCAGCCGTGCTTCGATCCGGGAAGCATTGAGCGAATTGAAAGCGCAAGGAGCCGTCACGTCAAAGCAAGGTGGCGGCACATATGTGGAGCAAGCATTTCACGGTGAATTCTTTCAGCAAGTGATGGTCGATGAAACGAATCTCGCCAGTTTTCGTTATCTTTTCGAAATGAGGAAGATCCTCGAGCCGGAAGCGGCCATGTTGGCAGCAGAACGCAGGACGAAGAAAGAATTGGATGCGATGCTATCAGCGCTTGAATTAATGAAAGGTGTCGATGATGCTGAATCTCATAAAGGGCGGGATGCGGATTTTGCTTTTCATCTTGCAGTCATGAAAGCGACGCATAATCCGGTCATGATCCAGACATTTGCCAATCTGGACACAGTTTATAAGAAAGCTTTGGCTCTGTCTTTTGAAGAAAAACAGGAAATCATCCGAAATAAGCATATCATTTACAAGGAACATGAGAATATCTATGAAGCCATCCGGGCAGGGGAAGCAGAGCTTGCGCGCCTGCAGTGTTTGATTCATCTGCGGAATGTCGAGAAGAAGCTCACCCCCTGACAACTGATCAAAGGGGCGATACAGATGTATGACATAGCTATTGTTGGCGGTGGCATCGTTGGATTGGCCACTGCATATGCCATTTTGCAAGAATCACCTGATAGAAAGGTAGTCATTCTGGAAAAAGAGCCTAAGCTAGCTTTACATCAGACTGGTCACAACAGCGGCGTCATCCATTCCGGTATCTATTACAAACCTGGCAGCTTCAAAGCTGCCTTTGCAAAGCAAGGCAGCGAAAGCATGCTAGCCTTCTGCCGTGAAGCAGACATCGAAGTGGAGCAATGCGGGAAAGTGATTGTCGCGACCAAAGAAGAAGAGCGGCAGCAATTGGAACAGCTTTTTCGCAGAGGACTGGCCAACGGTCTTGCCATCGAGAAAATCGACGCTGACCGGCTGCAGCAAATCGAACCGTATGCGAACGGTCTGGCTGCCATCCGGGTTCCCCAGGCCGGTATCGTGAATTATAAGCAAGTATGTCATGTACTGGCTGAAAGAATCCAGTCGAGGGGCGGTATCATCAAGCTCAGCAGTGAAGTGGTGAAAATCGAAGAGAAGCTGCACCAAGCAGTCATCCATACAAAGGAAGATCCGATTCAGGCGGGGTATGTAATCAATTGTGCCGGCCTTCATAGCGATCGAGTTGCAAAAGCTGCCGGTCTTTTGACCGATACGAAGATTATCCCATTCCGCGGGGAATATTATGAGCTTAAACCGCAAGCGAGACACTATGTCAAACATCTGATTTATCCAGTTCCGGATCCAGCCTTTCCATTCTTGGGCGTCCATTTTACGCGGATGATCGGCGGGGGAGTGGAGGCTGGGCCAAATGCTGTACTCGGCTTCAAACGAGAAGCATACCGGAAAACGGATGTAGCTTTTGCAGACATGGCTGATACGCTGCGCTTTCCTGGATTTTGGAAGCTTGCCGGCAAATATTGCCGCCAAGGTGCGGCGGAATACTTGCGATCTTTCTTCAAAAGCCGATTTGTCAAAAGTCTTCAGGAACTCATCCCTGCTATTGATGCAGATGATCTGGAAGCAGCCCCGGCAGGTGTCCGGGCACAAGCCTTGCAGCGTGATGGGGGATTGGTGGATGATTTCCAGCTGATCCGCGGCAAACGTACCCTTCACGTGTGCAATGCACCATCACCGGCAGCGACAGCTTCGCTTGAAATCGGTAAAGCCATTTGGAAGCAAGCCCAATGAAAAAACCGAGCAGTCAAGGCTGCTCGGTTTTTTCTGTATCTACGGGGACCGCTGTCCAGACAAAGCGTTCGGGTGCGTCTCCTACATAGGAAAACGGGTAGCATGTCGTCACTGTCAGCACTTCATCCGGTGCGGTGGGGACGATGACCGTCAAATCGTCCTTATCGACGATTTTCGTATTTTCAACTTTATAGGTGAAGGAACCATATGGCATTTCAACGACAAATGTATCCCCCACTTTTACCTCTCCCATATTGCGGAAAACAGTGTCGCGGTGACCAGATAAGACAATCTGGTCATTTTGGAGCGGATAGGCGGTTCCTTTATAATGACCGACTCCTTTTTCCAGGTCATCTGCATCTGTCCCTTCCACGATCGGGAGATCTGCATCCAGTTTTGGAACATGCAGAACTCCGACGACATCTCCTTGTCCAGGCTTGAAGCTGCCTGCTTCTTCTTTTGCTTCCTCAGGTGTGAGCTTCTCGGCTGCATGTGCCTCATGAAGCATTGTTTTTGCATCGGTGAGGGAATCTTTTTGCGCCTTGGAGGCAGTGTACCACTCAAATCCTCCATATCCTACCAATAAAAGCCCAGCAATGACTAATATGACAGCGAATCGTTTCATATATTCTCCTTTATGTACAGGTGGCTTGTATAATAGTTAAATATTATTATATATAAATATTTTCCAGTGGGGAAGCTGTTTCGTGTAAAGGTTTAGTAAACGGAAGCGGCGGATACAATGCCTTTATGGTATAATCTTAACTTATCCAAAAAAAGGGAGGGGAGAAGATGAGCTTGAAAAAATGGGTTTATGGTATGCTGCCGCTAGTTTGTATCCTCATCATTTTCCTGTTTTCTGCCACTCCTTATCAGGAACAGGATATCAAGCCGATGCTTGCTTCCCATGTTGACTTAAGCCCGCTTGAACCGTTCCTTTCACCAATCCACTTTACCTATCATGGGAAAGAAGTCAGTGTGCAGGCAGTAGGGGTTTATTCCGTTGTGGAATTTTTTATAAGGAAAGCGGCCCATTTCAGTGTTTATTTCATTCTGGCAATTTTCGCATTCGCGGCGCTATATAAAGGATTTGGTATGAAGTATCGCTTGTCATTGAGGATTTCTTTGGTAATATCAATCCTTTATGCATGTTTCGATGAATTCCATCAAAGCCTTACACCTGGCAGGACGCCGTATATAGGTGATGTGGTAATCGATACAATTGGAGCATGTGCAGGACTCTTGGTGGTAATCATCGGAAGAAATTTATATCACATCTACTGGAAGCGATCATAACTGTGCCGAAATTCTTATTTTTGGCAAAAATGGACATCGTTTTGGAGAAATGTGGTATAGTTCACTATGTCACGCGATACCACATGCGTACATAATGTATTGTATCGATTTACCAAACGAGGTGACATAGTGAGAGAGCAGGAAATTTATAAAGACATCTTAGCAAAACTCATCTCCCAGACGGAAAACAAGCAAATCAACGATACGGATGCCATGATGAAAAAGCTAATTCAAGAACTACAATCATATCGAGTGGCAAGTCACAATTAAAAGAGCAGTGTTCCGGGACCCGGCACTGCTCTTTTGTCTGTCTAGCGGTAAAAACTGCTTGTAAAAGTATATTTATCCGCTCTGTAGGTGCTTGTTACATATTCAAATGGGCGTTCATCCTTCAGGAAAGACAAGCGATGAATTCTTAAAACGGCATCACCCGGTGATATGTTCAATAAGCTGGCTACCTCTTCATCCGCCAATAAAGCTTCGATCTCCTGTTCCGCGCGGTACAGCGTGAAATTCATTTCCTCTTCTAAATACGTGTAGAAGCTCTCCTTTAGTTTATTTTCAGTCAAATTTTCCGCCATTTCCAGCGGAGAAGTAATCATCTCCACGGCAATCGGGTCGTTATCAGCCAAGCGCAGCCGCTTGATCCGGATGGCCTTTGTGCCGATTTCCTTTTGCAGCTTGCCAGCAGCCAAACTGTTCAACTTGATTTCCTTCCATTCCAATATCCTGTTTGATGGCGTAAGGCCGCGCTCCCTCATATCCTCGCTGAAACTTGTCAACTTTGATAAGGATTGGTGATACGGCTGTTCCTTCACAAAAAGCCCTTTATTTCGTCTTCTTTCCAGCAGCCCATCTTCAATCAAAGCCTGCATGGCATGCCTGACTGTCATTCGGCTGATGCCTAATGACTCCGTGTAATGCCGTTCGGGCGGCAGCATTTCACCGGCTGATAAGCTGCCTGTCTCGATGCGCTCGCGAATCGCCTGCTCCAGCTGATAATAAAGCGGAATCGGCGAGTTTTTGTCAATCATAGGAGTTCTCCTCTATTATTTCATTTCGTTCAGTATATCATGTTCATTAAAGATTGTATATATATTGTCTATATTATTAGACAATAACGATACCATGTGCTACGCTAACTGTATAATCAACGAAAGAAGGAATTTTGTCATGGGAGACATCTTGCTTCATAATGTCCGAATATGCCTGCCAGAAAAGATAATGACTGGTTATATTGGCATAAGTAAAGGAAAAATAGCAGAGACAGGAGAAGGTAAGCCATCGCGGCAATATAGTCATGAAGTGGACGGCAAAAACCGTTATGCACTGCCGGGATTTATCGATGGGCATATCCATGGTGCTGCTGGCGCGGATACGATGGATGCGACACAGGAAAGTTTGCATAAAATGGCGGCTTGGCTGCCCAATGAAGGAACGACTGCTTTCCTTGCCACGACGATCACACAGGATGAAAAAGCAATTGAAGCAGCCTTGGAACAAGTCGACTTGTTTTCCAATCAAACTGGCGAAGCTGAACTTGTCGGCGTCCATTTGGAAGGGCCTTTCGTCAATCCGAAAAAAGCCGGAGCGCAGCCACTGTCGCATATACGGAAGCCTGATGTAGAGCTTTTCCGCAAATGGCAGCAGTTATCAGGGAACAATATCAAGGTAGTGACACTTGCTCCTGAATGTGACGAAGACTATCAGCTGACAGAGCTGCTAGCTTCGGAACAGATTGTAGCATCGGCAGGGCATACGGATGCCTCGTTTGAACAAATAAAGAAAGCTGCAAAGCAGGGCATTGAGCAGCTGACTCATTTATGCAATCAGATGAATGGGATACATCATCGTGATGTGGGGGCTGTCGGGGCCGGGTTCTTATTACCCACCCTCATGTCGGAGCTGATAGCGGATGGAATCCATGTGGCACCGGAAATGCTTCGTTTGATTTATCAGAATGTCGGTCCGGAGCGGTTGATTCTTATCACGGATTCCTTGCGCGGAAAAGGGTTGGAAGATGGTACGTATGATCTCGGCGGGCAAGCGGTCACTGTCAAAGATGGCAAAGCACTGCTGCCGGATGGGACGCTGGCTGGCAGTATGCTGCAGATGAAAGATGCTGTTCGTAATATGGCTGCATTTGCAAATGCGTCTGTTTTGGATATCGCCAAAATGACGGCAGAGAATCCAGCCAAGCAGTACCGCATATACGATCGAAAAGGATCGCTGGAAAAAGGGAAAGATGCAGATATTGTCCTGCTGGATGACCAGCTGACATTACAAGCTACTTATTGCAGGGGAAAACTTGCTTATCAGAAGGAGAAATAATCATGCTGACAATGGAAAAAGCGAAGGATTACACCGAGCTCAGTGTAATGGCTGCTGAGCGAATTATCAAGAAAGTTTCCCAAAAACCGGATGCGGTAATTGGGCTTGCGACCGGCTCCACCCCGGAAGGCATGTATGATGCTCTTATCAAAGCTTATGGATTAAAACGGATATCGTTTGCCGAAGCAACTACTTTCAACCTTGACGAATATGTGGACCTCGATCCAAGTGACGAAAATAGCTATGCTTATTATATGTATCATCATCTGTTCCGTCATATCGATTTGTCACCGGATAATGCGCATCTCCCGAATGGCAAATCGGCAGATCCGGATACAGCATGCCAAGCTTATGAGCAGCTGATCGAGAAAGCGGGTGGTATTGATCTGCAAGTGATCGGTATTGGGCTGAATGGGCATATCGGATTCAATGAACCATATACGCCATTCGAGCAGCGAACGCATGTGGTGGAACTGGACGAGACGACCAGGAAGGCAAATGCCCGGTTCTTTCCTGCGTTAGATGCTGTTCCGACACATGCTATCACGATGGGGATCCAGAACATCATGGAAAGTAAGGAACTGCTTCTACTTGTGGCTGGGGAACAAAAAGCGGCTGTGTTGGAACGGCTGGTGTACGGTGATAAGACGGAAGCATTTCCGGCCTCCATCATCAAAGACCATCCTAATGTGACCATCATTGCGGATCAGGGGGCATTAAGCGGGTTGAAGGCGGCGGATTATCAAACTGGGGATTGATTTCCCGGGGAATAATTTGTCGAAAAAAAGAAGATGTGCAGAAGTGGAATGACTTCTACACATCTTCTTCTATATATTCTTGACCGCCAAAGGAGATTTCGGCTTGTGCGTTTGTCATATCCGTCACATATGATTGGAATTCTTCTTCTTTACCCGATTGCATGGCCACGTGAAGTACAACACGGTCCGCATAATCAATCGTTCGCAGCGTGTAGGGTGATTGTCGCAGCTCATTTTCAACTTTTCCAAGCAATGTATAATCGATATGAATTTCTGCCAGCTGCATCAGCTGACGTTTTACGACACCAATTTCATCAATCGATTGGGATGCAGATCCGGAATAAGCCCGAATCAAACCGCCTGCCCCAAGTTTGATGCCGCCAAAATACCTTGTCACCACAACAGCTGTATCTTTTAATCCCTTTTTTTTCAACACTTCCAGGATTGGTACTCCCGCAGTTCCGCTCGGTTCTCCATCATCACTGGCCTTTTGGATCAAGTCGTGTTCGCCGATCATATAGGCGGAGCAGTTATGGGTGGCGTCTTTATGCTCTTTCTTGATTTTCTGGATGAAGGCGATTGCGTCTTCTTCTGTCTCTACGCGCTTTACATGACCGATAAAACGGGATTTCTGAATGACAATTTCGTGTGAACCTTCCGTTTTTACGGTAAAATAAGTTGTAAGCATCTTGCATTTTACCTCCTTGAGCACTCATTATATAAAGATAGCAGAAAATATGACGAATTACATAGAAAAGTATCCCGCATACCCCATAAAGAAGTTGGGTAATTCGAATGATATAGCATACAAGATTGGAGTAATGACATGGGTAAAAAAATCGAAGACAAAGCGCTCGACCGGATCATCAACGAGATGGTGGATGCTGTCGAGAACAGCAAGGATGAGATTTTTTACATAGGGGAAGAGTCGAGGATGGAATACGAGCAGCTTCTCACTGATCTGCAGCTCACGAAAGAGAAAGTGGCTGATATGATCAAGGAAGGTGACCAGCTTGAACAGAAAGTCCGTTATTCCAAGATGCGCTTGTCCGATGTAAGCCGTGATTTCGATCGCTATTCAGAAGAGCAGATCCGGGAAGTGTACGAGCAGACGCATAAGCTGCAGATTGAACTGCGAATGTCCCGTGAGAAGGAAAAGATTCAGCGTGAACGTCGTGATGAGATTCAGCGCCGTTTGCAAGGTTTGGAACTCAAGATGAAGCGAGCGGAAGGCCTTGTCGGGAAAATCAGTGTCGTCCTGAATTATTTGAATGATGATTTCAAACAAGTTTCCCAGCTGATTCATGATGCCAAGGAAAAACAGGAATTCGGCTTGAAAATCATCGAAGCACAAGAAGAGGAACGACGCAGGCTATCCAGGGAAATGCATGACGGTCCGGCGCAGATGCTGGCGAACATCCTGCTGAGATCCGAACTGGTTGACCGCACCTTCCGCGAAAGAAGTACGGAGGAAGCGCTGCTGGAGATCCAAAATATGCGCAAGATGGTCCGCAGCTCGCTCTACGAAGTGCGCCGCATCATCTATGATCTCCGTCCGATGGCATTGGATGATCTAGGCTTATTGCCAACCATCAAAAAGTACTTAGCCAATATCGAGGAATTCAATAATATCCATATTGATTTTACGGCATTGAAGGCTGAAAAACGGCTGGATCCGAAATATGAAGTGGCCTTATTCCGCTTGACTCAGGAAGCAGTCCAAAATGCGGTCAAGCATGCGGAACCGAGTACAATCAAGGTCCGCATGGAAGTGATGCAGGATTTGGTAGTGATCAGCATCATCGATGATGGCAAAGGTTTCGATGTCACGGTGAAGAAGGAAAACTCCTTCGGGATCATCGGAATGCGCGAACGTGTAGAGATGCTCGATGGCTCCATAACTTTCCATTCTGAAATCGGCAAAGGCACCCGAGTCCTGATCAAGGTACCGCTTACAGAAGGATAAAACTGGCGGTATTCAGGTAATTGTGCTTATAATTAGAAGCATGTAAAATGGAATTAATTTAGTCGGGATTTGTTATCGCACTTATATTTACCTATGACAAAGAGAAAATGAGCAATTGATGAATAACGACAAGAACTAGTAGGAGGAGCGAACCACATGAGTACTGGAATATTATTGATTGACGACCATAAGCTTTTTCGAGAGGGCGTCAAACGCATCCTGGAATTCGAACCGGCTTTTCAGGTTGTAGCAGAAGGCGATGACGGATCGGAAGCACTTGATCTGGTTGAAAAGTATAATCCTGATGTCGTCCTTATGGACATTAATATGCCGACGACGAACGGTGTACAAGCGACAGCGGACTTGATCAAGCACCGTCCCGATATCAATGTCATCATCCTCTCCATCCATGATGATGAAAACTACGTGACACATGCTTTGAAAACAGGTGCACAAGGTTACTTGCTGAAAGAAATGGATGCAGATTCTTTGATTGATGCCATCAAGGTTGTCAGTGAAGGCGGATCTTATTTGCATCCGAAAGTGACTCATAATCTTGTGAAGGAATACCGTCGTCTTGCCGAGGAAAGCAACTCTTCCATTTCCAGTAAAATTGGCGAACATCGTCGTCCATTGCATTTGCTTACACGCCGTGAATGTGAAGTGCTGCAACTGCTTGCGGATGGTAAGAGTAACCGCGGTGTGGCTGAAGCACTGTATATCAGTGAAAAGACAGTCAAAAACCATGTCAGCAATATCTTGCAGAAAATGAACGTTAATGACCGTACCCAAGCAGTTGTGACAGCAATCCGCAACGGCTGGGTCGAAGTATTGTAAACGGAAAGTCCGGGAATGAAGCCCGGACTTTTTTGTTTTTATGCAGAAGCAAAGCTAAGATAATGTCATTATATGCCTGGAATCTGTGGCTCCCTATCACCCTGGATGAGATGAAATTCCTAATTGATTGATGCAAAAAGAACAAGCATAGGGTAAGATAGAAAACAGAAAAATGTAAGGGAGACCGATAGCATGAATATTGCTGTAATGACAGATAGTACAGCATATCTTACGCCAGAACAGCGAGAAGCATTTGACATATATATGATTCCATTGCAGGTCGTTTTCGACGATGCAACGTATGAAGAGGAAGTGGATATCACTGCTTCAGACTTTTATGAGAAGGTCAAGCAAGGGAAAAGCTTGCCGAAAACATCACAGCCAGTCGTTGGAAAAGTGATCGAGCTTCTGGAAGAGCTGAGCAAAACTTATGATGCCGTCATCAGTGTGCATCTTTCCAGCGGAATCAGCGGGACATACCAAAGCATGGTTGCTGCTGATGATATGGTGGAAGGAATCGATGTACATGCGTATGACTCCGAGCTGAGCTGTATGGCCCAGGGCTATTATGCATTGGAAGCAGCCCGTATGGCGAAACAGGGCGCTTCTGCAGAACAGATCCTCACGCGATTGAATGAAATGAAAGAAACGATGGATGCTTATTTCATCGTAGATGATCTTTCCAATTTGCAGCGGGGAGGACGTCTGAACGGAGCGCAGGCTCTTATCGGAAGTTTGCTTCAGGTGAAACCAGTTCTCCATTTCGAGGATAAAATCATCGTTCCATTTGAGAAGATCCGTACAAAAAAGAAAGCTATCAGCCGCATCAAAACACTATTCGCCGAACAGGCATCCAGCGGGGCGAAAATGAAAGCATGCTTCATCCATGCCAACAGACCGGAAGAAGCTGAAAGTCTTCGTCAGGAATTGGCAGCCGAATATCCGAATGTTGAAGTGGATGTTTCCTATTTCGGTCCGGTAATTGGAACTCATTTAGGAGAAGGCGCCATCGGTTTGGCATGGTATAAAGAGTGACAGGGGGAGAATTTTATTCTCTCCTTTTTTATGGAAAGGAGCAAATATATGGAACTTGACCCAAAACGCTATGCCGGCAAGCGGCTATTGCGCCATGAAATACCTCTACCGACAACAACCCTCGACCAAGCGCTTCAGCATCATCACTTCAAACAAATTTCAGCCATCCGTAAAGAAAAAAGCGGTTCACACTGCAATCGTTGCAATGCGACTCAACCTCACTTACAATTCATTACTTGTCAGATTTGTGGCAGTGCACATCTCTATTGTCGAAATTGTATCCAGATGGGAAGGGTAAGTGCATGTGCACATTTTTATGAATGGTCGGGGCCAGAGGCAGATTGGCCGCGGCATAACAAGCCATGTGCCTGGGAAGGGGAGCTCACCATCCATCAGCAGGCTGCTGCAGATGCAATCGAGCAAGCGATGAAACAGAGCGAGCGGCTGCTAGTACACGCTGTCTGCGGAGCAGGAAAGACCGAGATGCTGTTCCAAGGCGTAGCTGCTGCGCTGGAAGATGGTAAACGAATTTGCCTTGCGACGCCGCGCGCGGATGTGGTCCGGGAATTACTGCCGCGATTCCAGCATGCTTTTCCGAAAGTAACCGTACAGGCACTTTACGGCGGCAGCCCGGATAAGATTGGCGATGGTCAACTGATCCTCGCGACCACGCATCAGCTGCTCCGTTTCTATCATGCTTTTGATGTGCTTATCATTGATGAAATAGACGCCTTTCCTTATCATGCAGATCAGCTGCTCCATGTCGCCTCGGAAAAAGCCAAGAAACCAAGATGTGCTTCCATTTTCCTCACCGCAACACCACGACATAAAGAAAAGCAGCAAATTGCCGCCAAAACGCTCCCGCATGTTTTCGTTCCGTTACGTTTCCACGGACAGCCACTTCCTGTACCGATAGCGAAGATCTGCTTTGGTTTGCATAAACAATTGAAAAAAGGAGATTTTCCGAAAGGACTCGTGAAATGGCTCCATAAACGGAAAAATCCGACGAGGCAGTTGCTCGTATTTTTGCCCACTGTGGTACTGGCTGATACATTGCAAGCAGAAGCACAGCGGGCACTGTATCCGTTTGCACAAAAAATTCTGCCGAAAAACGAAGCTGAACCACTTATCAGTACCGTCCATGCTGCCGATAAAGACAGAGAGGAGAAAGTGCAGGCTTTTCGCAATCGGGAAACAGCGATCATATTAACAACAACCATCCTTGAACGTGGTGTCACGTTTCCTTCTGTGGATGTTGCGATTCTGGATGCAGGCCATGATGTCTTTGATGAGGCTGCGTTGGTGCAGATTGCTGGTCGTGCCGGCCGCAGTCCTGCCGATCCGACTGGGGAGGTTGTCTTCTTTCATGAGGGCAGGAGTGATGCAATGGACAAGGCTGTACAGTCCATCCAAGAGATGAATCGAAGGGCAAAGCGATTATGACGTTTTGTATAGGCTGTGGCGAAACATATCATAGCAGACCAAGCTGGTCGACGTTTTTTTGGCCTGAACGCATGTCACTGCTTTGTGCTGTTTGTGAAGCTTCCTTTCACAGATTGAAGGAATCAGGATGTCCAATATGTATGAAGCAGACAGCTTCCGGTACTTGCGCGGATTGTCAGTATTGGGAAAAATCCAGCTATCGATCTGTACTCAAGAGGAATGTATCGTTGTATGGTTATGAGCCATTTATGCAGGACTATATAGCAAGATGGAAATACCGCGGGGATTATGTGCTGGGGAAAGTGTTTGAAGCAGACTTCAAGAAACTCTTTCAAGCGTATTTCCGTGATGCCAAGCATGTCGCAGTGCCTATTCCATTAAGCGCGGAACGAATGGCAGAGAGAGGCTTCAATCAAGCTGGGGTACTGGCTGATTTTACAGGAGCAAAACGGAAAGATGTACTGGGGAGGAAGCATGGAGAAAAGCAATCCAAGCGCAGCCGCTTGCACAGGCTGACATCTGATAATCCTTTTTATCTATTGGCAGAACCCCCAAAATACGCTGTACTGATTGATGATATATACACAACAGGCACCACACTTCGGCATGCTGCTCGATTGATGAAGGAAAATGGTACCGTTTATGTGGCTGCCTGTACGCTTATCAGGGGGTAACTTTCCCATATGACAAATGTCGTATAAACAGCGGTTTTATCACATTATCATGCTATAATCATACTAACAAGGACACAAATTAGTGTACCTATTATACTAGGAGGAGGGCGTTAGCCTATGTTAGAACTAGCCAATTGCGTCCGCTGTGGGAGCGTATTCGCACGAGATTACCGAGATATTTGTCCGAATTGTCATCGAGAGGAAGAGCGCTCTTTCCAAATGGTACATCAATTTCTGCGCAAACGTGAGAATCGCCAAGCTACCATCCAGCAAATCACCGAAGCAACAACAGTTCCAGAATCATTGATCATCAAATTCGTCCGTGAAAAACGGCTGCTGCCAAGCCAATTCCCGATGCTGTCCTATTCTTGCCGCAACTGTTCCAACCAGATCACCGAAGGCGAGATCTGCACGGATTGTAAAGATCAAATGCGCAAGGAATTGGATATTGCCCGTGAACTGGACGAAAAACGTACAACAGCGAGTATGCAAGAGGAACGTGTGTATTATAATGCAGACCGTTCTGTGAAATAATTCGTTAAATCGCTTAACATTTCCCCGATGTTGACCGATATTCTTTGTAAGAGTGTTAAGAAGTTGGAAAGGGGTGCAGATCTTATGAAAATTCAAGGTCCGAACCAATCCGGTTTCAATCCGTACACAAAACAGCTAAAGCAGCAGGCTGATTTGCAGAAGGCAAGTCAGCGCCAGGATAAACTGGAGATTTCCTCGGAAGCGAAACGCCTCCAAGAAGGCGACAAAATCCAGGCAAGCCGCAGGAGCCATGTGGAACAGATAAAAGCCGCAGTACAAAATGGCGAATATAAAGTCGATGCTGAGAAAACCGCTAAGAAAATGATGGATTTTTGGTCATAAGACCTAGGAGGAGCAACCATGGCCTTACAAGCTTTATTCGAAACGATTGAAAAACTGCATAGATTGCATCGGAGTCTGGTGGAAATCAGCAGCCTCAAAACGGATCACTTAAAATCAAATGACATGGACAGCCTGCAAAAGCAGCTGCTTGCGGAGAAGAAGCATGTGCAAGCTGTATCCCAGCTTGAAAAGCTTCGGATCAGGCAAACAGAATCATGGGCAGCTTCTGCCGGACTTCCGGTGCCGTCCACTGTCACTGAGCTTCTGGAACAGATCGCGGATCAACAGATGGCACACCAGCTGGAACAAGAGTTAATCGGACTCACAGAAGCAGTGACGGAGCTCAAGAAGCAGGAAGCACTCAATCAGCAGCTGCTGGAGCAGTCGATGCAATTTTTGCAGATTTCACTGGATATGCTTGCTCCCTCCATTCAATCATTGAATTACGGTACTCCCAACCAGGATCAGCAGCGGCCGCAGAATCGCGCTCTATTCGACTCCAAAGCATAACACAGGGTAAAAGGGGATAAATACATGGGATCGACATTCGCAGGATTAGAGATTGCCCGCTCTGCGCTATTTGCGCAGCAAACGGCGCTATACACTACAAGCAATAACATAGCCAATGCCAATACAGAAGGCTACACAAGACAACGTGTCAACTTCGAACAAATCTCCCCATATCCAGCCGCAGGACGCAACCGTCCGCAAGTCGTCGGCCAGCAGGGAACAGGTGTCGAGGCGGGATCGATCGAACGGATCCGCAACAGCTACCTGGATGCGCAATACCGTTCGCAAACTGGTACGGCTTCTTATTGGAACACAAAAGCAGAAGCATTGAGCCGAATGGAAGGTATCATGAATGAGCCTTCTGATTCAGGCTTGTCTGCTGTCATGGATGATTTCTGGAGTGCGCTTCAGGATTTGTCCGCAACACCAGAGGAGTCGGGAGCACGTTCGGTTGCTTTGCAAAAGGGGCAGGCTGTAGCGGAGACTTTTAATTATATTTCGAACAGCCTTAGCCAAGTAAGGGTAGATTTAAAGGCTCAAATTGACACCATCGCGAATAACGACGAAGATTCCAGGAGTTTAATCAATTCTTATTTATTCCAAATCAATGAATTGAACAAGCAAGTTGCTGACATGGAACCTCATGGTATGGTGACAAATGACTTATACGATAGAAGAGATGTACTTATAGATAATTTATCTAAAATGTTTAATATAAAAGTCGAATATGAAGAGTCTGGTGGTCTGGCACCGACTGCGGCACAAGGCATCGCTAGAATCACATTGGTTGATGAACAGGGTGCAACCGTGTTGGTTGATCCGGATACGAAGACATTCAAAGAAATGTCCGTGCAGTATGGACAGAATGAAAACGGTATGTCAGTTGTCCAAAGTATTACATTCGGAGATACACCGATCTCTGTTGAGAATTTCACATCTAAAGGAGAGCTCAAAGGTCTAATAGACTCATATGGCTATATACAAAGTGGGGATGTCAAAGGCACATATCCGGAAATGATGCAGAAACTTGATCAAATGGCATTTAGTTTTGCAGAGGCCCTTAATGCGGTTCAGCGGGATGGTCACTATAAAGATGGAACACCTTCTGAAATTGACTTCTTCGATCATGGTGGAGATGAGTACGGAGCAGCAGCAAATTTGAAACTCTCAACTGATATTGATGGTCACCCAGAGCTGATTGCGGCTAGTAAAGATGGCACTTCAGGTAATGGTGAGAATGCAAAATCGCTTTCGGAGGCGATGCGGGATCCCAAGGCAGGTCCAGACGGAACTTCCGTCACGAACTTTTATGAAGGCATGATCGGAACATTGGGTGTAAATGCTCAAGAAGCAAACCGACAAACAAAGAACTCCACTTCATTGGTTGACCAAGCTGATTTGCAGCGTCAATCTGTTTCCAGTGTCTCACTTGATGAGGAAATGACCAACATGATCAAATTCCAGCATGCTTATAACGCGGCAGCCCGCAGCATGACAGCCGTCGACGAAATGCTCGATAAAATCATCAACAACATGGGATTAGTAGGGAGGTAAGTAAAACATGCGCATAACACAAAGTATGATGTCCAACAGTATGCTGCGTAATCTGAGCAACAGCTACAGCGACTTGAATAAGTACTCTGAACAGCTGTCTTCCGGTAAGAAAATCACCAAGCCTTCCGACGATCCCGTCGTGGCAACGAAAGGTATGAGTTATCGTACCGAGGTACGTGATGTGGAACAGTACAAGCGGAATCTTTCCGAGGCACAGAGCTGGATCGATAACTCTGATTCTGCTTTAGGTAATGCCACAAGTGCGCTACAAAGGATTAGAGAACTGGCAGTTCAAGCCAGCAATGGAACATATGAAGAAGGACAGCGGGAGAATATTGCCGAGGAAGTCGACCAGTTAAAAGAGCAGTTGGCGACAATTGCTAACACCCAAGTAAATGGTAAATATATTTTCAACGGAACTAACACCGATACAGCACCTGTAACGATTAATAACGATGGAAGTGCGGCGGTGAATATTAACTCGAATCCAGTTAACCTTGCTTTATCCAAGGGCGTCGATGTAAAGGTGAATGTGGATGCAGATGCTGTGTTCGGAGAGAAATTATTCAATGATTTAGAGAATTTCTCTGCTGCACTACGTTCTGATGCTGCCGATGAAGATTTGGATGGTTACATCGGTACTGTTGATGAAAATATCGATAGTCTGATTAATGAACGTGCTGATTTAGGTGCACGTATGAATCGGATGGATCTTGTATCATCTCGATTGGATGACCAAGAGCTTTCTGCCACAGAATTGATGTCTAATAATGAAGATGCCGAGATGGAAGAAGTCATCATGAATATGGTATCTCAGGAGGCAGTGCATCGTGCTGCGATGTCAGCAGGTGCGCGGATAATTCAACCGACTTTGATGGATTTCTTACGATAAATAGATAGAGCTCTGCCAGCTGGCGGAGCTTTTTGTTTAGAGAGGAGTTATGTATATGCAATTGCCTCAAATACGAATACAATCCCAGCAAGCTAAAATAAGTCTACAAACAACAGATGCGACAGTTGGCATTCAACAGCCTGGAGCAGAGCAAACTATCCGTCAACCAGAAGCGGAAGTTACGATGCATACTACACCATCCAAGCTCACGATCGACCAGACTCAGGCTTGGAACGATATGGATTTGAAGTCAGTTTTCAAGCGGACCGAGGAATTTGCTGAACATGGAAAAAAATCTTACTTGGAAGGTATAGCTCGTCGGGTTCAGGAAGGAAAGGAAATGATGAAAATCGAAAAAGGCGGCGATCCAATTGTTTCACAGGCTAAAAGGATATATGAACGCAAAATAAAAGAGTTTGGAATTGGATGGATTCCATCGCACTTTGCCGTCAAGATTGATTATCAACCCTCCGAGTTGGATATCAATGTAAAAATCAACGCGCCAGAGATAAAAAATACAGCGCAGAAACCGCAATACAATTACCAGCCAGGTCAAGTACATACTGGAATGAAACAATACCAATCACTAAAAGTAGATTTTGAGGGCTTGAAGTTTTATGGAGTCAATGGTTTCGAGTTAAATATATGAGGAGCTTAATGATGAAAATTGAAACAAAATACTTTGGCAAAATGACTATAAATGAAGAGAAGATAATTCGCTTTGAGAAAGGTTTACCGGGTTTCTATGATGAGAAGACATTTGTATTGATTGATTTTCCGGATAATCCAGTATTTCAAATTCTGCAAAGTACAACGACAGCAGTAGTTGCTTTTGTAGTAGCCAGTCCTTATCGTTTTCAAATGGATTATACTTTTGACTTGAGTGAGCAAACGAAAGAAGATCTCGGCATAACAAAACCAGAAGAAGTGAAGATTTTATCCATTTTGACTTTGAGGGATCCTTTCATTGACAGTACAATCAACTTGCAGGCGCCGCTTGTCATTAATGCTGAATCACTAATTGGAGAGCAAATCATCCTAAATGATAGATTTTCCACACGCACGCCTTTACAAACCGAGAAGGCGAGGGCGTGATATGCTAGTTTTAACAAGAAAAGTAGGAGAATCAGTAAAAATTGGAGACCATATAGAATTGAAAATCCTTAGTATAGATGGAGAGCAAATTAAACTAGGAATAGAGGCGCCGAAGGAGATTGCCATACACAGGAAAGAAGTTTACCTGGCTATCGAGCAAGAAAATAGTGCAGCAGCCGAAACATCTGTCGATTTACTCAATTTCTTGAAAAATAATATAGAAAAAAGCTAAACATCTGTTAATTTCCTCCGATATAAATAGTACAGCAAAGGAAAGCACGGGCGGCCGACCGCTGCGAACCAATGAAACCACAAGGATGTGGGCTGTACTTACACTCAAGGAGGAATTTTAAAATGAGAATCAACCATAATATCTCAGCTCTAAACACGTACAACAAACTAAGCTCTAACAACTCTGCTACACAAGGCGCACTAGAAAAACTTTCTTCTGGTCTTAAAATCAACCGTGCTGGCGACGACGCTGCAGGTTTGGCTATTTCCGAAAAAATGCGCGGACAAATCCGTGGTCTAGATATGGCTGCGAAAAACGCACAAGATGGCGTTTCTCTAATCCAAACTGCTGAGGGTGCTTTGAACGAAACTCACTCCATCCTACAGCGTATGCGTGAACTTGCAGTTCAGTCTTCCAACGATACGAACACTGCTGGCGAAGATCGCAAAGCATTACAGGATGAATTCAAAGAGTTGAGAAATGAAATCAACCGTATTTCTACTGATACTGAATTTAATAATAAAGAATTGCTTAACGGTACTACAACACAAGTTACTTTCCAAATCGGTGCGAACAGCAAACAGCAATTGACTGTTTCTCTACAAACAATGAATGCTACTGCTCTTGGTGTTGAGACACTAGATATCAGTTCAGGTACGTCAGCTGAGATTTCTTCTATGATTGATGTTCTTGATTCTGCAATCAACAAGGTCTCTAGCTTCCGCTCTAACCTTGGTGCAAACCAAAACCGTCTAGAGCACACAATCAACAACTTAAACACATCTTCTGAGAATTTAACTGCTGCTGAATCTCGTGTGAGAGACGTTGACATGGCGAAAGAAATGATGAACTTCACGAAGAATAACATCCTTTCTCAGGCTGCACAGTCTATGCTTGCACAGGCTAACCAACAGCCACAAGGCGTTCTTCAGTTGCTACAGTAATTAATCTATAAAGGAGCATTTTTGCTCCTTTATAAAAATATCGTATCAAATAATTTGATGCGATATTTTTATTTCGTATAGGGGGATTAAAATGGAACCTTTTATTTCACTTTGCATGATTACAAAAGATGAAGAATCAGTTCTTAATAGATGTTTAGACTCTGTTCAAGGTTTAGTTGATGAAATAATTATAGCAGATACTGGTTCAGTAGATAGCACAAAAGAAATAGCGGCATCATATACGAAGCATGTATACGATTTTCAATGGACAAACGACTTCTCAGCTGCACGTAATTTTGTTCAATCAAAAGCATCCGGGCAATGGATTATTTATCTTGATGCCGATGAATATGTGGATGAAGAGAATTTTAAGGATGTCTTAACTCAATTGAAGAGTATTGATCGTAGTAAGGAAAATGCGTTCATGGTGACACAAGTAAACTTCTTAGGCGATCTGGGTGAAGGGGTTACCCACACATCCACAATAAGAATCTATAAAAACCTCCCGTCTATAAGTTTCTACCGTAAGGTCCATGAGCAGCTTCAAATGGAGAATGGTAATCTATATATAGGATCATTAAACTTAATGATCTACCATTCGGGCTACTTAGCCCATACAATAAAGGCAAAAGACAAAAATTCACGAAACACACCACTAATCAACACAGAATTAAAGGATAATGCAGATGGATTTGATTATTTTAACTTAGGAAATGAGAATTTATCTCAGATGAATTTTTCTGAGGCAGCCGATTTATATAAAAAAGCCTTTCAAAAAAAAGAATCGATATATTATTTATGGGTTCCGTTGGCAGTAGAAAGGTTGATTCATTGTCTAGGTAATTTAAAGAGATACGAAGAAGCTTTGGAAATCGTAGAAGAAGCCATCGAACTATGGTCTGGTGCAATTGATTTCCGTGTGCAAAAAGCATGGATATATTATTCCCAAAATCGATATTATGAAGCTAAGAGAGAATTAAAAAATTTAAATTGGGATAAGCAATGGAAAGTCATCAATAATGTAAATTACCTAGAATATCTTCCATACAAAATGTTGGGTAATATTTATGAAGAAGAAAAGAACCTAACAAATGCTGTGTTAAATTATAGCAAGGCTATTAATTTTAATAAAAATGACACTGAAATTATAAAACGCTTGTTTGGGTTATTGTTAACAAATCATTCCGATAATGAGGTTGCTGAATTTATTGAAAAAAATAATTTAATGAACAGTCCAACTTCACAGCGGATATATCTAAAATCACTTCTTGATATAGGAGCAGCATCCCTTGTACATTTATTGGTACAAAGAAAACAAGTATTGATAACAAAAGGACTAGAAATGAAAATGCTGCTGGCTGAAGGTGATTTTGAGATAATAAACTCAAAAATTAATGATTATTCAGCTCTTCATCTTTTCGCTGACAACTATTTTGATCTGTTTGATTTAGTAATTGTAGCTATTAGATTAAAAAAAGAAGAACTACACTATATGGTTAAGAATGTAATCTCTGATGAAGAATTTGTTCAGTTAGAATCACTTATTACAATGACGAATATTGATGATAGCCTTAATTTGATAGAACACTTATTGTCTAAATTAATTAAATTAAGAATGTTCGAGTTATTCGAATATATTGTTGGGAATATTCATTCCAGCAAACATAACAATGTAATCGCTCGTGTGCTTTTCGGCCATGGAATGATAGGGTTGAGTGCTGAGTTTTATGCACAGGCTGAAACCATAAAATTTAATGAAAAAGATTTTGTTAATGTCATGAAACTAGCTATTCAAAACAAAGATATTGACCTTGCTCTAACATTTGGGTTTGAAGCAATCAATCTGGATAAAGCAAATTTTGTTGTATATGAAATGATTATGCACTGCTTGGAGGCTAGAGGAGATAAAAAGGACTCTATGTTCTTTCGAGAAATAATGGACAAGGAGTTTCCGAGTAGCCGTATTAGAACAAGAGATAACCATCGGTTAGAGGTAAAATAAATGAAAAACTTCAAGGTAACGATTATTGTGCCTATGTACAATGTCGAAGCATATATTGAGGAAGCAATTGATTCTGTCATTGGACAGAGCATTTTTCATGAAGTCGAACTCATAATTATAGACGATTGTTCCACTGATTTATCGTTTCAACTGGCAGAGCAAAAAAGTAAGCAATACCCAACAAATATCAACTTATTTCAACAGTCGGTTAACCGAGGGGTTTCTGCAAGCAGAAATATGGGACTGAAACATGCATCTGGTGAGTATGTCTTCTTTCTTGATTCAGATGATGTCCTTCCCTCTTATGCCATTGAGAAAATGTATAACGCAGCTACAAGATCAAATGCTGATTTAATTACTGCTCCTTTCCAACACTTGATTGATGGAGAACTTGTGCCCCTTAAGATGATGAAAATAAGCCCTTTAAGTAAAGAAGGATTTATTAATCTAGAGGAGGAACCACAAATTCTTTACAGTATTTGGAGCTGTGGGAAGTTATACAAAAAATCACTCTTGAGAGGATTAAGGTATCCTGAAGATATTAATTTCGGTGAAGATCAACCCTTTACGATTACGTCTATGTTACGAGCGAAGAAAATTTATAATGTAGCTGATGCAACATATTATGTTAGACCACGCCCGGGATCAATTACTAGATCAGGACAAAGCACAAAAGCAATTAAAAGTTCTATACAAGTTTGGCGTATTGTAGAAAAGAGAATTGATAGTTCTTCCGTAGATGATAAAGAGGGATTGAAAGTTTTTTATTTTAATTCATGTTTAATGAGAGATATTTGGGGACCAGTACGCCAGGTATTATATGGAAATAATCTTTCGGAAAGACAACTGACTTTATCCGCTTTCCTTAATTGGGTTACTGAACTTTCAAATACATATATAAATATTAGCATTGACAATTTCAAAAGTATTTTTGGGGAAATAGGAGAAGTATTCGGTGATTTAGATACCCAATCACAGCAACTCTTGATTGCACTCCTGAAAACTGTAAAAAGTAATATTGGTACTAGAACTATAACGTAGCTAAATAAAATAGGCGGGTTATTCTCCAATTGGAGATACCTGCCTATTTTATTTGGCAAATTTCTTGCAGAAACAAAAGATGTTCATATTTTCAACATTTCGAGGAGGGGATAATCTATACGAAATGAATAGAAAAAAATTATCAGTACTAACATCACTGTAAATCATTAAATGAAAATTTCAGTACATGCCTAGATTAGTTTCTATGAGAAAACAGACTTAAAATACTTGTGCAATCATAAAATTCTAATACCTTTCTTCGCATATAGAAAAGAGGAGTTAGGCCAAGAAAGAGTAAGGTAGGTGTACAAATATATAGCGGACAATTAAATTCTAAGAAAATCTAACCCTAAAAAACATGCTGTGAACGTTTAGATATGTACGTTTAAAACTTAATTTGATATATCGACAAGGTTTTTACTAAACGAACGCTACTAGCGATGGCTACTTACAAAAATGGTCAAACTTAGTGTTAAGTATCTCATTGCTATCTTATAATATTTTTTAGAACTCTATTCACTCTATTCACTTTTATATTAGTTCACTGAATCTTTTTTTTGAAGTACCTCATAACATAACATTCTTCTTAATCAAGTAATTATTGTAAACATTATAATACTTAATAAGTGGATGTACACAGCCATATTCATTTGGCTTTTTACCTATATAATGAATTATTTTAGGGTGGTTAAAACTATCCAGATATCTATCCACTTTATTCACAAAGAATGTTTGAACATTCCAAGCATAATCCAATTCATACCACTCTAAATTTAATATCGAATTTAAGACATCTTGATCATGGTAGATAATCTTATCTGTTTTATGAGTCAAGAAATTAAGGAGCTTATTTTCAATATTTTTTTCTCGCCATAATTTTAAATTGATCAACATAACACCTGAATTAAAATAATTATAATTTGTAAGAGATAGATTTTCTATAAAATCAGGAAATTTCTTATTGAATTTCAAAGCATCTTCAACAGCTCCAATAACTTTATTATCTATGTTTAGATAATACAAATCTTCAATTGGGGAATTAACTATCGTATCACAGTCCAAATAAATTGCTCTGTCTTCGTCTTTATTTATAATCCTTCCAATAAACAATCTAAAATAAGCTTCTATCGAAATTTTATTATTTGTTGGGAGATCGTTAATGAGAATATTCAATTCGCTTAAATTCACAAAATTAATATTAACATTAAAATTAACGAAGAAATTATTAAATTTATTCATAAAGTGAATAGAAATATCTCTATGGATTATATAAAGAGTAATATCTCTTCTTTCAGTAGAAGACAAAAGAGATGTAACAGAATTAAATAGGTGTTGTCCAAATTTTTCGTTCAATGCGTATATAATATTCAACTTTCTATACACTCCATTCTTAAATATGAGAAACTCAACAATTAAATGTCTACTTTATTATAATACATAAAATAAGCATGGTACAATGCAACTGTTACTTTCTAACAGGACAACACTCCCAATTTAAGCTAATCAACTTACAAACGATAAAATAAACAAGGAGTTTTCTCTATGATCATCGACTTCACTATGATCTACGCTGATGGAAACGACCAATTAGAACAAACATTAATAAAAATAGCAAGTTTCCTTACAGAACGTGGACATCAAGTCCGTGTATTTCAATCCTATCGTCCAGAGAATATTGAGTGGGAGAAGTCTTTGCCGGCTATTTATTATTATGGCGAGAAAAAGGTGCTGGAGTATGAGGGTCCGGATACGCTTATTGAAGGGTACAGGAGTTCGCTTGAGTTTCATGGCATGCCAGATGTTATTGTTTCGGTACAGATCCCGTTAATGAATTATGTATGCAGGACGGCGGTAGCACAGCTGCATGGGCAGGTGCCACGGATTTATTCCTGGCTGCAAAGAGCACCAGAGGAGTATGGCAATGAAGAAGCGCTGAAATTCAGTGACAGTCATTTGGTCATGAATGAGCAAATGGAGGAAGCGGTGCAGCGATATGCTTTTCAAGATCAATGGTTGCATAAGATCGGAGAGCCGATTTTGCAAGAAAAGCCTGAGGTTATACCCCGCCCCTTGGATAAGGCACACTTTGTTGCTGTCGGAGAGCTCACTTTATTTGACAACCACTACGAACAAGTTCTCTCTTCTTTTCAATCATTCCAGGGAAAGGCATTATTGACGATTATCGGAGATGGCCCTGATAAGCCTGCCATTTATGAATTGTCTCAGCAATTGGGTGTCGACAAATCTATTGTATGGCAAGATACGACAGATGATTTTTGGCCGCTTTTGGAATCAGCAACAGCTTTAATTGTAAATGGAAACTACGAGGATTCCCATCAGATTACAGTTAAAGCATTAGCAAGAGGGATTGTTCCAGTCGTAGAAGAATCTGAGACTTTGCCAACACTTAAGGCATTACCATCTATTGTCGAAGGTGCTTATGAATTACCTTCAACTGAGGCATGCCAAATGATGGTCTTACCATATTATTTTGATTATGTGGTTGATCTTATGGAAACGGCACTGCAGGAAGAAAACTCCGCCGAAATTCCATTACAAGCGATACATGACCCGCAATATCTCTACTATAAAGTACTGAATGATATTTTAACATGTGCGATTAAAGGTTCTGAATTGGTCATTCATACAGAAGAAGAGATTGACTATTTAGCAGGATTCTTCACTCAACGATATATCAGCGAAGAATTTAAGCTTATCGAGGCAGATGTGACAAGGCAAGTAGCATACCCTAAAGTAGATTCCGTCGATTATCGCTATTTGCGGGCATCTGTACGGTTACTATTAATACAAACATGGAAAGATCAGGAGAGGTCTGAGAAAGTATATTGCCGTTTGGAGCTGATTAATAAGGGTGGGGCATGGAAAATCGATCAGTTGCATCGAGAGGCGCCTTATCGACCAGACCAATTATCAATTACAGCAACTGGTCGTAAGAAGTTAGTGATGGTAGCCCGGAACAGCAGTGGCTCAAACACATATGCGCTAGCAAAACATGTACCGTTATCCATCGAGGATTCATTCGATGTAGAGCTGTTGCTACAGCAAGAAACGCATGATTTCCTGGAGAAGGTTAAAGCAGCCGATGTGCTGATTATCACCGAAGCTAATATCAAGCATAATAAGAAGCTTTATAATCCAAATCAGCTAATCATCGATACTTGGCATGGCTTCCCGCTGAAGGCGATGGGATTTGCTGATAAGAATGAGCAAAATAAGCATGTGTTGGCAGATCGTTGGGGGAGCATCAATTATATATGTTCTTACTCGGATTTCTTCAGCGATTTGATGCTTCGCTGCTTCAAATTGAATCCAGACCATATACAACTCACCGGAGCGCCACGGAATGATTTATTGCTACAGCGGCCTGATACACATTTCCTAAGAGAAGAATTCGATATCGATCCCAGTGAAAGCCGGATGATTTTCTTTATGCCGACTTACAGGCAAGTGGCCCATAATGATCGAGCCGATACGAATTTAAACCGGGATAATCTTTTCGGTATGGAGAGTTTTGATAATGATCAGTTCTATGATTTTCTGGAGCGGGAGAATCTGGAGCTGATTGTGAAGCTGCATCCTGCTGAGGAGAAGCTGTTTTTGAATCATTTCGAGATGCAGACGCGTGTACATCTGCTGACGGATGAGATGCTGACTCGTTATGGAATGGATTTGTATGAAATCATGCCGCTTGCGGATATGCTGATCACGGATTATTCCTCCATTTATTTTGATTATTTGCTGCTGGATAAGCCGATTATCTTTACACCGGTTGATTTACACTCTTATCAGCAGAACCGGGGATTCATTCTCGATTCGTATACAAACTGGACTCCTGGACCAAAAGTGGTATCTCAGGATGCACTGCAAGATGCTTTGGCTTCCTTTTTGGAGAATCCCTCTTGGTATGAGGATGAGCGTAAACAGATCCGTGACCGGGTACATCACTTCCAGGACGATAAGTCATCAGAACGTGTTTGGCAATTTATCCAAGAGAAAATCGCGGCATATAGCCAGCCTGTATAAAACCGTCATTCAATGGCGGTTTTTTTATGTAAAAATAGGTTTAGTCTATGGAGGATGTGGGTATAGAGAAGGCGATTCACCTATTTCAAATAGATTGGTGTATTTCCATTTTATTTCTTGTTATTTTACAAAAGGAGTAGAATTACTTATATTTAAAGGTGTGAAAGTAACCCGCAGGAGGAGTAGGAGCATGCATAGGAATAAAGACTTATATTTGTTTTTGGAAGAGAGAGCGAAAGACATAACAGAGGAATGGTACGAGCAACTTGATAAATCAAACAGCTCAGGCGTTTACGCTTCTACCGATCCAGAAACGATTAAAACCCTCAAAATGCAAAACTACGATTTCCATCTACATTTCTTTCGTATATTCGTAGAAGATAAAGAGACCTTCAGCAAAAGTTTTGAAGAGTGGATCATAACTGTGGCACGTGATGAGAATCATTTGAATACACCTACACATCAAATCATCCGTGAATTTGTCAACACACGCGAACAGCATTTGGATCTGATAAATGAGTTTTATACCATACATAAAGATACAGTCTCCCAAGAAATGTTCGAGCTTTGGCAACGCATAATCATCACCGCCTTTGACCAAGTGATTTTGAAAGTGACAGAAGAAATGCATCACTATTCCAATCGTAAGCTTCAAGCCCAGCAGGAAATGATCAATGAGCTAAGCTCCCCGGTCATTCTGCTGAACGACACGACAGCACTGCTTCCTTTAGTTGGAGACATTGATACGAATCGTGCCAAATTGATTTTGGAAAATACGCTGCGTGAATGTACAGTACAAGATGTCGATTTACTTTTCATCGATCTTTCCGGGGTCATCATCATCGATACGATGGTCGCACAGCAAATTTTCTATCTGGTGGATGCATTGAAGCTTGTTGGTGTCGAGACTGTCATCTCTGGCATGCGCCCTGAAATTGCTCAAACAGCAGTACAGTTAGGCGTCAGCTTTAACGCCAGAACAACTGCAACTTTGACGCAGGCAATACGTACTAGTAGTCGAATCTCTATTAAATAACTTGAAACTGCTTACATTTACAGGTTTAATTTTTTTTACTAGTGGAAAACAACTTATGAACTAGTAGAAAAGGAGCTGACTGAAATGGCAAAAACGGCAGTAATCACAGGATCGGCACAAGGAATCGGTAAAGCGATCGCAACACGACTCGGAAATGATGGCTTCAACATTGTGATCAGCGACTTGCAGGAAGACAAAGCGAATGAAACGGCGCAGGAACTAAAAAACAATGGAGTGGAAGCAATCAGTATCCCGGTGAATGTAAGCAAGCGTGACGATATGTTCCAATTGGTAGAGAAAGCTACAGAAGCATTCGGTTCAGTCGATGTTTTCGTCAATAATGCCGGTATCGATCAAGTTGCGCCAATCTTGGAAGTGCAGGAAGATGATTTGAATAAGATATTCAGCATCAACGTCAACGGTACCGTATTGGGGATGCAAGCTGCCGCTGAACAAATGAAAAAGCAAGGCGGCGGAAAGATCATCAATGCATGTTCCATCGCTGGTCATAAAGGGTTTAGTTTGCTTGGGGTGTATTCCGCTACGAAATTCGCAGTGCGCGGGTTGACCCAGGTGGCAGCACAAGAGCTAGCGAAGGATAAAATCACCGTGAATGCTTACTGCCCAGGTGTTGTCGGTACGAGCATGTGGGAGAGAATCGATGAAAAAATGGTGGACTATATGGGGCTTGAGAAAGGCCAGGCTTTCGAGAAGTTCACCAATGATATCGCCGTTGGACGCAGTGAGGAGCCAGAAGATGTTGCGAAGTTCGTTTCGTATCTCGCTTCAGAGGATTCAGATTACATGACAGGTCAATCTGTATTAATTGACGGCGGTATCGTTTACAACTAAGAATCGGCAGATAAGGGTGCACATATGAACTGCCCCCTGTCAAGTAGACAGTGGAAATAATAAAGATAGTTAGAAGGCTTTAGCCCTGTATTCGAGGGGGCTAAGGCCTTCTCTTTTTTCTTGTAATCTTTTTGTATTGTAGAAATGGATATAGTTATCGATAGCTGAAGCCAGTTCTTCATATGTAGAAAACTTCTTTAAATAATACATTTCAGTTTTTAGCGCACCCCAAAATGACTCCATTGGTCCGTTATCAATGCAGCGCCCCACTCTTGACATACTGTGTGTCATACCTTGTGTATCTATCCTTCTTTTGAATGCATGCGAAGTGTATTGGAAGCCACGATCACTATGTAGAAGGGGAGTGGCTTGTGGTTCTTTCTCCAGTGCACCATCTATGGTGTTCATGACTAAACCATTATTATTCAATTTAGAATAAACATAGTTGACGATAGACCCGTCACATAGATCCAAGATGGCACCGAGGTACAGCTTCTTGTTTCCGTATTTCATCTCGGTTACATCCGTTGCCCACTTCTTGTTTGGTGCGCTTGCCTGGAATTCACGATTTAAGATATTCTCCGCAGTATAGAGAGGAGTAGATTTAATAAAGGCAGGTCTTTTCTTTCGTATGACACAGACTAGCTTTGCCTTATTCATCAGGCGATAGATGCGCTTATGATTAATAGGTTTCTTCATGAATTTTTGGATGTACAGTCTCATGCGACGGTATCCATAGATACCATTATGTTCCGTGTGCAATCGACGCATTTCCTCTTCAATGACCATGTTTTCGATATCTAGGGGGGTGTCAACCCGTTTAAGCCACTTATAATAACTCGACCTTGCGATTCCAGCTATCTCACAAACGAGTTGAGTGGAAAACCCCTCGGCTATCACTTCTTGAAGCAGGGTATATTTCTCTATTGGCGGCAGCTTTAGAAACGCCTCCCTTCGTATTCCTTCAGCTTTTTTAGAAAGGCAAGTTCCGCACGCAACCTTTCATTCTCCAGTTCCAGTTCCTTAGCTTTTTTCTCCTCCGGAGAAAGAAGCTTCTCGTCCCTATTTGATCCTCGTTTATCCTGAAGAGCCTCTGCACCCTCGGCCAAAAACTTCTTCACCCAGGAATATACCTGTTGATAAGATACTTGATGTTTTTCAGCTGTCTTCCGATAATCTTTCCCGGCATCAAGACATTCCTTTACGATAGCCAGCCTTTCTTCAAATGTCGTCCTTCTCCCTTTGGTCATAGAGATTAAACTTCCTTTCCCGCTGTCTTTCAATTCTCTATGACTAGTATAAAGGTTTATCCACTTTGTCAGAAGGCTATCAGTGGAAATTCCATACTTTATTAGTAGCTCGTTCTTGGAGTATTGACCGGATAGATAATCTTTTACAGCAGCCAGTTTGATCTCTTTCGTGTAGGTTTTCCAAATAATTTTATTTTCTAAAGCACCTTCACCAAGCAAGCGATATCGCTGATTCCACTTCTTTATTGTGGATGGATTGACGTTATAAGCTGTGGCCACCTGCTTAATACTGGCTGATTCGCAAGCATGGATGATTTCTAGTTTTAATTCTTTTGTGAAACGATAATTAGGCAAATAAAAATTCCCCTTCAAGTAAACAGTTTTATTTTTCACTGTCTACTTAAAGGGGAGCATATCAATCGCTGGGCCCTTTTTTTGTGCATTTTTTTTATACTTGCCGCTTCACATCCTGTTCATTTTGCCGATATAAAAAGAAACACATGTGCAAGGAGTTGGCCTTTGATGATTGACAAGTTATCTTCCGCTTCACAGCATGTTACACAACCGTCGGGACATAATCGTCCTGCAGAAAGCGAATCAGTACATAAAAAGGAGACTGCTTCAGACAGCTCTAAATCGTATATCGACTCTAATAAATCAGATATCGAGAAAGTAATTGAGACAATGAATCAATTTTTGGAAACATCCCACACGAGCTTGAAATTCGAACTACATGACAAGTTAGATCGTTATTATGTGACAATGATTGATTCAGAGACACAAGAAGTCATTAAAGAGATACCACCGAAGAAGCTGCTCGATGGCTATGCCAAGATGGCTGAATTCATGGGACTTCTCGTTGATAAGAAAATTTAAGGAGCAGGTGATCATATGGTAGATAGTGTTTCTTCAAGCAGTAGTAGTAGCAATTCAATGCGTGTAGGGGGACTTGCTTCTGGGATCGATACAGATTCCATGGTGGAACAGCTGATGAATGCGGAACGGCAAAAGCTATATAAGATGCAACAAGAAGAGACGAAATTGACATGGCAGCAGGATGCTTTACGCGAAGTTAATGCTTCTTTGAAAAGTTTTGATTCAATAGTTAGTGATATGAAATTAACGACAGCGTACAATGTAAAGTCAACTTCATCAACAAGTTCTGCAGTCACCGCAACTGCGGCATCAAATGCTTCTAATGGATCATATTCCATCCAAGTTAACAAGCTTGCGAAAGCAGCCATCGTTTTAAGTGAAAAGGCTGATACAAAAACTTTTGATCCTGACGCTGCCATTAATGGACAGACTTTTGCAGATAATCCAAAAGTTACAGCTGATAGTACATTCTCGCTAAGTACGTATGATGAAAACGGTGAACTTTTACCACCTAAGACTTTTAATGTTAAAACTACGGACAGTCTCAACTCTATTTTAAAGAAAATAACAGATGATCCAGATCTTGGAATTCGTGCTTTTTACGATAAACAGTCTGGTCAGGTTGTCATGGAAAAGAAAGAAACCGGTAAAAACAGTTCAACAGATCAAGAAATAGTATTTGATGAAGGCAGCTTTTTAAATACATTCCTGGGACTGGACCCAAGCGCAAAGCAGGGTGCACAAGATGCCGAGTTTACGTACAACGGCGCACTTACTATTAGTTCCAATAAAAATAGTTATACATTAAGTGGTGTTTCTTTCACCTTTAATCAAACAACAGAAAGTGCAATCAACATAACAGTGGACAATGACGTTGACGCTGCATACGACAAAATCAAAGAATTCGTCGATTCATACAATAAGATTGTCGAAGACGTGAATACAAAGCTTAGCGAGAAATCCTATCGCGATTATCCGCCATTGACAGATGAACAGAAAAAAGAGATGTCGGAAGATGAGATCAAGCTATGGGAAGAAAAGGCGAAAAGCGGATTGCTTAAAGGGGAAACAGCCCTGCAAAGTGGTATTTACTCATTACGTTCTGCTTGGTACAACAAGGTTGAAAATGGTGGGGAGTATACCCAGCTTGCTCAGATAGGGATTACAACTTCCAAGAACTATCTTGAAAATGGAAAACTTGTAATTGATGAGGATGAATTGAAAACCGCCCTTCGTGAAAATCCTGAAGGTGTGTACAAGCTGTTCTCTAACAATGTAGAAGGAGATGGCCGAGGCATTGTCAACCGAATTGAGGATTCATTGGATAAAACGATGGATAATATTACCGAGCGTGCAGGTAATACTGATAAAACAAATCAACAATTCACACTTGGAAAACGTCTAAATGAAATCAAGGATCGCATGGATGATTTCCAAGACCATCTTAAACAAGTAGAAGACCGTTACTGGCGCCAATTTTCCGCTATGGAATCAGCAATCAGCCAACTGAACCAACAATCCTCTTATCTGATGTCCAATTTTGGTGGATAAGTGTTAAAGGAGTAATAAAATTATGTCGGTACAAAATTACCAGGCGTATCAGCAAAATTCCGTCCAGACCGCTTCTCCGGGTGAGTTGACACTCATGCTGTACAATGGCTGTATCAAATTCATTAAATTTGCTCAGCAAGCTATAGAGAAGAAGGATATTGAAGCGAAGAACACCAGTATTCAGAAGGCGCAGAATATCGTGCGTGAGCTGATGATTACGCTTGATCCAGAGGTAGCAATTTCGAAGGAAATTATGCCACTGTATGATTTTATAAATCAACAGCTTTTCCAAGCAAATACAAATAACGATCAACAGGCTCTCAGCAATGCAATGGATCTAATAACTGAATTTCGTGACACATGGAAAGAAGTCGTCAAACAAACACGTAAGCAGCAATTCGGATCTGGAGCCACTGTTTGATGAACCGGGTGCAGGCGTTATATGATACAACAACTGAATTGGATACGCTTGTCAGTCAGCCGGTTACTTCCGAGAACCGGGAGGAAGTAGTTAATTCCCTTACCGACCTCATGGGTATCCGCTCAGAGCAGATGGAGGCACTGAAGCCGCCTTTCTCAGCTGAAGAGCAAGAACTCGGCAAGGCATTGCTGCCACTAAATGAGCGTATCAGCAAGCATGTGCAGCAAATCTTCGATCAACTGAAAATCGATATCCGGACAATCAAGAAGCAGCAGCAATCGGGTACGAAATACATCAACCCATATGCGAGCATGCAAACACTTGATGGCAGATTCCTGGATAAACGGAAATAAAACAAGAAACGCCCGGACAATTAGAGTTCGGGCGTTTTTTGTTTGGTTTCTTCTCGTGTCCAATTCGTGTCAAAATTCGATATAACTTCACATTTTTCTGTCTTTATTTTTTGTTTATAAAGGATATGTAAAGGGAATGTAGAAAGTATCCTCATAAGGATGAAAGGAGGACACTTGTTATGAAGTACAATATTCGTGGCGAGAATGTCGAGGCTACAGAAGCGATCAAGGACTACGTCGAGAAGAAGGTAGGCAAACTGGAGAGGTATTTCGACTCCCCGGTGGATTCCGAGGTTCACGTTAACTTGAGTGTGCATAACAATGCGTCGAAAATCGAAGTGACGATCCCGATGAAGAACCTGCTGCTGCGGGCTGAGGAAAGTCATGCAGATCTATATGCTGCAATCGATCTGGTCGTAACGAAACTGGAACGGCAGATCAAAAAGCATAAGACGAAAGTGAACCGGCGCTCCCGTCAGAGCGGGGATGCACCGAAGCATGCATTCGCTGCTTTGGAGAATGAAGGTGCGGCTGGTGCTGTCGTCGCAACGAATGAAGATGAAGAAGATCTGGATTCGTTCGAAATTGTACGAAACAAGCGTTTTGACTTGAAACCAATGGATTCCGAGGAAGCGATTTTGCAGATGGATATGCTGGGACATAGCTTCTTCGTTTATACGAACTCTGTTACAGGAGATACGAATGTCGTCTATAAACGAAAAGATGGCAGATATGGGCTGATTGAGCCTACTTGATAAAAGAAATGCAGAGCGGACGCTGGGAGCGTCTGCTCTTTTAAAATAATTTATGCCGTTTTGCAAAAACGAAAGAAGAATATCTCAAAATCACTTAAAAATAGAGATGAAAGCTGTCGGATAGTGCCGAAATCTTGTACTTTATGAGGAAAGTCCTTGGTCGTTTTACGAAAACGGTCATTTTTTCTTTCAAAAGACCTATGTTATAAATAAGTCAGCTACAACAAAAGGGGGTACTGACCATCAGGGATTCAGATAATGCTGTCCAACGAGTCTCCCATTCCCAACTCACACAGCATGAGCATACGATCACACAGCTCGTCGAGATCATTGCCGCGACCAATCGAAGGCTGGCAGAACTTCAATGGAAGCAAGAGCAGCTCGAGCGCTGGTGCATCGAACAAATGCAGCGTGATCTGTCCTCCAGATCACGTGTCTTCTGAGGGGCAGGCTTCCTTTTCCCCGCAAGATCCCCACCAGGATGCCGCAGTCTCCCCTCTGGAGACTGTGCATTCCAACTGACGGTGGTGGTTAAGCGGCTGGAGTAGCGATTACGGTACTGCGAATGTCTGACATGGCACTCCTCCATGGTAAGCGGCGTCTGTTGACGTCGCTATTTTTTTCTTTTTTGATTGGGTTGATTTCCCTTTCTTGTAAACCGCCAAACCTAGTGTTATTATTATTTTTGGACTATACTTTTTTGATTTAAAAGAGGAGCGTTATGATGCGTGGACTACTAAAACGGGTGTTTGGAGACGGTACGCAGAAGCAAGTCAGCCGTGCCCAGAAAACAGCCGAACAAATAGAAAGTTTAGCAGACGAATATCGTGCATATACAGATGAACAATTGAAAGAAAAAACAATGGAATTCAAAAAGCGTTATCAGGATGGTGAGTCCTTGGATGATTTGCTGCCAGAAGCATTTGCGACAGTGCGGGAAGCGGCCGATCGTGTCCTCGGCATGCGTCCTTTCCATGTCCAGCTGCTTGGCGGTATCGCCATCCATGGCGGGAACATTGCCGAAATGAAAACCGGGGAAGGTAAAACGCTAGCAAGTACACTGCCTGCTTATTTGAATGCTTTAGCTGGCGAAGGTGTGCATATTGTGACAGTCAATGATTATCTGGCTGGTCGTGATGCGGAAAATAACCGCCCGCTATTTGAATTCCTCGGCTTGACTGTCGGGCTCAACAGCGTTGGCATGACAAGGGAACAGAAGCAGGATGCTTATGCTGCAGATATCACGTATAGTACGAACAATGAGCTTGGCTTCGACTATTTGCGGGATAACATGGTGCTGTATAAAAATCAGATGGTACAGCGTCCGCTTCATTTTGCCATCATTGATGAGGTCGATTCCATCCTGATCGATGAAGCACGGACACCGCTGATCATTTCCGGTTCTGCTGCGAAATCGGCAAGTCTGTACACACAAGCTAACTCCTTCGTTCGTGTGTTGAAGAAGGAAGAAGATTATACAAATGATATCAAGACAAAATCTGTCTTGCTTACAGAAGAAGGTATCAACAAAGCGGAGAAATTCTTCGGTTTGGAAAACTTGTTCGATTTGAAAAATGTTTCCATTACGCATCATATCAATCAAGCACTGAAAGCTCATGTAACGATGCAGCGTGATACGGATTATGTGGTGGAAGAAGGCGAAGTCATCATCGTTGATAGCTTCACTGGACGTCTTATGAAGGGCCGCCGATACAGCGACGGTCTTCACCAGGCTATCGAAGCGAAGGAAGGTTTGCAGATCCAGAACGAAAGCATGACGCTGGCCAGCATCACTTTCCAGAACTACTTCCGGATGTACAAAAAGCTTGCCGGTATGACCGGTACGGCAAAGACCGAGGAAGAAGAGTTTCGCAATATCTATAATATGGACGTGCTCGTTATCCCTACAAACAGAGATATCACACGCCAGGATAAATCCGACTTCATTTTCAAATCCATGGAAGGCAAGTTCCGTGCGGTCGTCGAAGAAATCAAGGCCCGCCATGAAACTGGTCAGCCTGTGCTTGTCGGTACAGTGGCTGTCGAGACTTCCGAGCTGATCAGCAAACTGCTGAAACGTGCTGGTGTGCCGCATAATGTATTGAATGCGAAAAACCACCACCGGGAAGCAGAGATCATCGAGGATGCCGGCCAAAAAGGCGCGGTGACAATCGCAACGAACATGGCTGGTCGTGGTACGGACATCAAGCTGGGTGAAGGTGTATTGGAACTTGGCGGTCTTGCTGTCATCGGTACAGAACGTCACGAATCCCGCCGGATCGACAACCAGCTGCGCGGTCGTGCCGGCCGTCAAGGAGATCCGGGCGTGACACAGTTCTACTTGTCCATGGAAGATGAACTGATGCGCCGATTCGGTTCTGACAATATGCGTAATATGATGGATCGTCTAGGCATGGATGACAGTACACCAATTGAAAGCAAAATGGTTTCCCGTGCTGTCGAATCCGCCCAAAAACGAGTCGAGGGTAATAACTTCGATTCCCGTAAAACGGTCCTTTCCTATGATGATGTTCTGCGCGAACAGCGTGAAATCATCTACAAACAGCGCTTTGAGGTAATCGACAGCGAGGATTTGAACCCAATCATCGAAGAAATGATCAAGGATACAGTCCATGCAGTTGTTCAGGCATATACAGCTGACGATTCCGAAGAAGCATGGGAACTCGATGCATTGGTTGAATACGCACATGCCAACTTGCTGCCGCAGGACAAGCTGACAGTCGATGAGCTGAAGAATAAAGATGAAGAAGAAATCGAAGAATTGCTGCTTAAGAAAATCCGGGAGCATTTGAAACAGAAGGAAGAAGAAATGACGCCGGATCAAATGCGCGAATTCGAGAAGGTCATCCTGCTTCGTACGGTAGATACGAAATGGATGGATCATATCGATCAGATGGATCAGCTTCGCCAAGGTATCCACTTGCGTGCCTATGGCCAGAATGATCCGCTTCGGGAATATCAGCTGGAAGGCTTCAATATGTTCGAAGAGATGATCATTTCCATCAAGGAAGAAGTGACTCGCTACGTATTGAAAGCGGAAATCCGTGATAACCTACAGCGCGAACAGGTTGCAAAAGGTGTCCAAGCTGTCAGCGGTGATGATACCCAAGCAGAAAAGAAAAAGAAAAAAGCCCCGATCGTCAAAGGCGATACGGTAGGACGAAATGACCCATGCCCATGCGGCAGCGGCAAGAAATATAAGAACTGCCACGGTCAATGATAGTGGCAAATCCGGGCAAGTTGTTACGCGGGTCTTGTCCTTGTCATAGATTAAAATGGTGTTTGCTATAGACTTTTATGAGGTGAGAGAAAATGGAATTTGCAGAAATCAGAAATGAATTGGATCGTATGGACAAACAACTAACTGACTTTAGGGGGTCTCTTTGACTTAGATCAAAAGAAAGCCCGCATTGCCGAGCTTGAGGATCGAATGCTGGAGCCGACGTTCTGGGATGATCAGCAGGGGGCCCAGAAAATCATCAACGAATCCAATGGCTTGAAGGAATCGGTGGAAGGCTATGAAAAGCTTGTTTCCCGCCATGAGGATTTGGAAGTTTCCTTTGAATTGGTGAAGGAAGAAGATGATGATGATCTTCGCGGCGAGTTGGAAGAAGAAATCGTATCAATGCGCGAGGCACTTGATGAATTCGAGCTTCTTATGCTGCTAAGTGAACCTTATGATAAGGACAACGCTATCCTCGAACTGCATCCAGGTGCGGGCGGAACGGAATCCCAAGACTGGGCGAGCATGCTGCTCCGTATGTACACGCGTTGGGCCGAACAGCATAATTTCAAAGTGGAAACACTTGATTATCTTCCTGGTGAGGAAGCTGGTGTGAAAAGTGTAACTCTCTTGATCAAAGGTCTGAATGCTTATGGCTATTTGAAAGCAGAAAAAGGTGTACACCGTCTAGTGCGGATTTCACCATTCGATAGTTCAGGACGTCGTCATACATCGTTCGTATCCTGTGATGTAATGCCGGAATTCGATGATGATATCGATGTGGATGTACGGACAGAAGATTTGAAAATCGATACGTACCGTTCCAGCGGTGCCGGTGGTCAGCACGTCAATACGACTGATTCGGCAGTAAGGATCACGCATATTCCTACAAATACTGTCGTGACATGTCAATCCGAGCGTTCCCAGATCAAAAACCGCGAACATGCCATGAAGATGCTGAAAGCGAAGTTGTATCAGCTTGAGATCGAGAAACAGCAGCAAGAGTTGAACGAAATCCGCGGTGAACAAAAAGAAATCGGCTGGGGAAGCCAAATTCGTTCCTATGTATTCCATCCATACTCCATGGTAAAAGATCATCGCACGAATGAAGAATCCGGAAATACACAAGCTGTAATGGACGGACAGCTCGATCCGTTTATCAACGCGTACTTGCGTTCCACATTATAAGAGTTTCTGTAACGCTTTTGTAACATACAAGCTGAACCGTTATTCCACTCAAAAGAAAAGGATGCGATTCTCTTGAAAAAAATGGCGATTATCTGCAGCAGTATTGCATGCATGTTTATCCTGTCTGCTTGCGGTAGTAAGGATGATGCAGCCGAAACACCCCAGGAAGCCTATGAAAACAACTGCGCCATGTGCCACGGGCAGGACTTGAGCGGAGGTAATGGCGGTCCTCCATTGGATAATCTTGGCTCCAAGTATACGCAAGAAGAACTTGTGGATATAATGGAGAACGGCAAAGGCGGGATGCCTGCCGGTCAGGCTGAGGGAGAAGAGGCCGAGAAAATCGCCGAATGGCTTCAGAATCAGCAGGAATAGAGCATAGGTGGCGAATACCCATACACAAGATGTATGGGTATTTTGTTGTGTTTTCAGGCATTTCTAGCGAGTGGAAACGACAGGATACGGCGTAAAATATTTCAAAAACCAAGTCTTTTGTCATATTTTGAAACATAAATGTAATATTAATATGTCTAAAAAAATAGAAATAAGATGTTATAATGGTTTCAGGTTCGAGAGCTTTTTCGATTGCTTTCGTCAATGTTCGACATACTTAGTTAGTAGATTAGCAGATTACAGATTAGAATAAATACAAAGGTGAGTTAAACATGATAGATATGAAAGGTGTGCATAAGACCTATGCCAATGGCGTCACAGCGCTGAATGGTGTCGATGTGCATATCGACAGCGGGGAATTCGTGTACTTAGTAGGACCGAGCGGAGCCGGTAAATCCACCTTCGTCAAAATGATCTTCCGTGGTGAGAAACCGAGCACTGGTATTGTAAAAGTCGATAACAAAGATTTAAGCACATATAAAGAACGTCATATCCCGAAAGTCAGAAGGAAAATCGGCGTGGTGTATCAGGATTTCAAATTGCTTCCGAAGTTGACAGTCTATGAAAATGTCGCTTTCGCCTTGGAAGTAATCGAAGAATCCCCTAAAATAATCCGGGATCGTGTCATGGAAGTGCTGGATCTCGTTGGGATAAAGGATAAAGCCCGATCACTGCCGGATGAACTTTCCGGTGGGGAACAACAGCGTGTAGCCATTGCCCGGGCAATAGCTAATAATCCGAAGGTCGTCATTGCCGATGAGCCGACAGGTAACCTTGATCCGGAGACATCCTGGGGCATCATGAAGGTGCTGGAGGATATCAATCAAAAAGGCACAACCATCATAATGGCAACGCATAGCAAGGAAATCGTGAATACGATCAAGAGACGTGTCATCGCCATTGAAAATGGTCGCATTGTCCGCGATGAAGCAGGAGGTGAATATGGGTATGAAGTTTAATACCACGAAACGCCACTTGCGAGAAGGTTCCAAAAATATATTCCGGAACGGCTGGATGACCATCGCCTCCATCGGGGCGGTGACAGTGACACTGATTTTAGTAGGTGTATTCTTGGCCGTTGTGTTCAACTTGAATAAGTTTGCAACCAATATCGAGTCTGATGTCGAAATGAGTGTCTATCTCGACCCGACGCTTGCTCAGGATCAAGTGCAATCCATCCAAGGTGAGCTTGAAGGGATTGATAAAGTCGGTTCTGTAAAGTATTCCTCCAAAGATGAGCAGTTAAACCAGCTGATGGAAGACATGGGGCAGACCGATTGGGATTTGTTCGAACAAGACAACCCATTGAGTGATACGTACATCGTCAAGACGTCCGATCCGCATGATACAGCCTCCGTTGCTGACGAGATTGCAAAGCTGGACGGAGTGGACAAAGTGGATTACGGAAAAGCGACAGTAGAGAATCTCTTTGCGGTGAGTAAGTACGCCCGTATAATCGGTGCAGTTCTTATCCTGGGGCTGGTATTCACGGCTATCTTCCTGATCTCAAACACAATCAAAATTACGATCATTGCCAGAAGCAGGGAAATCGGCATCATGAAACTGGTTGGGGCGACTAACTCCTTCATCCGTTGGCCATTCTTCATTGAAGGCCTGCTGCTTGGAGTATTGGGAGCGATCATTCCAGTTGCACTAGTGCTCGTCGGATACTATTATCTGTCAGGTAACTTGACGGATAATATCAGCATTGGTTTCGTCGAGATCCTTCCTTATGCGCCATTTGCTTTCCAGCTTGCAGGAATATTACTTGCAATCGGGGCAATTATCGGTGTCTGGGGCAGTGTCATGAGTGTCCGTAAATTTCTTAAAGTCTAAATAACCTGACAACATAAACGCTTGTAAAGGAAGAAAGGGAATGAGAGAAGAATGAAGAAGATGATCAAGCCCGTTCTTGTAGCTGCATTAGCTGCAGGAACAATCCTACATACTCCGATTCAGACGTCTGCGAAATCCTCATCTGACGTTCAGAGCGAGATTGATGAACTGCAGAAGAAACAGCAGGAGAACAGCAGTAAGCAAAGCGAGCTCGAAGGTGAAATCAATGATGCCAAGTCCGAGCAGTCTGATAACCTGGCTGAGCAGGAAAATCTGATGGCGAAGCTGGATGATTTGAACAACGAGATTGACAAGAATGAAAATGCTTTGAGTGACAAAGAAGATGAAATCACGGAAACAAACGAGAAAATCGAGAAAATTTCTAGTGATATCGTCGAAACGGAAAAAGATATCGACAAACGCGAAGACAAACTATCCGACCGTCTTGTCAGCATTCAGCAAAACGGCGGGGACGTACAGTACTTGCAAGTATTGATGGGCTCCAAGAACTTTGGTGATATGGTAAATCGTCTGAACGCCGTTACAACTATCATGGATTCCGATAAGGAGCTTTTGAACGGTTACATCGAAGCGAAGCAGAAGCTTGAGGACCAAAAGCAGCAGCGCGAAGATGAAAAGCAAAACCTGGAAGATCAGAAAGCAAAACTGGAAGACATCAAAGCTGACCTGAAATCCCAGGCAAGTGAACAAGAGGATTTGAAACAGCAGCTTGAGGATGAATATGAGAAGCTAGGGGATCAAATCCTTTCTGCTGAAGAAGAAAAAGAGCTTGCAGCTAACCAAGCAGAAGCACTTCGTCTAGCGCAGGAAAACGCAGAATCCGAGCAAGCTGATTTGGCAGCTCAGGAGAAAGCAGCGGCAGAAGCAAAAGCTGCAGCTGAAGCAGCGAAAAAAGCTGCAGCAAGCGAGTCATCTTCATCCAGCTCTAAATCAAGCAGCTCTTCTAAGAGCAGCAGCTCAAGCAGCTCAGGTAGCTCAAGCAGCTCATCCAGTGCCAAATCGGCACAAGCTGGTATCTTCTCTTGGCCGGCACAAGGTCGTCTGAGCTCTGGCTTCGGTGTCCGTAATGATCCATTCGGTAGCGGATCTACTGGCAATCACTATGGACAGGATATTGCCAATTCAATCGGTACACCAGTACATTCTGCTGCTAGTGGCGTTGTTTCGTATAGCGGAACGATGAATGGTTACGGTAATGTTATCATCGTTACACATTCCATCAATGGCCGTACGTATGAAACCCTTTACGGTCACTTGGATAAACGAGAAGTATCCGTTGGTGAAAGTGTATCACGTGGACAAGAAATTGCTAAGATGGGTAATACAGGGGGTTCAACAGGTCCCCACCTTCATTTCGAAATCCATGAAGGTAAATGGAATGGTGCGAAAAGCAATGCAGTAGACCCAATGAAATATTTCTAATATAAAAATGAAAAAGGCATTCCCCTTCAAAGGGGATGCCTTTTTCACATCATCTGTTTCTTTTAGTGATAAGATAGAGGGAGTTTAGCATAATAGTAGGATTAACCGATTGGACAAGTGAGAAAGGATGAGAGGCGAACGTGCAGATCAAAAAAGCGACATTCGTGATAGCGATCATTTTGGCATTGGTTGTCGGGGCTGGCGGCAGCTATGCATTTACATCATATGCAGGGAAGGAAGATTCCGGCTCCAGATCTGTTTCAGATGATGCTGGCAGTTTGAGTGAGGTAGAGAATGCATATGAACTAATTAAGGATAATGCGTTGGCCAAGCCAGATGCCCAGCAGCTGCAAGAAGGAGCCATACAGGGTATGCTGGAAACGCTGGATGATCCATATAGTTCTTTCCTGGATGAAGAGTCATCCACACAATTGAATCAGCAGCTGGAATCTTCATTTGAAGGTATCGGTGCAGAGGTGAGCATGGTGGACAAACAGGTGACGATTGTGGCACCGATCAAAGACTCCCCTGCAGAGGAAGCGGGTTTGCGTCCGAACGACCAAGTGCTGGAAGTTGATGGTGATTCCTTGCAAGGTTTGGATCTCCAGGAAGCAGTAAATAAAATTCGTGGAGAAAAAGGGACAACAGTGACTTTGTCGGTTAAGCGGCCAGGTGTATCAGAGGAATTGAAGATAGACGTTACCCGGGACGAGATACCGGTTGAAACTGTCTATGCCGATACGAAAGAAGTGGACGGAAAGACAGCTGGTGTCTTGGAAATCACGTCATTCTCCGAAAGTACAGCTAAAGAATTCAAAACTGCTTTGGATAAGTTGGAGAAAGACGGTATCGATGGATTGGTCATCGATGTCCGCGGTAATCCAGGTGGTATCCTGACGACTGTGGAGGATATTCTGAAGAACTTTGTGCCTAGTGATAAACCTTACTTGCAGATTGAAGATAAAAATGGAGAAAAACAAGAATTTTATACCGAACTAGATGAGAAGAAGAAATATCCGATCAATGTCCTGATTGATGAGGGCAGTGCTTCTGCATCTGAGATTCTTGCAGGTGCTATGAGTCAGGCTGGCGGATATGAGCTGGTCGGTAAGACGACATTCGGAAAAGGTACTGTACAGCAAACAGTGCCATTGCAGAATGATTCCATGCTCAAGTTGACTTTGTACAAGTGGTTGACGCCTAACGGAGACTGGATCCATGAAAAAGGTATCAAACCAACTGTTGAAGTGGATCAGCCAGAGTACTTCTACAGTTCTCCGATTCAATTGGACGAGAAGGAAACGTTGAAGTTTAACGATAATAATGACAAAATCAAGAACTTGCAAATCATGCTGGAAGGTCTTGGATATGAGCCGAGCCGTAAAGACGGGTTTTTCAATGAAAAAACGGAAACAGCAGTAAAACAATTCCAGCAGGATAACGATTTGCAAGCAACAGGTGAAGTGGATCAGGAAACGGCAGATTTGCTGCAAACGAAGATCATCGAGCAGGTACGCGATGGCAAGCATGATAATCAAATGGACAAAGCGCTGCAAGAGCTTTTCCGTCAATGATATGGAGCCTCCCTTCGATAGGGAGGCTTTTTCTATTGCCATAGGAAAACGTGGACTATCATGTTAGAATAGACAGTATACATAAGAGTTGGTTTATAGGGAGAGACACATAATGGTGAATGATTGGTTGACCGAACTGCTATATGGGATCGGAAACTTCTTTTTGAATCCACTGCTTTATTGGGCATTGCTGCTGACTCTAATCGTTTCCAGCCGCAGAATCAGGAAAGAGCGGAATAATTTTGGTACGAAGGTATTTGATTTTGGCAAAGAGTGGACAGGCACTTGGGTTCTATCGCTTATTTTCGGACTTTTGCTTACTGCAGCAAGTATCGGAGCGGGAATCGTCATAGCACCAGCTGTCGTACTACTGATCAGCGCCGTGACGATTGTACTTACACTGCTGTTTCGTTTCACTTGGCTGTCGTCCGCCTATATTTTGGGGTTCAGCTTTTTGCTTGCCGTCGGCGCAGCTCCATATGCTGCTGAATATCTGCCACCTGGATGGGCAGATGATATGGAAGGTCTGAATTGGATCAGCTTAGCGCTCATCATGAGCATTGTCATGATTGCAGAAGCCATTCTGCTCCTTAAGACGAAAAGAGAAGATACCCTGCCCGAGCTGGTAAAGGGGCCACGCGGACGTTGGATCGGCCAGCATCGCTTCCGTAAGCTGTTATTCATTCCATTCTTTCTATTAGTGCCGGCCGGTGCAATCGAGCCATTCGCTCCTTGGTGGCCGTACTTCCATTTGAATGGATCGAATTATGGGCTTCTGCTTGTGCCATTGCTGACTGGTATGGATGGCTTTGCCAAAGGCCGTCCGGCGTTCATCGAAGCGCGTAAGCAAGGGCAGGCAGTCTTGTTTTTGGCGCTGCTTACCCTAGCAGTGAGTCTGGCAAGCGTTTATTCCTATTATTTCGCTATCGCAGCCTTTGTCATCGCACTTATCGGCAGAGAAGCAATCGCACTATCCTTCCGTAATAAAGATCGTAAGCGCGCGATGTTTTATACAGAAAGCAGTAAAGGTTTGTTTGTCCTTGCTGTTATTCCGGAGAGTCCAGCTGACAGGTTGGGGTTATTGGCTGGTGAGCTGATCGAGAAGGTAAACGGCATCCGCGTCACAACGGAACGGGCTTTCTATGAAGCAATCCAGTCGAACAGCCAGTATTGCAAGATGGAGATCCGTGACGAACAAGGCGAAATCCGGATCAAGCAACGAGCGATGTATGAAGGCGAGCCGCATGAGCTCGGTATCATCTTTGTGCAGGAACAGCGGAGACATGCTGCACTTAAAAGCAGTTGAATATAGCAATAGACACGAAAGCCCACTTAGCTGAATCCAGTTAAGTGGGCTTTCGCATTCACACAATGAATTTAGTGAACCAAGCGATATACTCTGCTCCCCAGATAAAAAATAATTGCGCAAGCAGCGTACCAAGTAATCTAGAAGTTACCATCATCAATGACATACTTTTTAATGTATGATAACTGCCCCTCTGATTCACGACATCGTCAGCTATGACAGACAGCTTGGGGTCGATGAAAATAACCAATAGTATTGTTGCAATCCCATTGATTAAGCCTGAGGCCATGATTGCCGTAGAGGATCTTTCCGGAGCTAACAAGGCTGCATATAAAGCGGCTAACACACCGATGGTATAAATTGCTGTTATGATCATATTGACGAAAAATAGCCTGAGCGGAATATCTTTCATTTTCGTTCCCCGCAGATAGGAAAACTTGGGGAGACTGAAATGCGTGATACCTCGTTTGATGTATTGCAAGGAAAATATCCTTTTCACTAAGGACGGCACAGAGCCTTTTTCCTCTGATAAATGAATGATTGCCCTGGAAAACAACGCGATGAACGTGGGCAGTAATATGATCCCGAAAATTGTACCGACAGTCGATGCTCCAATAAGAATACGAAACTGTGTTTCAACGAATACCAGCGTGTTTTCTTTTGGAGCAGCATCTATCAAGCTGCCTGTGAAAGGCTGCTGCATCATATTGGCCATTCTTGAAACGATGACCATGATGTTGAATAGGGATAAGGCTGATGCTATCATTTTAACTCTTGCACCTGATAACCTCACAGCGTATGCCAATGTTTCAATCGAATGGATGATAAAAATAAACAGAGCGATAAATAATAGTTTTTCAGTGATGAATTCCATTAGTGTACCTTCTTTTTATACAGATTTAGTAATCTTATTGATAATACCATAAAATGAAAATATTACCTTATCTGTTGATGATAAATTGAGTAGAGGGATTATGAAGGGTTTGCTAAACGATAGAGATGTCTTTTCTTATTTGGTGGAGGGTTTTGAGTTTAGATGATCATAGAGGTATAGAAGAGATTTTACATAGTAGAAGTAATGTAAGTGATAAGTTTGAAGAAATAATGGAATCTGCCTAATAAAGATAAGTAGCAAGCCACCACGGCTTGCTACTTTTTTACTCATCCTGCATCGACAGCAGGCTGCGTATCTCATCTTCTGTAAGTGTGTTCAGCATCGTTTCCCCAGGCTGGATGATTTGATCGACAAGTGCGCGCTTGCGTTGCTGCAATTCGAAGATTCGTTCCTCGATCGTTCCGCGCGTGAGCAGGCGGATCACTTGGACGACATTTTTTTGTCCGATCCGATGGGCACGCCCGGCAGCTTGCTCTTCGACAGCTGGGTTCCACCATAGGTCGAAGAGGATGACTGTATCTGCACCCGTCAGGTTCAGTCCTGTGCCACCAGCTTTCAAGCTGATCAGGAAGCCGTCTCTTTCACCCTCATTGAATGCTTCTGCCATTTGCATTCTTTCCTTGGAAGGTGTACTGCCATCGAGATAGAAGACGTCGGTATCGTCCAATGCATGCTTGATGATTTCCAGCATGCTGGAAAACTGGGAGAAGATCAAGAAGCGTTTGTTACTTTGTTTCAGCTCCCTGATAACCTCGAGCAGCTGCTCCAGTTTACCGGATTGTCCAGTGTAATTCTCGATGAACAGAGATGGGTGACAGCAGATCTGGCGCAGTCGGGTAAGCCCGGCCAGGATCTCCAATTTACCTCGGTCAAAACCTTTTTCGGCAATCGTTTTGTCGATCTTTCTCCGGATTCGTTCCAGATAGCCGACATAAACTTCTTTTTGTTCCTGCGTAAGATCCGAATAATTCGTCGTCTCGATTTTTTCGGGAAGTTCATGCAGCACATCCGTTTTTACTCGTCGCAGGATGAACGGACGAGTCATCCGGGCAATTTTTTCCGGTTCCATATCGGTGAATGATTTCCTGCTGCGGAACAACCCGGGGGAAATCGTATGGAAGATGGACCATAACTCCTCCAGCCTGTTTTCGATCGGGGTGCCGCTGAGTGCGAATCGTTTACCAGCTTGAATCAGTCCGACGGATTTGGCGGTCTGGGTCGCATGGTTTTTGATTGCTTGTGCTTCATCCAGGATCAGACTGTCGAATAACTGTCCCGCATACACATGGTGATCGATCCGTAATAATGGATAAGAAGTAATGATGATATCATGCTCTTCCAATCGGGAAAGCTGTTCCTGCCGTTCCGTTACCGAGCCGGAAATGACCAGTGTACGCATATTAGGTGCAAATTTTTCGAACTCCTTCTGCCAGTTATAAAGCAGAGAGGAAGGTACGACAATAAGTGATGGGCGTGCTGTTGGATCAGCTTCTCGTTCAGAAGTCAGATAGGAAATCGTCTGCAATGTTTTACCGAGTCCCATATCATCGGCAAGGATGCCGCCAAGACCATAGTAAGCGAGCGTCTTCATCCATTTGAATCCGGTCAATTGATAATCCCGCAAGTCTGCCTGCAGTCCGGCCGGTAAGGCAAATTCAATCTGTTCCGGATGGCGCAGCCTCTCGATCAATGTGCGGAAGGCAGCTTCCATTTCTGCCCCGCGGAGGGATTCCTCCACCTGCATGCTTTGAGCGATTGGCACGAAGATATGCTGATTTTGCAGCTGGTTTTTCTTGATTTGCAACTGTTCCAGGAAGTCTTGGAAGTTCTCCGTCGATTCTTGTTCCAAATCGAGCAATGCGCCATCAGGTATGCGATAATATCGTTTCTTCTCGATCATCGCCTGCAGTACATCATTGATATGTGCTTCCGACAAACCGGAAACATCGAAGCTGATTTCCAGCATGCCTTTTTCCTGCTGCAGCCGGATCGAAGAAGAGACCTCGTGCTGATCATCGGCTTGCATCGCTTGTACCCGATCAGAAATGTACACTTCCGCGATTTCCTGTAAAGACGGCAAATGCTCATGGAGGAACAGATACATATACTCTGTATTGAGCAAATGGAAGCGGCCTTTTGAGAAACGGAACCCAGCAGCATGCAATTGCTGAAGGACGGCATCTTCCTTGGCTGCTTGACGCTTGATCATAGGCATGTCTGTCTGTGGCTGTCCTGGCTGGATGACGTGATTTCCATAATGGAAAGAAACATTGGCATGCAGCACATCATCCGTTTCATCCAAATATACTTTGGCGACAAGTGGAGCCATTTCGATTTTGCTGCGGACAGCATCAGCGATATGCACATGCCCGATTTGTTCCAGCATGCCGACGACTTGTGACACGAAACGGTCGACGTTTTTAGTGGATACCGTTTGAGGTGCATCATGCCGGTAAGGAAGGATGGAGAACAGTTCCTTGACCAATTCTCGCTGCTCGGCAGGCACCGGATACAGGGTGTCATCCTTGAATAGATAATGATAGTTTTTGATATATTCATATGCCGCGATTTCCTGCACTCCAAGCTGGAGCATGTCGTCTTCATCCGTTGACAGATAGAAGTCCAATCGTGCCGGCTTGTCGCTCACACGGAATGTGTCCATCGGTTCCGTATGCAGCAATTGGAGCGAGGCACCAGCTTCTGCAAGCTGCGGCAGCAGCTCACGGGCTAGGGTAGGTGTCAGTCTGATTGCGCGTTTCTCCGATTGGAGGGTGGAAGTGGCGAAATCGTGTATCATACTGTTTTCGCAGGCTTCCAGCAATCGCTCCAGGATAGCTTTGTCTTCTGGTGTGACAATATGGACACGCGGATCGAAGGCGAAGCTCGGCGTCAGCTGATAGCGGGTCTGGTGCAGCACGCTTTTTAGAAAGTCCTCGGCTAAACGCACGATATAGGTGCGGGCGGTCCCTGCCTTCAATTCGACCTCAAATACGGTATTGCCGTTCGTTTGCATAAAGCGCTGCTCGACTTTGTATTCCAGCTTCAATGTTTCCGGAGGCTTGGATGGCAGGCGTTCTGCAGGGGATAGGAATGCTTGCACGAGCCGATCGGTAAAATCAGTCTGACGGGCAGCTTGCGGGGCAGCGGTATCTTCGGTAACGGTATACCCGTTACTATCGAAACGGTTCCGGCTGATTGCGATCAAGACAGCAGCGATGTGCTTGCATGTATAATGGGTGTGATAGGCAGGACAGCTGCAGACCCCATCCAGATCATCGTCTTCAAAGAAGAAAATCCGCACAGGATAATTTTCGGTTCCGCGGACAACAGCTTTCCATTGGTTGATGGAAGGCGTGAAGCTCAGTCCTTGGACGCGTCCTTTATTGACATAATCCAGTCCTCTTCGATAGAATCGATCGCCTGTCACTTTGATGATATCTTGTTTATCGAGAAAATAAGATTGCATGAAAGCCCAGTCTCCAGTCTAAAAAATTCATTATCCTATCATTATAACAGATATGACAATAGCCTTCCCAATTAGGGCAAAATAAAAAAGGCAGCAAGCAGCTGCCATTTCGTCTATTTCTTTTTCACTTGGAATATCTGGGTTTCTCCTGCTATAGCCTGTTCCGGAAATAGTGCTTCCAAGGTATATTCGCTTGCTTCATAGTTGGTGATGATCACTGGTGTGACACAGCTTTTTGCATTCGCTTCGACAAACGCCTTGTCGAAGGTTACGAGCTTATCGCCGGCAGAGACTTTATCGCCTGTTTTGACGAAGGTATCGAAGCCTTCACCTTTCAGATTGACAGTATCCAGACCGATATGGAGCAGTACTTCCAGACCCATCTCTGTTTTCAAGCCGATGGCATGCTTTGTTTCGAATACTTGGACGACTTCGGCATCGATCGGGCTGACAATTATGTCATCAGTCGGTTCGATAGCGATGCCATCGCCCATCATTTTCTCCGCGAATACTGGATCCGGCACTTCCTCCAGCGGCACTGCCTTCCCATTGACAGGGCTTACAAAATGCTCTTCTGTAACACTTTTACCGAATAGTTTCTTTAGCATATCTTGTCTCTCCTCGAAATGAATCGGATTTTGTGAAAATCTTATTAGTCTCATAGTAAAGCGTTTTCTCCCCGCGGGTCAATGAAAAACCATCCTGGGAAGGATATTGCCTAAAAGCGCTAACATTATGTATAGTAGAGAAAGACTGATTTTAGAGCGGAAAAGAGGTTTGACGCAGTGTGAGATAACAAATCGATCACCAAGACAATCAGGCTTTACGAATGATAATAGAACGGTAGGTAATGAACCGATGCAAATAAAACAAGAAGTACAAAAGCGCAAGACATTCGCCATCATCTCCCACCCGGATGCCGGGAAGACGACAATGACTGAAAAACTGCTCGTTTTCGGGAATCTGATACGTACTGCAGGTACGGTAAAAGGAAAGAAATCAGGCAAATTCGCAACATCCGACTGGATGGAGATCGAAAAGCAGCGCGGGATTTCCGTTACATCGTCTGTGATGAATTTCCCTTATAAAGATTATCAAGTTAATATCCTGGATACACCAGGACACGAAGACTTCAGTGAAGATACGTATCGCACACTGACGGCGGTGGATAGTGTCGTCATGATCATCGATGCGACGAAAGGGATCGAAGCTCAGACATTGAAACTATTCAAAGTGTGTCGTATGCGTGGCATTCCGATTTTTACTTTCATCAACAAGCTTGACCGGGAAGGCCGGGAGCCGCTGGAGCTTTTGGAGGAAATCGAAAATGTATTGGATATCGAGACTTATCCGATGAACTGGCCGGCAGGAATGGGCAAGCGTTTCCTGGGTATTTTCGATAGATACAACAAGCAATTTGTCCGCTTTAACGGTAATGAAGAAGAAACATTCATTCCTTATGATCAGCTGGATGATCCGGCTTATGCGGATTTAACAAGTGAATCCACATTTGAAGATACAAAAGATGAACTGGAGCTATTAGAAGAGGCTGGCGATCAATTCTCATTGGATCGTGTGCTTGCCGGTAAGCAGACACCAGTTTTCTTCGGCAGTGCGCTTGCACCTTTCGGGGTACAGACATTCTTTGATACGTTCGTGAATCTTGCTCCTGCACCAGGGAGCCGACGTACAACCGAAGGCGTCGTATCTCCTGAAAAAGAAGAGTTCTCCGGATTCATCTTCAAGATTCAGGCGAACATGAACCCGGCTCACCGCGACCGGATTGCTTTCCTGCGCGTCTGCTCCGGAAAGTTCGAGCGTGGTATGAATGTACAGCTAGCCCGCTCAGCGAAGCCGATCAAGCTGTCCCAGTCACAGCAATTCGTGGCATCATCCCGCGATACAGTAGAAGAGGCATATGCCGGGGATATCATCGGCATATATGATCCGAACATTTATCGAATCGGGGATACACTCGTCGAAGGGAAAGCGAATTTCGAATTCGATGAGCTGCCGCAGTTCCCGCCGGAAGTGTTCAAGAAGGTTACTGCCAAGAACGTCATGAAAGCCAAGCAGTTCCAGAAAGGTATCGAGCAGCTTGTTCAGGAAGGAGCGATCCAGCTGTTCCGAGGTAAACGCGACAACAGCTATATCTTAGGTGCAGTCGGAGAGCTTCAGTACGAAGTATTCGAATACCGAATGAAAAATGAGTATAATGTAGAAGTGGTATTGGAATCGATGGGAGAACGCATCCCTCGCTGGCTTAAGTCCGAGCAAGTGGATGAACGTCTATTCGACGAGCGCAGTCTGCTCGCACAGGATCGCGAAGGGGAATACTTGGCATTGTTCAAGAACGACTTCGCCCTCCGCTGGTTCACGGATAAAAATCCGAAAATCGATTTGATCGATCTATTTGAGGTCAACCAATACGACCAAGCTTCTAACTAATAATAAAGCCGTCATTTTTGACGGCTTTTTGCTATCTATTTGTTTATGTTTCGTATATTAGGAAAAAATCTATACTAGCAGATATGTGGAATTTCAAACGAATGTTTGTTCGTGTTTTTATATATTTTGTGCTATGATGAAAATAGCAAATAGAACGGAGGAATTTGGCATTGAAGGAAAAGGAAACGTTTGAGTTAGTATCTAAATACAGTCCTCAAGGTGACCAGCCGAGGGCGATTGATCGTCTCGTTGAAGGCATCCATCAGGATAAGCGGCATCAGACACTGCTCGGAGCGACTGGTACTGGTAAGACGTTCACTATTTCAAATATGGTGAAGGAAATTAACCGTCCTACCCTTGTCATTGCCCATAACAAGACATTGGCAGGTCAGCTGTACAGTGAGTTCAAGGAATTTTTCCCGAATAATGCAGTGGAATATTTCGTTAGTTATTATGATTATTATCAGCCGGAAGCATACGTACCGCAGACAGATACCTTCATCGAGAAGGACGCAAGCATCAATGATGAAATCGATAAACTGCGCCACTCCGCAACATCTGCTCTTTTCGAGCGTAATGATGTGCTGATCGTGGCAAGTGTGTCCTGTATCTATGGTTTGGGTTCCCCGGAAGAATATAAGAGCCAGGTGCTGTCTGTCCGTGTCGGCATGGAGAAGGATCGGGATGAGCTGCTTCGTAATTTAGTAGATATCCAATATGCGCGTAATGATATCGACTTTCAGCGCGGAACCTTCCGTGTACGCGGCGATTCTGTCGAAGTCATCCCGGCATCAAAGGAAGAACATTGCATCCGTTTTGAATTCTTTGGTGATGAAATCGATCGAATCCGTGAAGTGGACGCACTGACAGGCGAAATCATCGGTGATCGCGAGCATGTTGCCATTTTTCCTGCTTCCCACTTCGTAACGCGTGAAGAGAATCTAAAGAAGGCCATCGTCAATATTGAAAAAGAACTCCAAGATCAGCTCAAGGTGTTCAAGGAACAAGGTAAACTGCTGGAAGCCCAGCGTCTGGAGCAGCGGACAAACTACGACTTGGAAATGATGCGGGAAATGGGCTTTTGCTCAGGAATCGAGAACTATTCGGCTCAGCTTACTTTCCGGGAACGGGGAGCTACGCCTTATACGCTATTGGACTTCTTCCCGGACGATTTCGTTGTCGTCGTCGATGAGTCGCATGTCACACTGCCGCAGATCAGGGGAATGTTCAATGGGGACCAGGCGCGTAAGAAAGTACTTGTCGACCATGGTTTCCGTCTGCCATCCGCGATGGACAACAGACCGCTGACATTCGAAGAATTCGAGAAGAAGACAGAACAGCTCGTTTATGTCTCCGCGACACCAGGTCCTTATGAAATCGAACATACGCCGGAAATGATCGAGCAGATCATCAGGCCGACAGGATTGCTTGATCCGGAGATAGACATCCGTCCGATAGAGGGTCAAATCGACGATATCATCAGTGAGATTTACAAACGGACAGAGAAGAATGAAAGAGTCCTGATTACGACATTGACCAAGAAAATGTCCGAAGACTTGACCGATTACCTTAAGGAAATCGGTATCAAGGTTGCTTATTTGCATTCGGAAATCAAGACGCTTGAACGGATCGAGGTCATCCGGGACTTGCGGATCGGAAAATATGATGTGCTTGTCGGCATCAACTTGCTCCGGGAAGGTTTGGATATTCCGGAGGTTTCGCTCGTTGCCATACTCGATGCGGATAAGGAAGGCTTCCTGCGTTCCGAGCGTTCCTTGATCCAGACAATGGGGCGTGCAGCACGTAACGAAAACGGGCATGTCATCATGTATGCAGATAAAATTACCGACAGTATGCAAAAAGCGATGGATGAAACACTGCGACGCCGTGAAATCCAGATCGCTTACAATAAAGAGCATGGCATCACACCGCGGACGATCCAGAAGGAAGTGCGGGATGTCATCAAGGCAACGATCGCTTCCGAAGAGTCCGGAACGAATAAGAAGGATACACCGGATTTGACGAAGCTTACGAAGAAGGAAAAGGAAAAAGTCATCGCCGAGATGGAAAAAGAAATGAAACAGGCTGCACGCGATCTAAATTTCGAACGCGCTGCCGAGCTTCGTGATCTTGTCTTGGAACTAAAAGTGGAAGGGTGAAGAAAGTGGCGAAGAAAAGTATTTCGGTCAGGGGCGCCCGCGCCAATAACTTAAAAAATATAGATGTCGATATCCCAAAGGATAGTCTGGTCGTTTTGACCGGCCTATCCGGTTCGGGGAAATCCTCGCTAGCTTTTGATACGATCTATGCTGAGGGGCAGCGGCGTTATGTAGAATCACTATCAGCGTATGCCCGCCAGTTCCTTGGCCAGATGGACAAGCCCGATGTGGATTCGATCGAAGGTTTGTCGCCAGCTATCAGTATCGATCAGAAGACGACAAGCAAGAACCCGCGTTCCACAGTCGGGACAGTAACGGAAATCTATGATTATTTGCGGCTGTTATATGCGAGGGTGGGCAGACCGACTTGTCCGCGTCATGGTATCGAAATCAGTTCCCAGACTGTTGAACAAATGGCCGATCGGATCTTGGAATTTCCGGAGCGTTCCCGTCTGCAGGTCCTTGCCCCGGTCATCTCCGGGAAAAAAGGCGAGCATGTCAAAGTGCTCGAAAAGCTGAAGTCCGAGGGCTATATTCGTTTGCGTGTGGATGGCGAGATGGTGGAAATCACCGATGATATCAAGCTGGAGAAAACAAAGAAACATTCAATCGAAGTGGTTGTCGACAGGATCGTCATCAAAGAGGGTATCACCGGCCGTCTGACGGATTCATTGGAGACAGCACTTACACTCGGAGACGGCCGCGTCATCGTCGATGTGATGGGTGTGGAAGAGCTGCTTTTCAGTGAGCATCATGCCTGCCCGATTTGCGGTTTCTCCATCGGGGAATTGGAACCGCGCATGTTCTCTTTCAATAATCCTTTTGGGGCTTGCCCGACTTGTGATGGGCTAGGTACCAAACTGGAAGTGGATCCAGATCTGGTTATTCCGAACAAAGATCTTACCCTGCGTGATGGTGCAATCGCAGCTTGGGAACCGACGAGCTCGCAGTATTATCCAAAACTGCTTGAAGCAGCCTGCAGCCATTTCGGCATCGATATGGATGTACCGGTAAATGAACTCCCGGAAGGACAGCTTGATATCTTGATGAACGGGAAGAAAAAGGAAAAAATCCATTTCCGTTATGAAAATGATTTCGGCCGCGTCCGTGAGAGCAATATTGAATTCGAGGGCGTATTAACTAATATAGCCCGGCGCTATCGGGAAACAACATCCGATTTCATCCGCGAACAAATGGAAAAGTATATGAATAATCGACCTTGTCCGAAGTGTAAAGGACATCGTCTGCGTGAAGAATCGCTTGCTGTCCTCATCAACGGCCATCATATCAGCAATGTTACCGAAAAATCCGTCCTGGAAGTGAAACACTTCATGGAAGGATTGGAACTGAACGAGAAGGAAAGACAGATCGCGTTCATGATCACCAAGGAGATCATCGACAGAATCACCTTCCTGAATAACGTCGGCCTGGATTACCTGACGCTTTCACGTTCAGCCGGTACATTGTCTGGCGGGGAAGCACAGCGTATCCGTCTTGCCACTCAAATCGGATCTGCTTTGACTGGTGTCTTGTATGTATTGGATGAACCATCCATCGGACTGCATCAGCGCGATAATGACAGGCTGATCGAAACGATGAAGCGGATGCGTGATCTTGGCAATACGCTTGTCGTGGTCGAGCATGATGAAGATACGATGATGGAAGCCGATTGGCTTATCGATGTCGGTCCTGGTGCCGGTGAGCATGGCGGACAGATCACAAGTCAGGGAGCGCCTGAAAAGGTGATGAAGGACAAAAAATCCCTCACTGGCCAGTATTTATCCGGTAAGAAATTCATCCCGCTGCCGTTTGAACGCCGTAAACCTGATAAGGATCGCACCATAGAAGTCATCGGGGCAGAAGAGAATAACTTGAAGAAAGCTTCAGCACAAATTCCGCTGGGTCTATTCACTGCAGTAACAGGTGTATCCGGTTCCGGTAAAAGTACATTCGTCAATGAAGTCCTGCATAAAACATTGGCACAGAAACTCAACCGGAGCAAAGTGAAGCCGGGCAAGCATAAGCAAATCAAAGGATTGGACCATCTGGACAAAGTCATCGACATTGACCAATCGCCCATCGGACGGACTCCGCGATCCAACCCGGCTACGTATACCGGGGCTTTCGATGATATCCGTGATGTGTACGCCAGTACGAATGCTGCCAAAGTTCGTGGCTACAAGAAAGGCCGCTTCAGCTTCAATGTGAAAGGCGGACGCTGTGAAGCCTGCCGAGGGGACGGTATCATCAAAATCGAGATGCATTTCCTGCCGGATGTGTACGTACCATGCGAGGTTTGTCATGGAAAACGGTACAATCGGGAAACACTTGAGGTTAAGTACAAAGGAAAAAGCATCGCAGATGTTCTGGATATGACAATCGAGGAAGGTCTGGAATTCTTCTCCAATATTCCAAAAATCAAACGCAAGCTGCAGACAATCTCAGATGTAGGGCTTGGTTATGTGAAGCTCGGACAGCCGGCCACAACGCTTTCCGGCGGGGAAGCGCAGCGTGTGAAGCTTGCCAGTGAATTGCATAAACGCAGCAATGGTAAAACATTCTATATACTGGATGAGCCGACAACCGGTTTGCATGTGGATGATATTTCACGATTGTTGAAAGTATTGGATCGAATCGTCGAAAACGGCGACACTGTACTTGTCATCGAGCATAATCTGGATGTTATCAAAACAGCGGATTATCTCATCGACCTAGGCCCGGAAGGTGGAGACCGCGGCGGTCAGATCGTAGCAACTGGTACACCGGAAGAAGTGGCGGAAGTTCCTGCTTCTTACACTGGGAAATACCTGAAGCCGATTCTCGAACGTGACCGGGAACGTACAGCAAGTCAATTGGAATATGCGACGCATGTTGCAGAACGATAAATAAGATACAGTGGGCATTTGCTCGCTGTATTTTTCTATCTATGCGCCATGCAAATGATCAAATTGAGCATTACAGTGAGATTTGTAGTAAAATATTTGTTTAGATATAGCTTTGGAAGGAGCGACTTACGGTGAAGCCGATTGATTTGAATGAAGTGCAAGAACAAATAGATGCATTTGCTGGAAAAAAAGTGTTTATACATCTGGAAACGACAAATGGTGCATATGCTAATCATGTAAATGAAAAAGCGTATAATGTTGGTGCTTTTATCCGGAATGCACAGGTGACTTACGAGCATGGCAAGATCAAAGGTACTGGAATGGCCTATCGCGTTGGATTGAAGACTGAAAACGGCTGGGTTTACGCAGAAGGACTGAACGCATGGGAAGTGGATGAGAAGAATCGACTGCTCATGGCTGGTCATGATCGGGAAGGCCGATTGATGGTTTCATTGGAAATAAGCGAGACAGCATTCTAAGGAGGAGCAATAATCATGGAAAAACACGTAGTAGTCATCTTCCCGCATCCGGACGACGAGGCTTTCGGAGCTGCTGGCACAATTGCTAAGTTCAGGGAAGAAGGTGTGCCGGTCACATACTTGTGCGGTACATTGGGTGAAATGGGACGCAATATGGGTAATCCGACTTTTGCGACTCGCGAATCCTTGCCGGAAATCAGAAAGAAAGAATTACAGGATGCCTGCAAGGTAATGGATGTGGAACTGCAAATGCTTGGTTACCGGGATAAGGTCTTGGAATTCGAGGATCTATCCAAGGTCAGCGATCATTTGAAAGGGCTTTTGGAACAGATCAAGCCAACGCTAGTCATCACACATTATCCAGACTATGCTGTCCATCCGGACCATAATGCATTGGGTGCAGCTGCCATCGATGCTGTATCACGGATGGAAGAAAGCGCACGTCCGACAGTTTGGGCCCAGGCGTTCATGCGCGGATATCAGGAGATACTCGGCAAGCCTGATGTTGTCCAGGATATCCGTCCTTTCGTCAAGACAAAGGTGAAGGCCATCCTTTGCCATACATCCCAAGCACAAGGTGTACTCGGTAATGTCACTGGTGCAGAGCTTACGGAAGAAAACATGGAAGCAATAGCGTTGGAACATTTCAAAGAGGAGACATTCTATACTTGGAACTTCGAGAACATATGATTCGTATATGTGTAAAGGAGGCTATGTATGAGAACAGAGAGAAAGAGAATTCTGAAACAGCTCGAAGAAGGAAAGCTTACCGCTGAAGAAGCGGAGCTGGAGCTTGCGGCTCTGGATGAGCGTGCTTTTGGTGCTGTGCAGAATACGGATGAAGAGAAGGAGCCGATGGTTCAGGAGCTTGTTACAGCAGGAGAAGAGCCTAAAACAGAGCGTGTCGGTAAAACAGCCAAGAAAAAGGCAGTCGGCCCGAAAGTGCTGCAATATGTCCAGCAGGCTTTCACGAAGATCAAGAATGCTGACTTGGATTTGAACTTCGGCGATCATTATACAGTTGAGCATATATTTCAGGCAGATGAGACATTCGGGAAAATAGAACTGAAAATCTATAATGGCTCAGTGACGATCAAAAGCTGGACCGAACCGCTTGCTCGCCTGGAAACTAAAGCGAAAGTCTATCAGGAGGAAGATGAACAGGCTGCCAGAAGACGATTCACGGATAAAGCGTATTTTGCCGTTGCAGATGGCAAATTGCAATTCTCGCTGCAGGATAAACGGATCAAACCGGAAATCATCTTATATGTCCCGGAAGCGGTGTACGATGAATGCATCGTGAAAACCTTCAATGGAACGATCCAAACTGATTCGGTGAGCAGTGTGAACATCTATTGCAAGACGACCAATGGAAGCATCGACCTCCATGGAGGCGGCGGTTCGATTGTCAGTGCCGAGACATCAAATGGCAGTATCAAGCTGAAGCAAGTGACAGCAAAGGATTTGCTTTGTGAATCTGTCAATGGCTCCCTGCGGCTTGAGGGAAGTTTTCGCAAGCTTGATGCCCAAACGTTCAATGGCAGTATCCATTGCGAGTGGCATAATTCAGATCCGGATAGTGCATTTTTCAAGGCGACCAATGGCAGCATTCGGTTGAAATCCTTGGCGGCCATTCCATTGAATGGACGGATTACGACGAATATCGGATCACTGCACTGTGACTTGGATGAATATATCGTCATCGACGAATCGAAGGAAGTCGTCAAGAAAGCACTTAAATTCGAAACATATCCAGCAGCACAAGAAAAGCTGCATTTGGAAGCGAACACGAAAACTGGTTCGGTCTGGGTGCTTCCATAACATGCTAAGATGGATCTTGACACTATTGCTGAATAGCGTTTCATTGATAATCGTCAGCCGCATATTCGACTCCTTTTATGTAGAAGGCTTCGGGACTGCTATTCTGGCAAGTTTCATCCTGTCGATTTTGAATCTCCTTGTCCGGCCTGTGCTGATTGTCTTGACGCTGCCGTTGACTGCTTTGACGTTTGGTTTGTTCTTATTTGTCATCAATGCAATTACCTTGATGATCACACAAGGTTTGATCGGAGAGAATTTCATAATCGATGGGTTCGGGACAGCAATCATTGCAGCAATCATACTTGCCTTGCTGAACCTCGTCCTGAACTGGCTCATCCGGGATCGGATCACAAACTGAAGAAAGCCTTGCGGCGAAAAGCTGCAAGGCCTTTTTCATGCCTAGGTATCTATATTTTCAGGAAGTATGCTAGAATAAACAAGAATTGTTAGGATGGAGGGTTATAATGGCAAAAGTAGTCATTCAGGATTTACTGGATCGTTTCAATCTGGAATTGCTGACAGGGGATACAGGCGTACAACGTGAAATTTTCATGAGTGATATCTCCCGTCCTGGTATAGAGTTGACAGGTTACTTTAAATATTATCCGAAAGATCGGTTGCAGCTGTTCGGCAAAACGGAGCTCTCCTTTCTGGAGGAGCTGACAAGCGAACAGAAGAAAGATCGGTTTGAGAAGATTTGTTCTGATATTACACCAGGTCTGATCATTACAAGAGGTCAGGAAGTGCCACAGGAGATGAAGGAAGCAGCGGAGGCTGCTGGTGTTCCGATTTTACGTTCGCCACATAAGACGACGCGTGTCATCAGCCGGATCACGAACTTCCTGGAAGCAAGATTTGCTCCGTTCACTGCAGTCCATGGCGTATTGGTGGATATCTACGGAATCGGGATCTTGATTACCGGGCAGAGCGGTGTCGGAAAAAGCGAAACAGCGTTGGAGCTCGTCAAGCGCGGCCATCGTCTCGTTGCCGATGACAGTGTTGAAATCCGACAGGAGGATTATGATACGCTCATTGGAAATTCGCCATCTTTGATCGAGCATTTACTGGAAATCCGGGGCTTGGGCATCATCAATGTGATGACGCTGTTTGGTGCAGGGGCAGTACGAAGCCATAAGAAGATTTCCATCGTCATCAATCTGGAAACTTGGGATCAATCGAAACAATATGATCGAGTTGGACTGGATGAAGATACGATGAAAATCATGGATGTGAACGTACCAAAAATGACGATTCCTGTACGCCCGGGGCGTAACTTGGCAGTCATCATCGAAGTAGCTGCCATGAACTTCCGCCTGAAACGGATGGGTGTGAATGCGGCGGAGGAATTTTCACAGCGTCTGACGAAAATGATAGAAACAGGAAAAGACAATGAGGGAGATATGACGGATGGAAATGTGTGAAGCACAACCGTTGAACCGGGTATTTCTGCAGCTCGGTTCGGTATCAATCTACTGGTATGGCGTCATCATTGCAGTCGGTGCTGCCATTGGTTTATGGCTGGCAATCCGCGAATCGAAAAAGCGCGGATTACATAAAGATACGTTTGTTGATTTCCTCGTATTCGCGATTCCAGCAGCTATCATTAGTGCACGGATTTATTATGTTTCGTTCGAATGGGAAAACTATGCTGATGGTCCATTTTGGAAGGTATTCGCAATCTGGGAAGGCGGTATCGCCATCCACGGGGCATTGATTGGGGCTATCATTACAGCCATCATCTTCTGTCGTGTGAAAAAGATATCGTTCTGGCAGCTGGCAGATATTGCAGCACCAAGCTTGATCCTCGCTCAGGGAATCGGCCGCTGGGGCAATTTCATGAATCAGGAAGCTCATGGAGGCGCGGTTTCAGCAGATGCATACCAGAACTTCATTCAGTATTTGCCGGATTTCATCAATAACCAAATGTGTATCGATGGGGTGCTCTATCACCCGACATTCCTTTATGAGTCACTATGGAATGTCCTTGGTTTCATCATCTTGCTCCTTTTGCGCAGAGTGAATTTGAAACGCGGCGAATTGTTCTTGTTCTACCTGATTTGGTATAGTTTCGGACGCTACTTCATCGAGGGGATGCGGACGGATAGTCTTGTAGCTGATGGCTTGCGGGCAGCGCAGATCGTCTCCATCTCGGCCATCGTCATCGCGGTGATCATCATCATCATCCGACGCCGTCCAGGGTCGAAAACACCTCGTTATAAAGATAAGAAATAGAAAGAGGTGAGTGCGATTATGGCAATCACGACATTGTTATTTGACCTTGATGGAACACTGATCGATTCGAATAGTCTGATTTTGGCATCCTATACGGCAACGCTGGAGCAATATATGGGTCGGACTTATGAGCGGGAGGAGCTGCTTCCATTCATCGGTCCGCCGCTGAAGGATGTCTTTGAGAATATCGACGCAAAAAGAGCAGAAGAAATGATCGCAGCTTATCGGGAGCATAATCTGGAACATCATGATGCTTATGTAGAGGCTTATCCGTATGTGGCTGAAACATTGCAGCAGCTCAAACAAGCAGGCTTTAAGCTTGGTATCGTAACGACGAAAGTGCGGGATACAGCAGAACGCGGTCTTAGAGTATGCGGTCTCGGAGGATTGTTTGATGTCGTGATTGGGTATGATGATATCGAACATGCTAAGCCGCATCCAGAACCAGTTTTGAAAGGGCTCGAAGCGCTCGGCAGTGTCCCGGAGGAGGCAATCATGATCGGAGACAATTATCATGATATCGAGTCAGGTAAGAATGCCGGTACAAAAACTGCTGGAGTGGCTTGGTCGATCAAGGGAAAACAATCCTTGCTTCCTTATGGACCTGATTATATGCTGGAAGATATCCGTGATTTACTTGATATCGTAAAGGAAGACGCGCATGCGGAAAACGGAAAGCTATCCCGTTAAAGGATCTAATTCGCTTTGGCAGTTATATAAAACAATCTCTTTTTGGAAAGTAGCCAAGAATTTCGTGGTTGTCCAAATTGGTCGTTATACGCCTTTTCTTGGTTTGAAAAACAAGTTGTATCGTGCTTTCCTCAAAATGAAAATCGGTAAAGAATCAGCGTTAGCCGTCATGGTCGTTCCTGATTTCCTGTATCCCGAACGGATCACGATAGGGGAAAACACCATCATTGGCTATAATACCACCATTCTGGCCCATGAATACTTGACGAATGAATACCGGCTTGGAGATGTCATCATCGGGGATAATGTGATGGTGGGAGCCAATACGACGATTCTTCCAGGAGTCACGATCGGGGATGGAGCGGTCATTTCCGCTGCCACGCTTGTTCATCGGGATGTACCCCCCGGTGCAATGGTCGGCGGAAATCCAATGCAAATGATTTATACAGCAGAACAACGACAGGACAAGCAGACAACCTAGTGTGTCTGCTTGTTTCATAAGGAGGTAAAGAATGGATTTAGGACAATTGATTTTACCTGCAGCCCGAAATGAGCGGGATTTCGATGAATTGCTCCAGCGGGAAGATATGCAGATGATGGTCCTGCTTGAAACAAGGATCGCCCAGCTTCCTTCACAGATCAAATATGCCAAAAAAGCAGGTAAAAAAGTGTTTCTTCATGTTGATTTGATACAGGGACTGAAAACGGATGATGCCGGGATGGACTTTGTCTGCCAGCGCCTGAAACCGGATGGTGTCATATCGACAAGGACGAATGTCATCAATGCAGCTAAAAAATATAAGATAACTGCTGTCCAGCGACTGTTTTTGATTGATGGTCATGCACTTGATCATAATCTTTCACTCGTTAAGAAAACACAGCCCGATTACATCGAAGTATTGCCGGGGTTAATTCCTCATATGATAAAAGAAGTATCCGAGAAAGTGGGCGTTCCGGTCATCGCTGGCGGGCTCATACGCACCCAAAAAGACGTGGATGCCGCGCTGGAAGCGGGAGCGACAGCGGTTTCAACTTCTAAAAAAAGTTTATGGTAAGTCCTTGACACCGCTTTCAATTAGGTGTAAAGTCTACCTATAAGTTAATATTAATGATCGGAGATACGGAGAATCCATTACCTTTTTAGTACACGCTGGGCGGTTACTATGTTATATTAGGTAATGGATTTTTCTAATCCAAAAGACAGCGCTTCCTTAATAATAATTTTAGGTTGAATGTAGCTATTTTTTATGATTCTGCAAAAGTGCGGTTATTTTGGACGCTTTATGAAAGCGCTCTCCGAAAAATTCTATCAATAAAGGGGACAATCACAATGAGTATCTTCACAGCCGAAACGATCGGCACAATGGTACTAATACTCTTCGGTGGGGGAGTAGTAGCAGTAAGTAACTTGAGCAAATCCAAAGGTGAGGGCTCGGGCTGGATTGTAATTACGATCGCTTGGGGTCTAGCAGTAGCGATGGGAGCATACGCTGTAGGTGGTTTTTCAGGAGCGCATTTAAATCCTGCCGTGACACTGGGATTGGCTATTAAAGGGGATATCGGTTGGAATGTGGTACCCGAATACCTTGCTGGTGAAATGCTTGGAGCGTTCTTAGGTGCTGTACTCGTATTCCTTGTTTACTTGCCGCACTGGGCGAAAACGTCCGATCCAATGGCAAAACTTTCCGTTTTCTCGACGGATCCTGCAATTGATAGTCCAATTTCGAACTTGCTGACAGAAATCATTGGCACTTTCATCCTAATGCTTGGTATTCTATTCATTGGAGGCAACTCTTTAGCAGAAGGATTCAATCCACTAATTACAGGCTTACTCATCGTTGTTATCGGGATGGCGCTTGGCGGTCCTACAGGATATGCGATCAACCCAGCCCGTGATTTAGGTCCGCGTATCGCTCATGCATTGCTGCCGATTCCGGGCAAAGGTTCTTCCAACTGGAAGTATGCGTGGGTTCCAGTTGTAGGTCCATTGCTAGGCGGAGCGTACGGTGCATATTTCTATATCGGATTTTTCATGGAAGACTTGCAAGTAGGTTTCTGGATTTTATCTGCTGTACTATTAGTAATCATTATCGCTGCAGTTCGAGGGGAACTTATAAAAGCAAACGCAGAAGCAGCTGCGAATAATGGTGCAAAAACGAGGGGGATTAAATAATGGAAAAATTTATCATGGCACTTGACCAAGGTACAACAAGCTCACGCGCAATCTTGTTCAACCAAAATGGCGACATCGTGGAAACTGCACAGATGGAATTCGAGCAGTTCTTCCCACAATCAGGCTGGGTAGAGCATGATGCGAACGAAATCTGGACATCCATTTCTGCTTGTATGGCAGAAGTACTCCGTAAAGCGGACATCGACGCTAAACAGGTAGCGGCGATCGGTATTACGAACCAGCGTGAAACGACAGTCGTTTGGGATAAGAACACTGGCCGTCCGATTTATAAAGCAATCGTCTGGCAATCCCGTCAGACAGCTGATATCGTAAACGATTTGATCGAAAAAGGTCATAACGATTTGTTCCGTGAAAAGACTGGTTTGCTATTGGATGCTTACTTCTCTGGTACAAAAGTCAAATGGATCTTGGATAACGTGGAAGGCGCCCGTGAGAAAGCGGAGAACGGTGATTTACTGTTCGGTACAATCGACACTTGGCTTGTTTATAAGCTATCTGGCGGTAAAGCACACGTTACCGATTACTCCAATGCGGCTCGTACATTGATGTATAACATCCATGACCTTAAATGGGATGATGAATTGCTTGAGATCCTTGATGTACCGAAGAACATGCTTCCAGAAGTAAAAGCCTCTTCTGAAGTGTACGCACAAACTATCGACTATCATTTCTTCGGTGAAGAAGTTCCAATCGCTGGTATCGCTGGGGACCAGCACGCAGCCCTATTCGGTCAAGCTTGCTTTGAGCCGGGTATGGTGAAAAATACTTACGGCACAGGCTGCTTCGTTCTTATGCATACAGGTGAGGAAGCTGTTAAATCCGAGCATGGTCTGTTGACAACGATCGCTTGGGGACTTGATGGGAAAGTGGAATACGCGCTGGAAGGAAGTATTTTCGTAGCAGGTTCTGCTGTCCAGTGGCTTCGCGATGGCTTGAAGATCATCGAGTCTTCTCCTGAAAGCGAACGCCTTGCGACTAGCGTATCAGACAATGGTGGTGTTTATGTAGTTCCTGCCTTCGTTGGACTTGGTACACCGTATTGGGATAGTGATGCACGCGGTGCGATGTTCGGTATCACGCGTGGTACAACAAGTGCGCATATTACACGCGCGACATTGGAATCCCTTGCTTTCCAATCCAAGGACGTCGTCGATGCAATGATCGAGGATTCCGGTATCGACGTGAAACAGCTTCGCGTTGATGGCGGCGTCGTGAAAAACGATTTCCTTATGCAGTTCCAAAGCGATATGCTTGATGTAGACGTAGAACGTCCAGTCATCCAGGAGACAACAGCATTAGGTGCTGCCTACTTGGCTGGTTTAGCGGTCGGCTATTGGGAAAGCCGCGAACAGATCGCCAACAAATGGCAGATCGACCGTACGTTCAAGCCAAACCGCTCCAAAGAAGAAAAAGATCAGCTCTACGCAGGCTGGAAAAAAGCTGTGGAAGCTACACGTACTTTCAAGTAATATAACTTTTCAAATCGGGCTGGGCATGTTATACTGAATTCACAAGTTAATGATTCGGCCCGAGACATTGGAGAGACCGCGAATATCTATACATTGTATGGATTATTTGTGGTCTCTTTCTGTTTTCTATACATGACTTCTACTCTAATGGGGTATAGAAATATAAGAGCGCTGAATCTAAAAAGGAGTGTTCAAGCATGACTGTTTTCTCTAGTAAAAAGCGTAACGAAATTTATACGAACTTAACTGATAAACCTTTGGATCTTCTCGTCATTGGTGGTGGGATCACTGGTTCCGGTATTTCCCTTGACGCAAGAATGCGCGGCATGAATGTAGGTCTTGTGGAAATGCAGGACTTCGCTGCAGGTACTTCATCCCGTTCAACGAAATTGGTTCACGGTGGTTTGCGCTACTTGAAACAATTCGAAGTCAAGATGGTTGCAGAAGTAGGTAAAGAACGTGAAATTGTATATGAAAATGGCCCTCACGTAACAACACCTGAATGGATGCTGCTTCCTTTCCACAAAGGCGGTACTTTTGGTCCGTTCACAACTAACATTGGTTTGCGCGTTTATGACTTTCTTGCAGGTGTTAAAAAAGCTGAACGTCGTACAATGCTGAAAAGCGATGAAGTATTGGAAAGAGAGCCGCTTGTCAAATCAGAAGGCTTGCTTGGCGGCGGCCGTTACGTGGAATACAAAACGGACGATGCCCGCTTGACATTGGAAGTTCTGAAAAAAGCAGTTGAAAAAGGTGTCAATGCAATCAACTATACGAAAGTTATCGAATTCATCTACGATGCTGGCGGTAAAGTGACTGGTGTCGTAGCAGAAGACCTTACAACTGGTGAAAAACACCGTATCTTCGCGAAGAAAATCGTCAATGCCGGCGGTCCATGGGTAGATACGCTCCGTGAAAAAGACGGCTCCAAAAAAGGTAAAACTTTGCACCTTACAAAAGGTGTTCACTTGGTATTCGACGGACAACGCTTCCCATTGCGCCAAGCGGTATACTTCGATACACCAGATGGCCGGATGGTATTCGCGATTCCGCGTGAAGGCAAAACATATGTCGGTACAACAGATACCACTTACAAAGGCGACATCAAGCACCCAGTCATGACTGTTGAGGATCGTGATTATATCATCGACTCCATCAACTACATGTTCCCGACTGTAGAAATCACAAAAGATGATGTGGAATCAAGTTGGGCTGGTCTTCGTCCGCTCATTCAAGAAGAAGGCAAGAAACCAGGCGAGATTTCCCGTAAAGATGAGATCTTCGTTTCTGACAGTGGTTTGATTTCCATGGCGGGCGGTAAGCTGACTGGTTACCGTAAAATGGCGATTGAAGCGGTGGATCTTGTTGCTAAACAGTTCAAGGAAGAAGAAGGCATCCTTTACTCCCAAGCTGATACGAAAAACCTGCCAATTTCCGGTGGGGAAGTAGGCGGATCCAAAGGATTCGAGCGCTTCAAAGAGCGTAAAGTGGATGAAGGGAAAGCCATCGGTCTTTCTGCTGAAGACGCACTTAAGATGGTAAGCCGTTACGGAGCGAACGTTGATAAAGTCTTCGAACGTTTCGAAACATTGAAGGATGAAGCGAAAGCTGCCAACATTGATGTTCTTGTCTTTGCACAGCTTCGTTATGCAATCGAAGAAGAGCTTGCATACAAACCAGTCGATTTCTTTGTTCGACGCACAGGTGCGTTGCTGTTCAACATCGACTTCGTTCATACGTACAAAGATGCGGTCATCGATTACATGGCTGAAACATTGGGTTATTCTGCTGAGCAGAAAGCAGAATATACACGTGAACTGGACGTCTTGGCTAAAGAAGCAGTTGTACCAGTCAAAGAAGACGACTTGCAAACTGTTTAATCAGTCATCCAGGAGACTGTTTCCCTTAGGGGGAACAGTCTTTTTTTCTAAGGTGTAGGACCGGATGTGGAAATATGATATACTTCATGGGATATCTAATGCAGTAGGAGGAAACACATGCAAACGCTGGAACCAGCAGAGCAGCAGGCACAACCGACTAACATCATCCCCTTCATACCGGAAGGAGATTTCTATTATACAAAGGGCATCGAGGCCTATCGGAACGGTAAGCTGGATAAAGCTATGAAATGGCTTGAAAAAGCGATTGAAAAAGAACCGACGGAAGTGATCTATCACTGCCAGAAGTCGGTTATTTTTACGGAAATGGGTTCGTTTCATAAAGCGATTTATATTCTTGATGATATTATCAAAGAGCACGGTGACAGCTATGCCGAATGCTTCTATATGCTTGCTTATAATTATTCCAAACTTGGTTATATGCATGAGGCAGAGAAGTTTGCCAACTTGTATCTGGAGATGGATCCGGATGGGGATTTCCATCAGCAGGCGGAGGAACTATTGACATATGTCGAAGCTGAGGAAGAGGACGATGAGCTCTGGACAACAGAGGAAGAAGATGAGCTCATCATGTTCCAAGAGTCGGCTTTTTACTATTTGGAACGGGAAGAATGGCAATTCGCCTTACCTATCCTGGAAGAAATGATGAGCATGTTTCCTGAACATATGCTGGCAAAGCATGAGTATGCCAGGGCGCTTTTCTACACTGGAAACCAGAAAGAAGCAATACGTATGGAAGAGGAGCATTTGGAGAGTGAGCATGTCTCTGTTTATACACATGTGAATCTGGCCGTGTTTTATCATGATATGCGTTATTATGAGCAACGAGACGAGCATCTGCGCCTGCTTCGCAATATTTTCCCGATCCATGAGGAGCAGCATTTGCGCATCGCGTGCGCTTTTTCCATGACTGGCTATTACGAAGATGCGGTTGATCGCTTCCTCCATCTGGATAAAAGGCGAGTGAAAGGACATGCTTCTTATTATAAGTGGTTCAGTTTGGCGGCGAAGAAGGCCGGTAACGGAGAATATGCTGAAAAGCTGTGGCAGGAAGGCAGCCGCAGATTCAACCATCTGAATAAAGACGACTTTTACTGGCTTTCCTGAAGCGATAGGCAGAAAGATGGACGTTACAGAAAGAATCTTATATGCTAATGAGTAGAGATAATGACTGATATATAGATGAAAGGGGTTCTTTGTATGACGGAAGAGAGAATTTATGACGTAATCATTGCAGGTGCGGGGCCGGCTGGCATGACAGCAGCGGTTTACGCTTCCCGTGCAAATCTTGATACACTTATGATCGAAAGAGGTATCCCGGGCGGTCAGATGGCGAATACGGAAGACGTGGAGAACTATCCTGGTTATGATTCCATCCTGGGACCTGATCTTTCCAATAAAATGTTTGAGCATGCGAAAAAATTCGGTGCAGAATATGCTTACGGCGACATCAAAGAAGTAAAAGACGGCAAGGAATATAAAACAATCATCGCCGGCAATAAAGAATATAAAACACGCTCCCTTATCATCACTACAGGTGCGAAGTGGAAAAAACTTGGCGTACCGGGCGAAGATGAATTGAGCGGACGCGGTGTTTCTTACTGTGCCGTTTGTGATGGTGCATTCTTCAAAAATCGTGAGTTGATCGTAGTCGGCGGAGGGGACTCCGCTGTCGAGGAAGGTGTTTACCTGACTCGTTTTGCATCGAAGGTTACAATCGTACACCGCCGTGACAAATTACGTGCACAGCCAATACTGCAGCAGCGTGCCATCTCAAATGAAAAAGTCGATTTCATTTGGGACACAACTGTCGAGGAAATCAATGGCGAAAATAATAAAGTATCCAGTGTGACACTGTTAAACCAGCGCACTGGTGAAAAATATGAAAAATCAGCGGATGGGGTGTTCATTTACATCGGCATGGTGCCGCTCAGCGAGCCTTTCCAATCCCTTGGCATCACAAATGATCTTGGCTATATCCACACGAATGACCGGATGGAAACAAATGTGCCTGGTATTTTTGCTGCCGGGGACATCCGTGACAAAGAACTTCGACAAATCGTGACAGCAACAGGGGATGGCAGTATCGCAGCCCAAGCAGCGCAAGCGTATGTAGAAAGTTTGAAAGAAGAGTTGGACGCAATCGGTAAATAAGCGGCCAGGCTTCTCCTTGTAAATGATTCTTAATGCTGCTGTAACATGGGCGACATAATCATTTGCTATACTGGATTTAACTAATTGACCCCCTTTTAATAGATAAATTAGTTATTGGCATAGGTGCCTCGGCACCTATGCATTTTTTTGTTTTTGGGGGATTACGGCGATTATTGGCAAAGATTAAGGAAACATATTACTGTTTGAAGCGAAACAGAAATAGTATAATATAGAGTGATGTGTAAAACGAATCGACATGTCCACTTACACAGAGAAAGAGGTGGAAGCATGCAACGTGTTGCAAACTGCATCTTGGCAGTTGATGATAAAGTTCTCTTGTTGAAGAAACCAAGTAAAGGCTGGTACTCGGCGCCCGGAGGAAAAATGGAGCTGGGAGAGTCCGTCAAGGAAACCGCTGTCCGGGAGTTCTGGGAGGAAACAGGACTGACTGTACATGAACCAGAGCTTCGCGGTACATTTACTTTTGTTATAAAGAAAGATGAGAAAGTTGTACATGAATGGATGATGTTCACCTTCTTCGCGGAAGAATATACTGGTGAATTGCTTGAAGAAAGCCAGGAAGGCAAGCTGGAATGGATAGATATCAAGGACATCAAGGATTTGCCGATGGCAGAGGGAGATCGGGATATATTCGCGCATATGTTCAGCACCGATGAGCCATTATTCGGCACATTCGTCTACACAGAGGATCGACAGCTGCTGCAGTCGAAGCTGGATCCGAAGACACCAGAATAAAACGGGGGATACGTATGGAGAAACAGTTGAATGAAACAAAGCTCGTCATCATCACCGGTATGTCCGGGGCAGGCAAGACGGTTGCTGTCCAAAGTTTCGAGGATTTGGGTTACTACTGTGTGGATAATCTCCCTCCGGCACTTCTGCCGACCTTCCTTGATTTGATGCGGGATGCAGCCAATGATATCAAAAAAGTTGCGCTTGTCATGGATTTGCGTGGAAGGGAATTCTTTGATTCCTTGTTCGAAGCGCTGGACAAGCTCACCCTGGAGGATTGGCTGGAGCCGCAAGTGCTTTTCCTCGATGCGAAAAATGAAGTGCTTGTCACCAGATATAAAGAAACACGCAGAACGCACCCGCTTGCACCGGAAGGACTTCCGCTCGAAGGTATACAGCAGGAACGAGCATTGCTTGATCAGATGCGGGGAAGAGCCCAGTTCATCGTCGATACATCGACGCTGAAACCGAAGCAGCTCCGTGAGAAAATCATGAAGCGCTTCAAGGATGCTGATTATGAGGAATTCACGGTTCAAATGATGAGCTTTGGTTTTAAATACGGTCTACCGATTGATGCAGACCTTGTCTTTGATGTTCGCTTCCTCCCGAACCCCTTCTATGTGGAGAACCTCAGACCGCAGACGGGCTTGGATGAGCCGGTGTCATCTTATGTGTTCAAATGGTCCGATACGCATACATTCCTGCAGAAGCTGGAGGATATGCTGACTTTCATGCTGCCCCAGTATCGGAAGGAAGGGAAAAGCCAGCTTGTCATCGCCATCGGCTGTACAGGCGGACAGCATCGCTCAGTAGCTATTGCAGAGTATTTGGCGAAACGGTACAGCGATAACTATGCGACGCATGTCACGCACCGTGATGTGGAAAGGAAAAGCCACTGATGATAAGGAAAAAGATTGTTGCAATTGGGGGCGGGACAGGCATGCCTGTTTTGCTGCGAGGACTGAAGCAGCTTCCTGTCGATTTGTCGGCGATTGTCACAGTTGCTGATGATGGCGGCAGCTCAGGGAAATTGCGTACAGAGCTTGCGATGCCGGCACCAGGGGATATTCGGAATGTCATCGCGGCATTGGCTGATGCCGAGCCGATGCTGATTGATTTGTTCCAGCATCGGTTCAAGAATGGCAATGGGTTATCCGGACATTCAATGGGGAATCTGCTGCTGGCAGCAATGACTTCCATCGCTGGTGATTTTTATAATGGCATCAAGGAAATTTCACGGGTTCTGAAAGTGAAAGGCAATATTTATCCGATCGCCAATCAGAACGTCGTGCTGCATGCGGAGATGATGGACGGTGAGATCGTGACCGGGGAATCGAACATCCCGCTTGCAAATAAACAAATTAAACGAGTATTTGTCAGTCCGCTTCCCGTCAAGCCGTTGCCGGAAGCAATCGAGGCTATCAAGCAGGCTGATTTGATCGTTATCAGTCCAGGAAGTCTTTATACGAGTGTCATGCCGAATCTGATCGTACCGGAGATCGAGCATGCCTTACGGGAAGCACGTGGCAAAGTTGTCTATGTGTGCAATGTCATGACACAATATGGAGAAACGACGGGTTATACAGCGGGTGATCATATCCAAGCCATACATGATCACATTGGAGCTGATATTGTCTCGGCAATTGTCGTGAATAACAGTGCGATTGAGCAAGACATCCGTGAAGATTACGCAGAGGAGAACGCAGAACCGGTCGTATATGATATCAGCCGCTTGAAGTCATTGGGGATTGAAGTGATCGAAGCAGATATCATTGACCATGACCAGCGGAAGCTCCGTCACGATACGCACAAAATCGCCAATCTGCTTTATGCGATGCTGTAAGCGAATGGCGCAGGAAAAGGGGGGAGAACTTCGTGAGCTTTGCATCAGAAATAAAGAAGGAATTGACGACCATTCCGATAGAAATGACGGACGTGAAAAGTGAGCTGGCAGCCCTGATCAGGATGAATGGTTCTGTCTCTTATTCAAGACAGGAATACATGCTGGATGTCCAGACGGAAAATGCGGCGATCGCAAGACGTATATACACGCTGCTGAAGGCTATTTACCACCATCCAATCGAACTGCTTGTCCGGAAAAAGATGAAATTAAAGAAGAACAATGTCTACATTGTACGTTTAAACAAAGAAGTGGATGATTTGCTGCGCAGTTTGGAAATCCTTAAGGATCACTTCACATTCGTCCGTACAATCAGCACTTCGTTTACCGATACTGCTGAAAAACGCAGAGCCTACTTGCGCGGTGCTTTTCTTGCTGGCGGCTCGGTGAATAATCCGGAGACATCTTCTTACCATCTGGAAATATTCAATACACATAAGGAACATAGTGATGCACTTTGCGAGCTGATGAATACATTCGACCTGCATGCTCGCAGTACAGAGCGACGCAAGGGCTTCATTACTTATCTGAAAGAAGCCGAGAAGATTACGGAGTTCCTCAATATTGCAGGCGCTCACAGCGCATTGTTCAAATTTGAGGATGTCCGGATCGTCCGTGATATGCGCAACTCCGTCAATCGGCTTGTCAACTGTGAAACAGCCAACCTGAACAAGACGATCGGTGCTGCTTTCCGCCAAGTGGAGAATATCAACTTCATTAAGAACACAGTCGGAATCGAGGCGCTGCCTGAGAAACTGCAGGAAATAGCTGAACTCCGTGTCCAGCATCAGGATGTGTCATTGAAGGAACTTGGGGAATTGGTTTCCACCGGTAAAATCAGTAAATCCGGCATCAACCACCGCCTCCGCAAAATAGATGAGTTCGCTGAAAGACTTCGAAATGGGACATCTATCAAAAAAGCATAAGCAGGTATGAAGCATATATAGCATGTGGTATACTAAGAAGACACTCATATGGGTGTTTTCTTTTTCAAAGGTTTGATAGCGCTTACTTGGAAAATGGGAGGAATCACATGTGATCCAAAAAACGTTGCGTGTCACCCTGGATACTGGCTTGCAAGCCAGACCAGCGGCAAGCTTTGTCCAGCAAGCCAATCGTTATAGTGCCTCTGTTTATGTGGAAAAAGGGAACAAATCGGTCAACGCAAAAAGCATCATGGGTTTGATGAGTCTGGCCATCGCCCAGGAAGAATTGATCACTTTGAAAATCGACGGTCCGGATGAAGAAGAAGCCATGGAGGAACTGGCTGCTTTCATTACCGCTCCTTCACAAGCCAGTTGATTCATCTCCTAAAAAAGTCCTGAATAATTTCAGGACTTTTTTTTTGCTAATTTGTGGTAAGGGAAGCTTACCTAGTGTAGGCTATGTATTGTAAGATTTTTATGGAGAAAGAAAGGAGATCACATTTTGAACGCAAAACGTTGGATCGCAATCGGAATCGCTGCTTTCCTGCTGGCCGTGTCGCTCGGTTTCCAGACCTTGATTACAGTCATCAATAGCAACTTTACAGAAGCAATTGATTCGGCAACTGGGGGATCTTACTTGGGAGAGGAGATCATCGAGGATGGGGATATGATGAATCGGATAGCGGTGCTGAAAGTGGAAGGTACGATACAGGATACAGGAGAAGAAGCTTCACTATTGGGAAGCGATACATATAATCATACAGCCTTTTTGGATCAACTGGAGCAGGCCGGCATGGATGATACAGTCGGCGGGATCATCATTGAAGTGAACAGTCCTGGAGGCGGCGTAGTCGAGAGTGCAGAAATTCATGATAAAGTCGTAGAAATCCAGGAGGAATATGGAAAACCTGTTTATGTATCGATGGGTAACATGGCAGCCTCCGGCGGGTATTATCTATCAGCCAGTGCCAACAAGATCGTTGCTCATCCTGCTACAATCACTGGCTCGATCGGTGTCATCATGTCCACATTGAATTATGCAGAGCTTGCCGATAAAATCGGTATCAAAGAAGAAGTCATCAAAAGTGCCGAACACAAGGATATCATGTCCGGGGCACGTGAAATGACAGATGAAGAACGGGATATCCTGCAGTCCATCATCGATGATATGTACGCTGACTTTGTCCAAGTCATCGTAGACGGACGAGGTATGCCGGAAGATAAAGTGCGCGAGCTTGGAGATGGACGTATTTATTCCGGAAAACAAGCGCTTGAAAATGGCTTGGTTGACGATTTAGGTGATTTGGAAGACACGATTGCCATGATGAAGAAAGATCAAGGACTTGAGGGTGCAGAAGTATTTGAATATACGGGAAGCGGCTTCGGTATGGGGTCCTTCTGGGCAACAGCTGCGAAAGATTTGTTTGTATCTGATTCCGACCTGCTCGGTATCAAGGAATTGATGGGCAAATCTAATTCACCGGAAGCTATGTATCTCTATACGGAATAGGAGGCGTTAGCATGGATAAAGAAAAACGTGAGCATCCAGAAGAACTGACGTCACCTGATCAGGATATTTCCACGACAGAGATAATGGGAGCTGCGGGGACTGAAGGACATGAAGGAACAACTGGATCTGCGGAGACTGACGAATATGCCGTGCCAAGGAAAGTTGCACAAGTCCAGGATAATACCTATCAAGGGAGTGGCGATTTTGATCGGGAAGTGGCGGAACAGCCTGCAGGTGCATCCTCCAAGACAGCAGCTGAAAAGCGTTATGCTGGATTTTGGATGCGTTTCTGGGCTTATCTTGTCGATCTCCTCGTCGTATTCAGCTTGACAGGTTTGCTCGTCCAGCCTTTTACGATGATAGACGCTTTTTATGAAGCGACACTTTGGAAGTGGAGCGTCAGCGCTTTACTTGGCGGATTGATTTTCTTTGCTTATTTCCTGTTCATGACAAAATGGCGCGGACAGACTTTAGGCAAGATGATCTTCGGTTTACGCGTCATCCGGGAGGACGGAGGACGTCTGTCCTGGTCGGATACGCTGGTTCGGGAAGTGGTAGGCCGTTTCATACACCGCTTATTGTTTTTGTATATCCTTTATGCTGTTGTAGCATTTACACCAAGGAAACAAGGGGTACACGATCTTTTTGCGGATACACTTGTCATCCATGAATAAGGAAAAGCCATCCGGCACTTTGCCGGATGGCTTTTTTCTGTCTTATGAAGGTTTTTTCTCCATTACTTTATCGATCAAGCCGTAGTTCACTGCTTGTTCTGCTGTAAGGAAGTTATCACGGTCTGTATCGCGCTCGATTACCTCAAGTGGTTGACCGCTGCGCTCTGCCATGATTTCGTTTAGCTTTTTGCGCATTTCGATGATGCGGCGAGCATGGATTTCAATATCACTTGCCTGGCCTTGTGTACCACCTAGAGGCTGGTGAATCATCACTTCACTGTTTGGAAGTGCGAAACGTTTGCCTTTTTCACCAGCAGTCAATAGGAATGCACCCATGGACGCTGCCATACCGATGCAGATGGTCGATACTGGCGGCTGAATGAATTGCATTGTATCGTAGATTGCCATACCTGCAGTGATGGATCCGCCTGGTGAGTTGATGTATAGGGAAATTTCTTTTTCCGGATCTTCCGCTGCCAAGAATAACAGCTGAGAAACGATGCTGTTGGCAACATTATCATCGATCGCGCTGCCAAGCATGATGATCCGGTCTTTCAACAGACGGGAGTAAATATCGTAAGCGCGTTCTCCTCTGTTTGTCTGTTCGATAACTGTAGGGATTAGATTCATAGTAGATCCTCCTTTGGATATGAGCTCATTATGCTAAGTAATGACTAACCTTATCTTACCTAAAAGGTCAATAAAGGTCAAACAAAATACTAACTTTCTATCGCCTATTCCATATTTCCCTAGTTGAAAGGCAAATAAACGCTAGAAATACAGTATCCCGTTAACTTTGACTTTCAATAGATAATCTCCTGCAAACAAGTGCACTTTTCATTTTAATTGCAGCTTCAGGAAATGGTTTAGAAATTTTACCAGGGTGGAATGTAATCAGCGGAAAGCAAAAAAAGCTCTAGGAGGTAACAACATGTTCAACCATACGAAAGTACTACAATATCCAGCAAGACCAGACAAGCCAGACGCGCTGTTCGCAAAGAAAATGCAGGAAATCTTGGGTGGACAATTCGGTGAAATCACAGTGGCCCTTCAATACTTATTCCAAGGCTGGAGCGCCCGCGGTGAAGAAAAATATAAAGACTTGATCATGGATACAGCTACCGAGGAGATCGGTCACGTTGAAATGATCGCAACGATGATTGCCCGTCTGCTTGATGGAGCACCTGTCAAAGAACAGGAAGAAGCAGCGAAGGATCCTGTCATCGGAGCTATCCTCGGCGGTATGAACCCACAGCATGCGATTGTTGCTGGTCTGGGACCACGCCCGACAGACAGTAACGGTGTTCCTTGGAACGCTGGCTACATCATCGCAAGCGGTAACCTCCTAGCTGATATTCGCGCCAACATCAATGCCGAATCACAAGGTCGTCTGCAAGTTGCGCGTCTATATGAAATGACAGAAGACCAAGGTGTACGCGATATGCTGTCCTTCCTATTGGCACGTGATTCCATGCACCAAAACCAATGGATCGCTGCTGCACGTGAATTGGAAGAGAAGAATGGCGTCATCGTGCCAGGCTCCTTCCCGAAAGAGCTTGAAGCAGATAACTTCTCCCATAGCCTGATCAACTTCTCTGAAGGAGAAGACTCTAAAGAAGGCAGCTGGGCAAATGGAACTGCCCCAGACGGAGGTCAGTTCAACTATGAACAAACACCAACAGCTCACGGTGAAAAACAAGAGCTGCAGCCAGCACCTCAATATATGTATCCGAAATAAAAAGCAACTGATTACCTCAGCAGGAACTGCCAGTGGGCAGTTCCTTTTTTAGATAAAGAAGAAAGAAGTCTTCCTGCAGTAGTATGACGGACTATCAATAAAGTACTTGCACAAAATAATAAACTCCCGTATAATAATCGTTGTCACATTAATTACATATGCGCTCGTAGCTCAGTCGGATAGAGCGGTGGTTTCCGGTACCACGTCTGCCGGGGGTTCGAATCCCTCCGAGCGCGCTTATACATAGAAAAACAGCAAGGGTTTGGCGTTATGCCGTTCTTGCTGTTTTTGGTTTTTCGATAAATACTAGCAATCTCCTAATCTTCGATGTTCCATCGTTTTATTTTACTATCTTTTAAAAAGAGACCCACCATATTTCAGTGAATATGTAGAGTTGATATATTACACTTTACCTTCAAGTATCTCCCTTAATAAAGTGACACCTCTTTTTATCTCAATTTCATTGCAATTCCCATACCCAAAAATAAGCTGATTAGCATATCTTCCTTTATTTATTGCATGCTTCTCAACTCCTTGGATTAAGATGCCATTTTCTTTTATTAATCTTAACAGTTTGTCATTAAACTCAACACCAGGAAAAGCCGCTGTAAAATGCAATCCAGATGAAGATCCAATTATTCTTACTTTAGGAAAGTTCTTTTGTAAATTACTTAAAAGTAACTCACGATTTCCCTTATACAGCTTCCTCATTTTATTCACATGCTTTTCCAGATGTCCCTTCGCGATAAATTGAGCGAGGATCACTTGATTCAGAATAGGTGAATGATAATCAAGATACCGTTTGACCTGAAGGGCATTATTTATCAAATGCTTTGGCATGATAACGTACCCGATACGAAGTGCTGGAGATAAAATCTTACTAAACGTTCCAATATAGACAACTCTTTGGGGAGCTAAACTATAAAGAGCACTAACAGGCATTCCGTTATAGCGAAATTCACTGTCATAATCATCCTCCACTATCATGCTATCTGTTTCTTCTGAAAATCGAATCAGTTCTATCCTCCTGTGTGCTGACAATATTGCACCAAGTGGAAAATGATGTGAAGGGGTAACAGAGACGATAGTCTGCCGATTATTTCTTGGAAGCGAGTTTGTTGTCAAGCCATCCTTATCAACTGCGATTGGATGTATAATGCCTCCAGTACAGCTTAAAATTTCTGGTATCTCTTTAGTAATTGGATCCTCTACATATACCATTTTTCCAGGCTCTATTATAGCATTTGCAACCAACTGAAATGCTTGAGTCGCTCCAGAAGTGATGACTATGTTCGCAGGGGCGCATTCTATACCTCGAGTCCTGTAAAGATATGCCGCAACCACCTTACGAAGTTCCTCGCTACCTTGTGGTTCCTGATACCCAAATAAATCGTCTGCACATGATTCATATACTTCCTTCGCTACTTTAGACCATGCCACCCTTGGAAAAGAGGAAAGAGCAGGAAACCCAGAACGAAAATCGATATACTCTTTTTTATTCTCATCCTCACGAGCACTAATTATGGGTGGCTTCTCTAAGCGGAAATTATCCATAAGAATTCCTTCAACCACATAGGTCCCAGCTCCTGCCTTCGTTTTGAGATATCCCTCTGCAGTCATTTGCTCATATACTTCAACTACTGTATTACGGGAAATACCAAGCTGTTCAGCCATTGATCTAGTTGAGGGGAGCCGCTGCCCGCCAACAATCATGCCTTTTAATATTTTCTCTTTCAATTGCAAATGAAGCTGCCAAGATAAGGGAAGTGAATGATCTCTTTCTATCTCAATCCACACAACGCATCTCCTCCTTAAAAATTGGTTTTCAATTTCGTCCTTAATTGGCTCTACTTAAGACCAATATTACAATGTATATTCTACAGGAAACCAGAACCATAATTGGAGGTATTTCTATGTCAAAGGAAAGAATTGCTTTCTTAAAAGTATCAGCTGCAATGATTATTGTCGGCAGTGCTGTTGTAAGTGGAAAATTGATGGTAGAGAGCATACCTGTATTTCTTGCGGTTGAAATGCGTTTTTTCATTAGCACACTCATATTTCTACCTCTATTAATCTGGAAAGAAGGTATGCCTGTTTTTTCTCTTCGATTGGTACGAATTCTCTTTTTACAATCCTTGGCAGGTGTATTTCTATATAACATCTTTCTTTTATACGGTTTAAAATGGACCACAGCTTCAGAAGCTGGAATCATATCAAGTATTCTTCCAGCAATTATTGCCGTCTTAGGATATATAGTATTAAAAGAAAAGTTATCTCGATTAAAGAGTATTGCTATTCTCTTAAGTATCGGAGGGATACTGTGTTTACAGCTTACTGATTTTCAGGTGATACGTGAATTCAATCTTCTTAAAATTTTCGGGAATGTGCTTATTATTTGTTCAGTTATTGCCGAAGCAATATTTATCATTCTAGGAAAATATACTACGAGGAAAGTCAGTCCAGTTGCTATCAGCACATCGGTCTCTTTTTTTGGGACCATTCTTTTTTTTCCGTCAGCAATATTTCAAACTGTGACTTCTGGCTATCAATTTCATTCAGCTACAGATTTGGTACTAGTCGGCTATTCGGCTATCATAGTCACTGTTGCAGCTTTTCTGCTAATGTATTCAGGTGCCTCTGTACTGCCCGCATACCAGACTGGTATTTTAACCAGCTTAATGCCGTTAAGCACAATTACCTTAGCTTCACTAATTCTAGGAGAATCCTTAAATTCTTATCACTTTCTAGGGTTACTATGTGTCTGTTCTTCTATTATTCTTGCCTCGCGAGTCGAAAAAAACAAATAAGGGCTTGAGATGTGAAGTCTGCGTATCCTTTCTGTATAAGATTTAACATCTTATCTAATGTAGTGAGCCTAATTAGAAATAGAATCCACAAACTTCTTGAGCAGTAATATCCGCATATTATATGTGACAAAAATATATCTAATCATATCCACATAAGGAGAAATGGTTCTCTGGTATCACGTCTGCCGGGTTCGAATCCCTCCGATCGCGCTAATACATAGAAAAACAGCAAGAGTTTGGCGTTATGCTGCTCTTGCTGTTTTTTGATCCAAAAGCACTTTGCAAACATTTCGAAACCCTCGTGGTTTGGAATGAATTTAAACCCTCATTTTATTGAAAAGCTCGTCTAAGATTTTTTTTACATATTTTCTTTAATATCTTCCATATAGGATTGGACATCAGGGTCAATATCACGATTATAAACTTCTATTGCTTTTGCAATTAGTTTGGAATCAACATCTTCATAATTGTATTCGACAATGCTTAGTATTAATTCGGCAGCTGCTACACGGACTGCTGAATGTTTACTTCTGCTTAAATCGATAATTTTTTGAGTAACCCAATTTAGATTTTCAGAAGTACTATAGAAGGTAATGCCCTCAAGTAATTCCCCGAGATTGTCATCTGCAATATATTTGTCAAATAAGCCTCTATCTGACCATTTGTCTTCAGCTTCTTGTAGCGCAGCTTCTATCTCTTCATCGGTCGGATCTTTATATAGACTAGCTATAAATGATTCGTAGTTTTCAGCGACTTCATATGCTTTTAAATCACCTTCAGGCTCAAATATTTTGACGGAAAGATTTTCTTTTTGACTTGAATAATCAAAGTAAAAGAAGGCGTTATCTTCACTCATAGCAAATACAACTATATTTTCTGGGAGCCCCCATTCCTTGATAAGAATATCAGTATCCAGGATGCCATCATCAGCTCTATGTCCAAATATGACATTAACGTTACCGTGGTCGTAAGCCCATGTGGTAGGAGCATTAGTTGGTATAGAATCAAATACGGGTCTACCGCCATTTTTCTCTAGCAGGTGCTCTTTATATAACGAGGGAAGTTCGATGCCGTGTTCATCTTCGTATGTTTCTATATCTGAAGTTGTAATTTCTAAAACAGGATAATAATCTTCTGCTTCACTGCCTTGCCATAGTGCGGTGTTTTTAGCCATACCATCGCTCCCCAAAAGAAATATATGGCAATGATAACATTAAGGGAATAGTTCAGGTACAGAAAACAGGAGAGTTAATCACTCCCAAGCTCTGTCTATTTAATGGAGGAACATCCTTCTTGTCTGTCGAATAAAAGCAGAAAAGGAAGAATTATGATGATGGATGAAAAAGTAAAAGTTGTTGGAGCATCTTCAGCAAGTAGTTTAGAGAAGAAGGTAAATTCACTATTAGATGAAATACGTGAAAATAGTAGTACGCTAATCGACATCAAACTCAGCACAAGTTCTGTAGAGAATCCAAAGTCAAGCAGCCCAGATACTAGTTACAGTTCTTTGATTATTTATAAGTAGATATGAGGGCATCTCTCTAGGGGTGCTTTTTCTTTTGAAAGGGGGGATAGAGGAAATAATGGAGGGGGGACAGATGTGGCAGGATCCTAAGGAGCGAATACCAATGCTTGAGCAAAGAAGGTAGTATTGGGGTCTTATACTGGGTCATTCAAATTATTAATTGCATATTTCTGTTAAGCCTGTTGGGTCCAGCCAGGCAACTTCGGTTAACCCCACTTTGTTAAGGGCGATATTGACCGAAATCGGATCCAGCAGCGTTGAATCCTGAAATGAAGAACGGAGCTGACTTCAAGTATATTACGGATGAAGAATACAAAGTAGAAGGATAGACAAATCACCTATAAAACTTGTTAAAAATTTCATGTTATGGTAGTTTAGTAGCATTATGAAAAAAATGATGAGTTTTATACTAATTTGTAGCCTATTGTTTATAACCGCATGCTCATTTACAAGTGAGACTTATTCCAGTACAACCCCTGAATATAAACCTTTAGTTATAGCGCATCGAGGTGCATCTGAAATAGAACCAGAGCATACCTTCTCTTCCTATGATCGAGCGATCCAAGAAAAAGCTGATTATATTGAAATAGATTTAAGGGAGACAAAAGACGGGGAACTAATTGCAATGCATGATGAAGAAGTGGACCGCACCACTAATGGAAAAGGACGGGTAAGTGATTTGAATTTGGACTATATAAAGTCCTTGGATGCTGGGGAAGGCGAGAAGGTCCCAACGTTACAGGACATTGTTTCCCGCTATGAAAATGGTGTGAAATATTACATTGAAACGAGAAGCAATGAAAACGGTAAAATTATTATGGAAGACCAGTTAACTCAAATTTTAAAAGACTTCGAGATTCATGACGATAATGTAATTATTCAGTCTTTTGACGAGGCAAGTTTGGTCAAGATTCATGAGCTTAATCCGGAAATTAAACTTGTAAGACTGCTTCGAAAAAAAGAAATTCAAGAGCTGACAGCAGAACGATTGAATGCCATCAATGAATTTGCATTTGCTATCGGAACCTATGCTGGGAGCACGGATGAAAACCTTATAAAGATGGCGCACGATTGTGATTTAAAGGTTCATACGTACTATTACGATGATGAAAAGGAATTAGCCAAAAAGATGTTCGCTCTAAAAGTCGATGGGACCTTTACAAATAATCCAGAATACGCAATACAGGAATTGGATCCGTTAAACTAACGGATCTTTTTTTATGGAAAGTGGTGGAAAGGAGTTGTGGAGATGGATATTACCCAATATTAAATAATGTGATTGAAATGGCTAGGGTTCTGGCAGTGTGCCTGTCTAGGATAGAAAACGGAACCCTGAAAGTATTTTCGACTAATGATTATCATCAGGTTATTGAAATAATTTATTGGTTAAGAATGAAACATTTCAATTAGTACTACGTACCAAATCATAGTGTATCTCATTTTCTGGTAAATATAGTATTAAACTGCAACGGCGGAGTCTTTACTTGGAGTATGGATAATTGCCATGTAGATACCTTTACGGTGTGCATTGTTTATCCATCAATGTAGTGCTGCCCGTTGGCATTCGCCGTAGAAGTATTTCCAATATGGATACAAAAAATCTTAAAGGAGAATTCCCATGGTAAAAAGATTGTCTTTTGTGTTTGTTCTTTTTGTTTTAGCTATTATTGCTTTGTTATTAGCTGCTGCAAATCCAACAGGTCCGAATACGGTTTCATTCGACGAACCAATGATTATTTGGTTGAATGTTGGAATAATAGCATTGTTGTTTTTACCGCCTTTCATTTTATCGTTCTTCGGTCATCTGGCAGTAAAAATTGTTTCAGCTATTTATCAAGCCTTTATCGTCTTCGCATTTACAAGTCTTATTCTTGCAGGTTTATTGATTCCTAGTATCCCGGTAATTTTTGTCGGAGGTCTAGGTGCCATTCTTAGTATTTGTAGCATCTTGGTCACTATTTTAACTGGAGTGAAAAAGGGGAATGTGGTTACGGAGTGAAAAATGTATATTCTGAATGAATCCCCATTCTCTTCTTTAGATGAAATTGGCGTCCCAAAAAATGCACCGCACTTCTTCTAGTGCGGTGCATTTTTATGGTTGTTCTTGGCTTTTTTCAGTGCTATGTAAAAGGCGACTATAAACATAAAGAATGATATTGACCAAAGGAGTACAGATAAGTCATCTAAGGATCCAGGTAAGTTTGTAGCGATCAAAGGCAAGATTCCAGCCAAAAGTATCAGCGGGATTAAATACTTGATTTTTAACTACCTCCTTCTTTACCGGAAATACCCTTTGTCAATTTTGATGGTAGCATATTGCATGTTGTTAAGCAAAGGCTCCTGAATTTGGAATAATCCTCCCAAAACTATTTTGCAGGATTTTTTTTTGCTTATTTTCTTGCTTGTCATCCGGAATTAATCCAAGACGAATGCATACAGTGGAAGCATGGGGCGCAATCCATTACATGTATACTAGTACAGTTTTCGCTTTATATAATCCAATATGAAGAGATGATCAAAATGAATAAGTTCACTGTTCAGCGCAAGACATTAGCTTATGAAGTGTATAAACATTTATACAATAAAATCATCACATTACAATACAAACCGGGGCAGATGATTTATGAAAGTGCAATAGCCGATGAGTTGGGGCTGAGCAGAACGCCTGTCAGGGAAGCGATTCAAATGCTTGCTTCAGAAGGGTTCCTGCAGATCATTCCGCAAAAGGGTAACCGGGTGAAGCATATATCGAAGAAAAAGGTGCAGGAAGCGTTCCAAGTCAGAAAGAGTCTGGAAGCTGTCGCTTTTAAGGATGCTGCTGTCAAATGGAATCAAGCTGATGTTAGGGTCAGTGAGTATAAGGCTGATTTAATGCATATTATGGATCAGCAAAGGGATGCGGCAAAAAGTGATGATGTTGGTACTTTTTATCACTATGATGAGGTTTTTCACGATAAAGTCCTTGAAATATGCGGGAATCAGACTTTAGGGGCTGTCGTACGTCAGGTACGGGGCCATGTGAATCGGATCCGTTATTTGGAATTTTTTGAGACGAGGGAAATGGATCGTGTCATTTGTGACCATGAAGACTTAATTATCTTGATCCAAAATAACGACGCAGAAGGAGTTGTGCAGAGGCTTCATCGACATCTCGACACAGCTGCCAGTCACTATGGCGAGATAATGGAGAAGTATGCCGAGTATTTTGAAGCTCACGCTTAATAGATGGGCTTTGTGTCATTCGATGACTTGTATACTAGTGTGCAAAAGGAGACTAACAGGATGCGGATTGCAGTGTTGGGATTGAACCATGGATTTACATTGGCACAGCAGGCAAAAAAAACGGCTGGGCTTACATTGGTGGCGGTAGCTGGAAACAACGCTGGTGCAAAAGAACGGGCATTAGAGCTGGATGTTCCTTTATATGCGGATTATAAGGAATTGATCGATAACTGTTCGCTGGATGGCGTGATTATCACCCTGCCAAACCACTTGCACAAAGAAGCTGTGACATACTGTGCTGATAAAGGCTTGCATTGTCTGGTGGAAAAGCCGATTGCCGACACAACTGCTGCCGCCCGGGAGATGATTGATCATTGCCGGGAAAAACAGGTGCAGCTTTTAGTCGGGCATCATCGTCGCTATTCGGCAAAGATCAATCATCTGAAGAATCTGCTGGAAAGCAAGGTCATAGGCGAATTAGTCGGTGTGAATATGATGTGGGCCCTTGCCAAAGATCATGACTATTACAAAGAAGCCTGGCGTGTGAAAGCAGGCGGAGGTCCGCTGTTGATCAATGGCATTCATGATTTGGATAACTTGCTCTATGTTACCGACTTAATTATTGAAAGCGTTTACGCGGTCGGGAAGAATAAGGTTCGGTCAGCTGACGTGGAGGATGCGGTCACGGCAATCTTGGAGGCAGAAGATGGGACGGTTATCCACTATTTCTTGACCGATGGTGTGCCATCTCCTTGGTCTTATGAATTCAATCTAAAGGAAAACCCGATCTATCATTATTATGATGAAGATTGTTATTACTTTTTCGGAACAAAAGGGAGTTTGGCTTTTCCGAGTTTTCGCTGTTATCAATACAGCGAGGAAGAATACGGGTGGAAGCATCCTTTGGTTGAAAAGCAATACGTGCCTGCTGAGACTGTAGATCCAATAGCTGCTGAATTAGATCACTTTGAAGATGTATTGAAAGGGGGAATTGTTCCGCGCGTACCAGGAGAAGCTGGTTTAAGAACGTTGGAAGTACTGGAGGCAATCAATCTTTCCATTCGTGAGAAGAGAAGTGTCAGACTGCAAGAGATTATAAGTGAATAAGCACAATCGTTCCATTCAGGGGAAAGTGGGGGTTGGATGAAACAATTGTTTCTGTTTTTATCATTGATTGGCATGCTGTTATTTGTAAGCGCTTGCAATAATGCTCCTTCAGCAGAAAAAGAAGTGAAAGTCATGCGACTTGCAAACGCTACGCCGGATGATCGTTCCTTGAGTAAAGCACTGTATTTATTTGAAGAAAGATTGGAGGAAGAAACGGCTGGCAGCATTGATGTAGAAGTTTATACAAACAGTGTTATCGGAGGGGACAGAGAAGTCTTTGAAGGAATGCAGCTGAACACGATCCAGGGGGCATCGATGTCGACAGGGCCGATCGCACAGTTTGCTGATGAATTTAACGTTTTCGAACTGCCATTTTTGTTTGCTGACGAGGAAGAAGCTTACCGCGTTTTAGATGGTGAAGTGGGCGAGCGTTTATTGGCGGAATTAGACGAACAGAACGTAGTTGGATTGAATTATTGGGAAAATGGGTTTCGGATGCTAAGCAATAATGTGCGTGAAATCAAAACGATAGATGACGTCAAAGGAATCGATATTCGGACGCTGGAAAATGAATGGCATATGGAACTTTGGAGTGAACTGGGCGCCAATCCGACGCCGATGAACTACGGTGAATTGTATATCGGGCTGGAGCAAGGTACCGTCGATGCCCAGGAGAATCCGGTGGGAAATGTGGTGAACAGTCATTTTTATGAGGTACAGGATCATTTGACTGTCACCAATCATATTTACAATGCGAGTCCTTTCATGGTGAGTAAGCCTTTCTGGGAATCATTGACGAAAGAAGAACAAGCGGCAGTGGAACGTGTTGCGGATGAAGTGCAAAAGGAGCAGCGGAAAATGAATCAGGAGGAAGTCAAGGATAGTTATGCGATTGTAGAAGAGAAGGGGATGAAGATTACAGAACTAAGTGAGGAAGAGCTGGAGCGTTTCCGGGAAGCAACCAGGCCGGTTCGTGAAAAATATATAGCGAAGTATGGAGATGAATGGTTGAAGCAAATAGAGGTAGAAACCAATTGACGGATTGGGGGAGGTCTTTGTGAAGCCTATTCGATGGTTGAATCGATACGTTGAGGAATGCATGATGGTTTGTTTACTGTCTGTGATGGTCGTCGTCATTTCTGCACAAATCATCATGCGTTTTATCTTGGGATCGTCTATTGGCTGGTCAGAAGAATTAGCTCGTTACTGCTTTATATGGCTTGTTTTTATCGGGATAAGCTACGGAGTGAAAAAACAGCGGCATATAAGCATTGATGCAATCTATAGATTGCTGAAGGGGAAGCAGCGAGTCATCCTCCATATCATTGTGAATTTGCTGTTCTTATCATTCGCAGTGATGCTATTGATTTATGGCGGTAAAATCAGTACCCAGATTTATCTGTGGGGGCAGAGTTCTCCGGCATTGCAAATAAATATGGGGTTGGTATATATGGCAGCACCTGTCAGTATGCTGCTGACATCCTGGCGAATCATACAGCAGCTGCTGCAACAATTCCATCTGCTCCGCAGCGGGGAAAAGCTGTCCGATGAAGAGCAAACATCTGCATTCTAATGCTGGAAATTTGATGTGGGGAGAGTGAGAAATGTCTGCGATCATTATGTTTGGCAGCTTTGGTCTCTTGCTGTTATTAAGCGTCCCGATCGGTATTGCGCTAGCTTTGTCATCCGTTGCTACGCTTTTATACGCTCAAGATATGCCAATGGAATTTTTAGCTCAAGGATTAGTCACTTCTGTCGACTCCTTCCCGATCATGGCAATACCATTCTTTATTTTAGCTGGGGAGATCATGGGTAAGGGGGGGCTTTCCAAACGATTGATCAAGGTAGCAGAATCAGTCGTTGGGAATATAGCAGGCGGATTCGCGATGACGACGATTATTACATGTTTTTTCTTTGCTGCCATATCAGGTTCTGGACCAGCTACTGTTGCTGCCGTCGGGGGAATCATGATTCCTGCAATGGTTCAGATAGGTTATAGCAAGCAGTTTGCCGCTGGCATAGTTGCGGCTGCTGGAACATTAGGCGTGATTGTGCCTCCGAGTATTCCAATGATTGTATACGGCGTAGCAAGCGGGACTGCGGTTGGTGATCTTTTTATAGCTGGCATACTGCCAGGTCTATTGATTGCTGTGTTGATGCTTATCTATGTCTATTTTTATGCCAGGAAGAAAGGATACAGCGGAACCGGGGAAGCTTTTTCTTTCAAACGCTTGGCACATGCTGTCTGGGATGCCAAATGGGCGCTTATTGTACCTGTGATCATTTTAGGCGGTATATATGGCGGTTTCTTTACACCTACTGAAGCAGCGGTTGTCGCTGTTGTATACGGTTTGATAGCAGGGGTGCTGCTGTATAAAGAATTGAAGCTTAAAGACTTGTATGATGTATGCCGGAATGCAGCGTTGATGTCGGCGACTATCATGCTGATTATCGGGGCCGCCACAGCATTCGGAAAAATCATGATCATTGAACAAATGCCTGCTAAAATTGCCGGCGGAATGCTGTCGATTTCCGACAATCCTGTGATTCTGATCTCCCTGATTGTGATCTTGCTGCTTTTTGTCGGAATGGTGATGGATACAACGGCAGCAATCATTATTTTCACACCGCTGTTGGTTCCGGTTGGAATCGAGCTGGGATTTGATCCGGTACATTATGGGATAATCATCATCCTGACACTGGTCATCGGATTCATCACACCACCTATTGGCGTCAATTTATTTGTTGCCAGCGAAATATCCGGCTTGTCGATCATGAAAATCTCAAAAGCTATCGTCCCTTATATTGCAATCATGCTTCTTGCACTGATTCTTATCATCCTCATTCCGGAAATAGCGCTGCTCTTATTGGGTGGCTAGGATCAAATAAAAAAGATGGCGGATTTTGCTCAGAAGAATGAACAAACAGAAAGGTTGATTCACTTTGAAGGATCAATTTTCGTTAGCGCATCTGACAGCATTGGCATGTCCTCCCCCAGCCCTTACGTATGTCGCAGCCAGGGCAGGATTTGATTTTGTAAGCATCAGACCGATTTGTATGGGATTGAGAGATGAGCCGGATTATGACTTAGCTGATAATAGGCAGATGCTGAGACAAACAAAGGCAGCACTTCGGGAAACCGGGCTCCAAGTACTGGATATCGAGCTAGCAAGAATAGTGAATGGCATGAATCCAAAACAGTACGAACCGGCCTTTGAAGTCGGAGCAGAACTAGGGGCGCGGCATGTGCTGTGCAGCGTTTGGACAGATGATGCTGTTTTTGCAAACGAACGTTTCATCGAATTATGTGAATTGGCAAGAATGTATCAACTAACGATAGAATTGGAATTCGTCCCTGTTGCATCCGTTGCAACATTGAAGCAGGCAGTCAGCATGCTGCGCGCTGCAGCTCAGGAAAATGCCGGGCTCATGATCGATGCCCACCATTTTCACCGCTCGAAAGAAAATGTAAGCGATCTCAAAGGAATACCTGACGAATGGTTCCGTATGTTTCACTTATGTGATGCAGTAAAGGAAATCCCAACAACGAAAGAGCAGATGATCAAGATCATGCGGGAGGAGCGTCTTTACATCGGCGAGGGTGGTATTCCGATCAGAGATATATTACAAGAGATTCCGAAAGTGCCATATTCTTTAGAGATACCGCATTTGCAGCGCTCAGAGAGGTTGGGTTTTGAAGAATATGCCAAAAGGTGCTTGCAGTCGGCAAAGGAATATATCAGTCTGAACCTGGATGATGTGAACATATACTAGTGTACAAGAATACGAGGTGAAAACATGAGCAGACGAAGTGCATTGGAGCATTACAAAAGTGGCGGAGCTTGGTGGGAAACGGAGATCAGCGACATCAAGAAAAATCAAATCATCCTTCGCGGGAAAGAAGTAGAAGATTTGATCGGAAATATTACCTACAGCCAAATGCTGTATTTTCTGCTGACAGGTAAGGAATTGACCGACCAGCAAGCCAAATTGTTTGAAAGTGTGCTCGTAGCCGGTGCCGACCATGGCCCGCGTGCCCCATCGATAGCGGCAGCGAGAATGGCAGCAACTTGTGGTGTCAGCTTTAATTCGGCTATTGCCACTGGCATCAATATGCTGGGGGATATTCATGGCGGAGCTGTGGAAGGTGCAATGGACCTCTTATATAAAACGAAGGCGGAACTGGCTGCTGATACAAATGCTGTAGCGGAAAACGTCCAGCAATTCCTTGCGGCAGGAAAGAAGCTTCCAGGTTTTGGTCATCAGCTGCATGACAAGGATCCGCGTGTCAGCAGGCTGTATGATTTGTCACAGAAAGTGATCGACAGCGGCGAAATCAGCGGAGAATATCTGGCTATTCTTGAGGACTATCGGCAATCCATGTCAGCAGTGAAGAAACGGGAGTTTACGGTCAATGTTGATGGTATTTCTGCAGCCATCCAGTGTGAGATCGGTATTCCGGCAAAAGCAGCAAAAGGTATCTTCTCCCTGTCGCGAGGAATGGGGATAGTCGCCCATGCCTACGAGGAATTGATGCAAGGAACGTTGATCAAGGGCCCTTGTCCAAATGATGAGAAGCTTGTCCGATATACAGGTGTTATCCCGAATGACGCGCAAAAGGAGTGAGAGCAAATGCGAAAGGCCCGGCCATTCGTGAATGGGATTTGGTTGGAGGATAATCGCGAGCCTATGCCAGTGATAGGTCCCTATCAAGGTGAAACAGTTGGTGTCCAATTCACGGCGGACAAAAATGAGGTTGCCCAAGCGTTGGAAGCAGCACGTCTCCATAAGAAAAAGATTGCAAATCTTTCACCTGCTTTCCGGGCAAAGGTGCTGTATCGGGCAGCAGTGCTGCTGGAGGAACGCAAGGAAGAATTTGCGATTCTGATTGCAAAAGAAGTGGGCAAGGCGCTGAAAAATACGCGTGATGAGGTTGCCCGCTCGATTGAAACATTGCAGCTGTCAGCCGAGGAAGCAAAACGGCTGTTTGGGGAGACGTTGCCGGGAGGGGCATCAGACCGTGGGACTTCCTCCATGGCGTTGACATTCCGCATCCCAGTAGGAGTGGTTGCAGCAATTACCCCATTTAATGCGCCGCTGAATTTGATTTGTCATAAAATTGGTCCGAGTTTTGCCGCTGGAAATGTCACCTTATTGAAACCAGCACCGCAAGCGCCTTTGATCGCGACAGCACTTGTGGAATTGCTGCTGGAAGCCGGGATGCCCGTCCAAGCAATTCATATGGTCTTGGGCGGAAAGGAAATAGGTGAACAAATCGTGCAGGATGATCGAGTGAATCTTGTTTCATTCACCGGAGGGGTTCCAGGTGGCAGGCAAATCAGCCAGACTGCCGGGATGAAAAAGGCGCTGCTGGAACTCGGAGGCAATGCAGGAACCATAGTGCATCAGGATGCCGATGTAGAGCGGGCGGCTGCCATTTGTGCAAAAACAGGGTTTAGTAATGCCGGTCAGAGCTGCATTTCTGTCCAGCGCATTTATGTCCACGAACAAATCTTTCTCCCATTTGTCGAGAAGTTAAAGCATTTCACAGCAGCGCTCATTGTCGGCAATCCGGAAGATGAACGTACGGATGTCGGGTGTGTCGTGAACAGGCAGACAGCAGAGCGGGTCAAACAATGGATCGATGAAGCTGTGGCTGAAGGAGCAGAGCTGATCCACGGCGGGAATGTAGACGGCGCTTCCATCGACCCGGCAATATTGCTGAAACCAAAAAAACGAAGCAAGGTCGTGTGCCAGGAAGTATTCGGTCCTGTAGTCAGTGTACTGCCTTATGCCGATTTGGATGAAGCAATCAAAGATGTGAACGATTCGGAATTCGGGCTGCAAGCGGGCATTTTTTCAAACTCACTGGAAGTCATCCGCAAGGCTGCAAAAGAACTGGAAGTCGGCGGTGTAATCGTCAATGGTTCGTCGAATTTCCGTCTTGATCATTGGCCGTATGGTGGTTTAAAGGATAGCGGCATCGGCAGGGAAGGTCCGCGATTTGCTGCAGAAGAAATGACGGAAATGAAGATGATCGTGCTGCAGGATTTCCTGTGAGCAGGACACAAAGAGCTAGGAGGATACTTTATCATGAAAAAACTGATTTCGGCGCAGTTAGTCAGATACCTGGAATCCCGCGGTGTAAAGCATATATTCGGGCTATGCGGCCATACCAATATCGCAGTGCTGGCTGAATTGGAAAAAAGCTCAATCAAATTCATCAATGTGCGCCATGAGCAAATCGCTTCGCATGCAGCGGACGGATACGCCAGGGTTACGAAGAAAGCAGCAGTAGTACTGAGTCATTTAGGACCCGGTTTGACGAATGCCGCAACCGGTGTTGCCAATGCAGCGTTGGATTCGATTCCTATGGTTGTCATTGCAGGCGACGTACCAAGCTACTACTACGGGAAGCATCCTCACCAGGAAGTGAATATGCACGCTGACGGCGCTCAATATGAAATTTATCGTCCATTCGTAAAACGAGCATGGCGCGTCGATCAAGCAGCGCTTTTTCCAGAAATCCTTCAAAAAGCATTCCAGCTGGCAGAAAGCGGCCGCCCAGGCCCTGTCCTTATTTCGGTGCCGATGGATATATTCTCAACGGAAATCGAGGAAGAGGCTTTTAAGCTATTGGATCATCATATCCAGGTGGTGGAAAAACCTTCATTGGATGAAGAGACAGCAGCACGCATCGTAGAGAAACTGGCACAGGCAGATCGTCCGGTTCTGTATGCCGGTGGCGGAGTCGTTTTGGCCGATGCCACGCGCGAGCTGCGGGAATTTGCGGAGCATATGAATATTCCGGTCGCCCATTCCTTGATGGGAAAAGGCGTCTTGCCTGATGACCATGAACTGGCACTTGGCATGACTGGCTTTTGGGGTACAAAATTCATCAATGAGCAGACGAAAAATGCCGATTATCTATTCGGAGCGGGCACCCGTTTTTCTGAAGCCGATTCAAGCTCTTGGTATGATAACGTAACTTTCGATTTCCCGAAAACAAAATTGATTCATATCGATATCGACCCAAATGAGATCGGACGCAATTATCCCGCTGAAATTGGCGCAATTGCTGACTTGAAAAAAGCATTCATCACATTGAATCGTGTGGCAAAGCGGTTGTATCCGGATGGTATCGACCGAAACGAGCAATTAAGAGAAGCAATCGTAAACTATCGTCAATCACTTCGGGAGAGCATTTCTAAAAACGTGAGCAGCACTGCCTTCCCGATGAAACCAGAGCGCATCTTGACTGAGGTGCGCGATGTCCTGCCGCGGGATGCATATCTTACAACGGATGTAGGCTGGAATAAAAATGGCGTTGGTCAGCAGTTCCCTATTTATACACCAGGATCCATTTTGACACCGGGTGGTTTTGCCACAATGGGCTTCGGCAGTTCTGCAGCAATCGGAGCAAAAATAGCCGCCCCTGACAAAGTGGTAGTCTCGCTGATTGGCGATGGTGGATTCGGACAAAATCCGTCTGTGCTCGCCACAGCAAAAGAAGAAAATATCCCGGTTGTTTGGGTTGTCATGAATAATAGTGCCTTTGGTACTATCGCCGGTCTGGAAATGGCACATTACGATACAACCTATGGCACACGATTCCAGGCGGATGGCAGCAGTTATACACCGGATTTTGCTGCCATCGCCAAAGGATATGGCATAAAAGGAATCAAGATTGAATCCGCTGAACAATTCAAAGGTGTGCTGAAAGAGGCAATTGCCGCAAATGAACCGGTAGTAATCGATGTAGCGATGAAAAATGAGCCAGTTCCGACAGACGGAAAGTGGAATATCAATGATATATATTCTCCTGATGATGAAAAGTCACATGTGAGCATTCCTTAAGAAAGGAGGAGAAGATCATGCCAACACCTTTGGAGGGTGTGAAAGTGCTGGATGTTTCCACCATGATCGCAGCACCATTCGGAACGGCATTACTAGGGGATTTTGGTGCAGAAATTACGAAAGTGGAAATTCCGGGAAGAGGAGATACATCAAGAAGTGTCGGTCCATTCAAGGATGATGAGCCATTGCGCTGGCCCGGTTTATCACGGAATAAAAAATCATTGACGCTGGATTTGCATAAAGCAGCAGGTGTGGAAATCATGAAGAAGCTTGCCGCGACGCATGATATCCTGGTGGAGAATTTCCGACCTGGGACACTGGAAAAATGGGGCGTAGGCTACGATGTCTTAAAAGAACTCAATCCAGATTTAATCTTGATTCGTGTTTCTGGCTATGGACAGACTGGGCCATACCGGGAAAAGGCTGGCTTCGGAACCCCGGCCACAGCATTCAGCGGCTACACGTATTTACAAGGATTCGCCGACCGGCACCCGGTCAGTCCGCCATTTTCCCTAACGGATTATATTTGCGGAATCTATGTTGCCTTTGCCGCTGTTACGGCACTATACCACCGTGATACAAATGCATCCGGGGATGGGCAGATGATAGATGTCGCGCTTTATGAATCGGTTTTTCGCATGATGGAATTTCTCGTAGCCGAATATGATCAGCTTGGAAAAATCCGTGAACGTTCCCCTGGTTTAGCAGGACATTCGTCCCCATCCGGAACCTTCAAAACGAAGGATGAGCATTGGGTCGTGCTGGTTACGAGCACTGATACAACTTTCAATCGCCTGGCAGCTGCAATGAATCGCGCTGATTTACTGACAGACACACGTTATCACACGAACGCAAGCCGACTGGAAAATAATGAAGCAATCAATCAAATTGTTGCCGATTGGATCAGCAATCATCCGAGAGAAGCGTTATTGCAGAAACTGGATGAATTCGGTGTGCCGATCAGTCCGGTACTCAGTGTAGCTGACATATTTGCAAATGAGCAATATCAGGCACGTGAAAATATTGTAGAAGTAAAGCACCCACGACTTGGAGCCATCAAAGTACCTGGTATTGTTCCCAAATTTGAAAAGACACCGGGCAGCATCCGGTCGATTGCACCGGATTTGGGGGAGAATAATGAAGAAATTTTGAAGGGTTTAGGTTATTCCCTTGAGGAGATAAAGACGTTGAAACAACACGGCGTAATATAACAACTCTAGTTTACGGTTCAAGATGAACAGAGCAGAGGCGTGATCAGCAAGGATAAGGCAGTTTGCCATCCTTGCTGTTTTGTTTTGAATTCTTTTGATGGCTTTACAAAGTACGGGAAACAATTATAATGAAAAATATATTAATTAAGTAAACTTAACTTTTTGGTGAATGATGCTGAATGGAAAAGCATACATGTCTAATATGCTCTAGCTGTAGTTCCCCAGCAGAAGGAGAAATGATTTTTGAAGAAGCCAATAAAAGAACAAAAGTCGGTATTGATAATTTTATTAAGTAATTTGTTCATCGCCTTTTTAGGGATGGGTCTAATCATTCCGGTTATGCCGTCCTTCATGGATATTATGCACTTATCAGGCAAGACAATGGGTTACCTCGTTGCTGCCTTTGCTGGTGCGCAATTAATCATGTCTCCGTTCGCCGGCCGATGGGTGGATCGTTACGGAAGAAAGAAGCTCATTACAGCAGGTTTGTTTCTTTTCGCTGTTTCTGAGCTGCTTTTCGGTTTATCGACGCAAGTTTGGCTGCTTTATCTCTCAAGGATACTGGGCGGCATCAGTGCTTCTTTCATCATGCCTGGTGTCACAGCATATGTAGCCGATATCACTACGAATAAAGAAAGGCCGAAAGCAATGGGATACATTTCCGCTGCAATCAGCACAGGTTTTATCATCGGGCCAGGTCTTGGTGGTTATATCGCCGAATATGGTATTCGCATGCCTTTTTATGTTGCGGCGATCATTGCCTTTTTAGCCTGCTTCCTATCTATTTTCATACTGAAAGAACCTCTGTCCAAGGATCAGCTTGCTGAAATCGCAGAAAGTAAAAAAGGGACCAGTTTTGTCGGTGACTTGAAAAAATCATTGCATCCCATTTACTTCATTGCGTTTTTCATTGTATTTGTCCTCGCTTTCGGATTATCAGCCTATGAAACGGTGTTCAGTTTATTTTCCGATCACAAGTTCGGCTTTACACCAAAGGATATAGCGATGATTATAACGATCAGTTCGATTTTCGGTGTCATTGTACAGGTACTGTTATTTGGAAAAATGGTCGATCTGATGGGTGAGAAGATGCTGATACAATCATGTTTGATAATAGGCGGTATTTTAGCGATCTTATCGACATTGATTTCCAGCTTTATCGCAGTGTTAGCCGTAACCTGCTTCATTTTCCTGGCATTTGATTTATTGCGTCCGGCCTTGACAACATTCCTCTCCAGAACTGCAGGTAAGGAGCAAGGATTTGTAGCTGGCATGAATTCGACTTATACAAGCTTGGGCAATATAATCGGTCCGGCGCTGGGAGGAATACTTTTCGATATCGATATTCATTATCCGTATTTGTTCTCTGCAGTAATTTTGCTTTTTGGTCTGGTGATAACTTTTAAATGGAAAGGTAAAAAGCAGCAGGAGTCAGTATTGGGAAATTGAATACCGCCCTTGCAGATAGCTTAGGCATACTTTCCCTTCGATGTTCATATAATTCTGCGTTGGATAAAATCGAAAGGATGGATGGAACATGTTTTATCACATCAAAGAATTACAATATCATGCCAAGCCATCTAAGCCGGATCCCGTATTTGCCAGACAGCTGCAGGAAGTGTTGGGCGGACAGTACGGTGAAATCACAGTAGCGATGCAGTATCTTACTCAAGGTTGGAACACGAGAGCTGATGATAAATATCGGGATTTGCTATTGGATACAGGAACAGAGGAAATGGCACATATTGAAATGCTTGCAACCATGATAGCGAGACTGTTGGATGATGCACCTTTTGAAGATCAAAAAAATGCATATGAAACTGATCCGGCATTGAATGCCATCTTGGGTGGGACGAATCCCCAGCATGGAATCGTAGCAGGTCTTGGAGCTATGGCAGCGGACGCGGCAGGTTATCCTTGGAATGCCAAATACATCATCTCCAGCGGAAATCTTCTTGCTGACTTCCGGGCCAACTTGAATGCTGAATCCCAAGGGCGCCTGCAAGTGACCCGCTTGTATGGAATGACAGATGATCCGGGTGTACGTGATATGCTCTCCTTCTTGATAGCGCGGGATACCATGCATCAGAATCAGTGGGTCGCTGCCATCAAGGAATTGGAGGAAAGGGAAGGGGACATCGTGGTACCGACAACATTCCCGAGGAAACTTGAAAAAGGAGAAGTAGCATATACATTATTTAACTTCTCGCGCGGGGATGCCAGCTCAAAAGGACGTTGGGCAAGCGGACCGAGTATGGATGGCAGAGGTCAATTCAATTATGTGGCTGAGCCGGAACCGTTCGGAGGAGCGCCTAAGCTCAAACCGGCCCCGTTCCTGTATCATGATACAATGCCGCCAAAATCGATGATGTGAACAGTCTGACGTACAGGTACAGCTTGTACGTCTTTTTCTGGTGGGTCAATATCAAATGCACTTCCCTTCTTGTCCGCATAATATGCAGTATAAGAAGGAGGTGTGACTCTTGGATCCGATTCAAAATGAAACAATGTATCAAGTGCTTGTATTTGCGACGATCCTCGCTCCGATAGTGACGGCGGTGATGGAACTGCTGAAACGGAGCTTTCCTCGATTTGTGCCTTATCATGCCATCCTTAGTGTCGTTGTCGGTGCACTCCTGGGAGCAGCTGCTTACCCGTTTACCGATTTTGAGCTTGCTGCCCGGCTTTGGGCAGGTGGAATAGCCGGGCTGGCCAGCACTGGACTGTATAATACACTCTTCTCAAGAAAACCTCCGCCGGACAAATAGTTTAAAAAAGCCCCGATCAGGCTAAGGAATAGTAAAACGCTGTTGGAGGTCAAACCATATGAAGAAAAAGCTGCTGATCATCATCCCAATAATATTGATACTACTATTCCTGGCTTTGCAGCCATTAGGATCCCAGTACGATTCGGAAATCGAACAGGTAATCGACTTGGAGAATCAGCATCTTTCTGATCAAGGAGATGTAAAGCTGAAACGAAAGAATGCAAATTTCCATGTATATGCAGATGGCGGTTATGTTGAAATCCGTTATGATACAAATGGAGAAGAGCAGCAAGCTGTGTATGAAGAATTGGATGGCGGCACCTATGAGCGGCATGATGAAATGCCGGAAGGAGCAAGGAACCTGACAAGGGAATATGAAGAGGAAAATAAATAAAGTTTCGGCGGGCTTCGGCAGAAGCCCGTCATTTTTGTGCCGTATGAACGAAGACAAGGTGATCTGTCCACTGACCGTTTTCAAGAATGAAGCCTTTGCGGATGCATTCGAAACGCATACCGACGCTTTTAGCAAGGGCGATTGATTGCGGGTTGTCCAAGTTGATATGTGCTTCGATTCGCTGATAATGGAGCTTGGATGCTCCGATATCCAATGCCATATGTACAGCAGCCTTGCCGTAGCCATTGCCCCAGTACTGATTATGAATCGTATAGCCGATCCTTCCCCATTGAAAGTCATCTCGCGCCAAGGTGGAAAAATCAATCATGCCAAGATGGGAACCATCCGCTTCCTTGAAGACAGCGAAAACATATGCTTTATCTTCGGCAGCCAGCCGCTGATGCTTGTCCACTAAATCGGAAAACCAAGAGTCTGTACATGCGGTCATATCAAGCAGTCCTGGATCGTGGGTATGCTGTGACAGCTTGCGTCTGCTGAAGCCGCTGAACCATTTGGAATAATCCCCTTTGCGCAGCGGCCGCACCAACACGCCATCAGCGCAGGATTGAAAATCGAATTGCATCCTGAACACCTCCTCCTTTCACTATATCATCAAATTCCATGTTTGCCCCCGGACACTTTGACCATACACAATCCGATTCAGAGCATAGCTTATAACTGTAAGACAAATACAAAAACGAAGGAGGTAGTGCAGATGGGGGAAAGACACGACAAAAAGAACAAATATGAAGGAGGTAATCAGTATATGAGCTACGATAAACATCGCGGTAATGACGAGAGTTTTGAATGGGAAAACCATGTGAAGTCTGAAAGTGAAAGTGATAGTGAAAGCAAATCCAAAAACTACAACTTCAACTACAACTACGCGGAAGTTTACAAAAGCGGTAACTCTTACGTCAACGCTAAATCAAAGGTAGACAGTGAGCTAGATAGCGAAGATGATGCAAACAGCGGCCATAATGGTCACGGCAAACGCAAAAAATACGGTAGATAATTCAAGAAAGGAGAAGAACAATGAGTAATCTGAGAAAATATGAAAATCCATTTAAAAGCACTGGTTACAGCACAAAATCCAGCGTTGCCCATAGTGGTAACGCCGATGTGGATATCATCATGGAAGTGAATACAATGCCGATTGCATATGCGATGCTCTGCTCGCTGCGCGCGACGAACAAGTTGTCGGAACATGAATTCGAGAATGCTCTGAAGAGACTGAAAAAGCTTGTGGATGATGATCGCAATTCCTATCATAATGATCCAGGCACAGCCAAGATCTATCATCTAGAATAAAAAAGCGCAGGAGCCCTCCCGCCAGTGCTTCCAGCCAAAGGCGGGATTGCTCTACAGCCTTTTGCAACATCCTATGCGAACAAATATCTCAGTGTTACTTGTCTGCTCACGTTCTTCTCCTAGCCAGCCTGTTACAGGCTGGCTTTTTACATAGAAAAAGCACCACCATAAAGTGGCGCTTCTGTCACAAGGCAGCTGGGCCTTGTTTTCCTGTATTGATATCAATCGTTTGCTGGATCGGATAGACGAAAATCTTTCCATCACCTGCTTTGCCAGTATGAAGTATGCTGGCCGCAGCTTTGGTGACGTCATCGACGGGAACAGAGCTGACAACGATTTCCACCTTCAGCCGATCGAACACATTCTGCACTTTCTTTACGCCTCGGTATAACTCTGTATAGCCTTCTTCCAGGCCGCAGCCTTGCACATGGGAGAAGGTCATGCCGGATACCCCGATTTCAGCCATTTTCATTTTGAAAGCTTCAAGATCCGCTGAGCTCCTTGTAATAATCTCAACCTTGAACATGTCACTCATATACCGTTCCTCCTTAAATTAATCCTGATAGGCACGTTCGCCGTGCATCGTCAGATCCAGACCTTTTGCTTCTTCTTCATCGGTAGCACGTGCCTTGAAGATGAGGTTAACGATTGTAATCAAGATGAATGTCACAATGCCGACAAAGGCGAATGTCGCAATGATGGCTACTACCTGTCTCCATAATAGATCAATACCACCGCCGTAGAAAAGACCGTTGTGCTCGACAATTGCGTTTATGGAGTCGCTTGCGAACAAGCCAGTTGCGATACCGCCCCATGTTCCGCCTACTGCGTGTAAGCCAAAGGCATCGAGTGCATCATCATACCCTAGCCTCTGCTTTAGCCAGCCGACGCCCCAGAAGCAGACGATGCCGCCAATCAAGCCGATCGGAATGCTGGCAAGCGGGGAGACGAAACCAGCAGCAGGAGTGATGGCGACAAGGCCGGCAATCGCACCGGATACAGCTCCCAGCAGTGTGGGTTTTTTGTTGATCATCCATTCGATGATCATCCAGCCAAGTACACCAGCAGCAGCAGCGGTATTCGTGTTGATAAAGGCATACATTGCGACATCATCGAAAGCAAGTTCACTGCCGACATTGAATCCAAACCAGCCGAACCAAAGCAGCGCGCCGCCGATCAAGGTGAAAATCAAGTTATGAGGTGCAGTGGTGCCGGCATTTTTACGTTTGCCGATGACAATCGCAACGACCAATCCGGCAAGACCGGAGGAAATGTGGACAACGTTTCCTCCTGCAAAATCAAGTGCGCCCATTTCCGCAATCCAGCCGCCGCCCCAAACCCAGTGTGCAAGCGGGGAATAGACGATGAGGACCCAAAGAACTGTAAATAGAATGAATGCAGGAAAACGAATACGTTCTGCATAAGCACCAGACACGATGGCAGTTGTCAGGATTGCGAATGTCATTTGGAACATCATGAATAAATTGAATGGAATGGTGTGTCCTTCATTCGGTTCGAACCCGACATTATTCAGTCCGAAGAAATCCAATCCGCCAATAATTCCATTACCTGGTGAGAACGCAAGCGAAAAGCCGACGATGATCCAGATGATCGACACAATCGCCATAGTTGTGAAACTGTGCATTGCTGTGCTCAGCACATTTTTACTTCTTACCAACCCGCCGTAGAAGAGTGCGAGTGCTGGTGTCATCAACCATACCAAGACGGTTGCGACAAACATGAATACCGTATTAGTCATATCCATTTTCTCTACCCCCTGTGTGTTTTCTTTATTGTTTGAAAATTTAAATCTTTTTTCATTATAAGTGCCAGACAAAAAAATGTAACAAAGTTGTCAGGTTATCTTACGTGAATATTTCTGACCAAAAAGTGTAAGTGTTTTCAATTTATTTGTTATAAAGCGTTACTAAAATGGGACTGAGTTTTAGAAAGATGGGAATTTTGGGGTGGTTTGCACCATTTTATAGCGGGAATAGTTAAATAGCTGCGGAGAAGTGCTACATCGGAAGTTTGACAATAACTGTAAAGGGTGATAAGATAGTTAACGTCCTCGATGTTTGAGTAACTTTATCGAAGGTCATTGGCATTCTGCTATAGTTTTAATTAGAAGTACTTATTCAGACTGGAACGGCCTAGGAGCCGTGAGGATGCAATAGAGGTAGGGATTGCATCGTATAAGTGAAAACTACCATGTGGAACAAGTACCGCGGCAGGAGGATGTATTAGGTATCCTCTACTCACAATAGAAAAGTTACATTTTAGCCCCGCATTGGCATTAGCTGATGCGGGGCGTCCAAATTTCTAAGGATAAAATATCTTGATAGAAATTTCAGAATTTATCGTTGACTCATATATGGAACCCATGCTACAATCCTGTTAACAAATCAATAGCAAGCTCTTATCAAGAGAGGCGGAGGGACTGGCCCGATGATGCCCGGCAACCTGCAAGCAGCAATGCTTTTAAGGTGCTAATTCCTGAAAGTGCGTAAAGCACTTTAGAGATGAGAGAGACAAGTCGGTACATATTGCCACCCTGTCCTCTCAGGGTGGCCTTTTTTATTGAGGGGAGGAAGCGTACGGAACATGGATTTACAACTGTCATACCAAACCGGCAAACTTCTCATCGGGGATGTCGAGCTTGAATCAGGTGATATCTTATCAAATGTCGAGGTGACCTATGAAAGAAGCGGACCCGCCTCACGAGAAACGGTGCTTGTCTGTCATGCATTGACAGGAGATCAGTTTGCAATCGGAACTGATACAGCACCTGGATGGTGGAATGGGTTGCTGCAGCAGGACGGTTACATCGACACCGGCCGATACCAAGTCATGACATTCAATGTACTGGGTGGATGCAATGGGACAACGAGTGCAGTGTCGGTGAATCCAGTTTCAGGAGACACGTATGCAGCAGCTTTTCCGGAAATAACGATCCGGGACATGGTTTCGGTTCAACGTCTGGCATTGGAGAAACTAGGAATCTCTCATTTAAAGGCGGTGATCGGCGGATCATTGGGAGGAATGCAAGTTATGGAATGGGGTGTTATGTATCCTGATTTTATGGATGTGCTGATTCCGCTCGCAGCGACCCCCTTTGTGAGTGATTATGCGATTGCGTATAATCATTTGGCTAAGACAGCCATTACGTCCGATCCAAACTGGAACGATGGATACTATACTGCAGACAGATTACCTGCAGCTGGTCTCGGCCTGGCGCGGATGGTAGGGATGCTTACTTACCGTTCCGATCATCAATATAATGAACGTTTCCGCCGAGCTGCCTCCGGAAGAGATGATGCAGCTTATGAGGTGGAGTCGTACTTGAATTATCAAGGGGAAAAACTCGTTAATCGCTTTGATGCCAATTGCTATATGACCTTATTACAAGCGATGAACAGTCACGATATCGGCAGGGAAAGAGGCGGGTGGCAGGCAGCTGCCCAAAAAATAAAGGCAATTGTGCTGACATTCGGATTTTCGAGAGATCTGCTGTTCCCGCCGGAAGAGATAAAGGGTTTTGCAGCGGCAGTGCCAAGTGCCCGGCATGTGGATGTGGATACAATCTATGGACATGATGGTTTTCTGCTGGAGTTTGAGAAGTGGGGACACCACATCCGCGATGTACTCGAGCAGCCAATGAAAATTTCATATTGACTTATCAAGAGAGGTGGAGGGACTGGCCCGATGAAACCCGGCAACCTGTAAGCGGCAATGGCTTTTAAGGTGCTACATCCAGCAAACAGAAAGTTTGGGAGATAAGGAGTTTTGTGCATATGCAGCAGCTTCTTACCGGAAGCTGCTTTTTTCATTATATAAACTGGAGGAATGACAAAATGACAAATCAAGTATACAAAGCAGAAACATTAGCATTGCATGGCGGGCAAGCACCAGATCCGACTACAGGTTCAAGAGCGGTGCCACTTTACCAGACGACTTCTTACTTATTCCATGATACAGATCATGCAGAGCGTCTATTCGCACTTGATGAGCCAGGAAATATCTATTCCCGAATCGGCAACCCTACCGTGGATGTTTTGGAAAAACGGATTGCATTGCTGGAAGATGGTGTCGCAGCAGTCGGCGTTGCATCCGGAATGGCAGCTATCAGCTACAGTATCCTGAACTTGGCAAGCGCTGGCGATGAAATCGTAGCAGCAGCCAACTTGTATGGCGGAACGTATAACCTCTTTCAGACAACGCTGCCGCGGTACGGAATCACTGTTAAATTCGTCGATCCAACTGATCCGGAAGCATTCCGTGCGGCAATCACAGATAAAACCAAAGCTGTTTTCGCGGAAATCATCGGAAATCCGAGTCTGCATGTGCTCGATGTGGAAGCGGTGGCAGAGGTGGCGCATGATGCAGGAATTCCGCTCATTGTCGACAGTACGTTCGCTACACCAATTTTAAGCAAGCCAATAACACTTGGTGCGGATATTGTCGTCCATAGTGCGACAAAGTGGATCGGCGGTCACGGTACTTCCATAGGAGGATTGATTGTTGACGGGGGTCGATTCGATTGGAATTCACCGAAATTTCCGACTTTTACTGAACCTGATCCAAGCTACAACGGTATCCGCTATGCATTCGATTTCGGTACACTTGCTTTCAGCACGAAACTGCGTGTTCAATTACTACGCGATCTGGGTGCTGCACTTAGCCCATTCAATGCATGGCAGCTCATCCAAGGTTTGGAGACATTGCATTTGCGCGTGGAACGCCACGTACAAAATGCAGAAAAATTGGCAAATTATCTTGAAAAGCATCCAGCAGTCGATTGGGTTGCTTATCCGGGACTCAGCAGCCATCCTTCCCATGAAATCGGAAAAAGGGTGCTTCCATTCGGTGCTGGTTCCATTGTCAACTTTGGTATCAAAGGCGGAAGGGAAGCTGGTGCCGCTTTGATCAATAACGTTGCGCTTTGGTCGCATGTTGCCAATGTCGGTGATGCCAAATCATTGATCATCCATCCTGCATCCACTACACATCTTCAATTGGATGCCGAAGGATTGGCTGCTACCGGAGTAAAAGAGGAATTGGTCCGGTTGTCTGTTGGAATCGAATCAGTCGATGATCTCATCCACGACTTGGATCGTGCATTGGAGAAGGCTACTGGAATCCGTTCCGAATCCCGAAAAATCGTCATCAATGATGAAGCTGTCATCCGGGAAGTGCTTGGCAGTGCAACGGATGCTGAAGGCCGTCAAAAGACAATTGCAGTAGTGGGACTGAGCAGTAAAGAGCAGCGTCCAAGCAACCGATTGGCCCGGAAGATGCAACGGCTCGGATACAAGATCATACCAGTAAACCCTGCTGAAACAACTGTTCTAGGAGAAAAAGCTTATCCGGACCTGAGAAGCGTACCAGGGAAAATCGATATCGCTCAGATTTTCCGCAGTCCGGAAGCGGCAGTAGAGCTGGCCAAGGAAGCAGCAGAGATTCGTCCGGAAATATTCTGGCTGCAGGAAGGTGTCGTTTCTGAAGAAGCAGCTGCAATTGCGCGTGAAGCGGGATTGGAGGTTGTCCATAACCGCTGCACCTATAAAGAAGCACAGCGACTGCGCGGAACGATCAGCACCTATGCATGTGAACTGGATGATAAAGGAGTAGCAGTTGATGAATAAGATTCCCCTCATAGATAAAAGAAGTTTACTGGCTTTACTCAGTGTTTTCGTCATCGTTTTTCTGGCAGCTTGCGGGAACTCAAGCAGTGCTTCGGGCGATTTGAAACAGATTCGCTTGGATTACGCCTACTATTCTCCGGCCAGTTTGGTGATAAAAAATAAAGGGTGGGCAGAAGAAGCGTTCAAGGATCAAGACATTGAAGTCACTTGGACACTCAGCCAAGGAAGTAACAAGGCCCTCGAATTCCTCAATAGTAACAGCGTGGACTTTGGTTCCACAGCAGGAAGCGCTGCCTTGCTTGCCAAGGCGAATGGCAACCCGATCAAAGGTGTGTACTTGGCATCGAAGCCTGAATGGACGGCGCTTGTTACGACAAAGGATAGCGACATCAAAGACCCTGCGGATCTGAAAGGAAAGAAAGTAGCCGCTACTGTCGGTACTGATCCATATATCTTCCTCCAGCGTACCCTGCAGGAAGCTAGTCTGGATGAACAAGATGTCGAAATCGTCAACTTGCAGCATGCCGATGGAGCGAGCGCCCTGCTTTCCGGTGATGTGGATGCATGGGCAGGTCTTGATCCCCACATGGCAAAGCTGGAGTTGGAAAATGACACGCAATTATTCTATCGGAACGAGGATTTCAACACATATAATTTCCTGAATGTTCGGGAAGAATTCGCTGAAAACCATCCTGAAGCAGTGCAGGAAGTCTTGAAACTTTATGACAAAGCAAGAGCATGGATCGAAGAAAATCCGGAAGAGACAGCAGAAATCGTTGCCAAAGAGGCAAATATCAGCCAGGAAGTAGCAGCAAAACAGCTGGAACGCAATGATTTTTCAGAATCTGTACCAGGCGATACCCAGCGGGAGATTCTGAACCAGTCAGGCGCTGTTCTGGAGAAAGCGAATTTATGGAAAGGCAACAAAGATGTAGCGGAGACGGTTGATGGTTATATCGAACCGAAATTTGCAGAAGAACTTGGAGAGGAATGATGCTTTATGTGGAAGAAACTGCGGACACATCCTGTACTGCTCGGTTCTTTGCTGCCGATCATATTGCTGGCAGCATGGGAGATCTTGAGCAGGGCAGGAGTCATTCCTGCCTATCAGCTCCCTGCGCCTAGTGCCATTCTGTCAACGATCATTACGTATTTGCAGGACGGTACCTTGCAGGATCACGTATTGCTTACGGTTTACCGACTATTCATCGGTTTCATCATCGGGACGGCCGCAGCTATCCTATTGGGGACACTTGTGGGCTATTCCGAACTTGCAGAGCGATTTTTCGATCCGCTGATCCAAGCATTCCGTTCGATCCCATCGCTGGCATGGGTGCCTTTATTCATCCTCTGGATGGGAATCGGTGAAACATCGAAAGTAACATTGATCGCAGTCGGCGTATTCTTCCCGGTTTACTTGAATATCGTCGATGGTATCCGCGGCGTGGATCGTAAACTGATTGAAGTAGGCAGGATGTATGGACTGGACGGTGTAGCGCTTGTAAGAAGGATCATCCTTCCAGCATCATTGCCTTCATTCCTGACCGGTTTGCGGAGCGGTCTTGGTCTGGGCTGGATGTTCGTTGTGGCGGCGGAAATCATGGGTGCCAGTCAAGGGCTCGGTTATCTGCTTATTTTAGGGCAGAACACATACGCTCCCGATGTGATCATCGCCAGCATCTTCTTGTTTGCCCTGCTTGGTAAATTGACGGATTGGGTGTTGAAAATCATCCAAAAACGATCGCTTCATTGGCAGGATACAGCATTAGCGAAATGACGAGGGAGGAATCAGCATGACATTACAAGTGGATCAGCTGGGGAGGCGCTTCGGGGAAAAGCAAGTCTTGCAGCAAGTGAATTTCTCGGTCGGGAAGGGGGAAATCGTCAGCCTGCTCGGTACAAGCGGCTGCGGCAAAAGTACAGTACTGCGGGCACTGGCTGGTCTTGATCCGGATTATGAAGGAAATATCACCATAGCCTCCGACCAGCGTGTTGGGTTTATCTTTCAGGAGCCGCGGCTCTTGCCATGGAAAACGGTGTTAGCCAATGCCACTTTCGGCTTGAAGGGCGATCGGAAAGCCAATGAAGGAAAAGCTCGCCGTTATTTGGATCTGGTCGGCCTGAAGGAGGCGGAAAAACTATATCCTCGTGAGCTTTCCGGAGGGATGGCGCAGCGGGCTGCCATCGCCCGTGCACTTGTCACGGAACCTGATATCCTGCTGCTCGATGAACCATTCAGTGCATTGGATGCATTTACAAAGATGCAGCTGCAGGAACTCCTTTTGAAGATTTGGGAGGAATTCGGCACGACGATCATCCTTGTAACGCATGATATCGATGAAGCCTTGTATTTAAGCGATCGTGTCTTACTTTTGCAAGGAAGGCCATCCACATTGGCAAAGGATTTGAAAATAGCATTAACAAGACCGCGCTCCCGCGGTAGCGCAGCTCTTGGCAAATGGAAAGAAGACATACTAGATTTACTGGAAGGGAAGGAACAGACTTATGACTACAGCCTTGTCACCAAAATCGGACAGAAAGCATAATCTGCCAAGCTATCAGGAGGCAGTGAATAGTCACGACTGGAAAGCGCTTGAAGAGGAACTGCTCGACAGAAAAGACGGTAAATGCAATGCTTCCTATGAAGCTGTCGATCGTCATGTGGCAGAAGGTCATGGCGCAAAGACTGCACTGCATTATGTGAAAGATGGGGTGCTGGAATCCAGTCTGACATTTGGGGAACTGCAGCAAAAAATCGAACACTATGCAAAAGTTCTTCGCTCACATGGTGTAACCAAAGGAGACCGCGTCTTCATCTTTCTTCCGAAGAATCCCGAATGCTATGTTGCCATCTTGGCTACGATCCGGGTTGGTGCCATTGCGGGTCCGCTGTTCGAAGCGTTCATGGAAGATGCGGTACGGGATCGTATCAATGATTGCGGTGGCACCTTGCTTATCACAGATCAGGATTTGATCAAGCGGGTACCGGCAAAGGATATCCCTTCCTTGCAGAAGATCCTATTAATAGAAGATATAAATGCAGCGCAGCCAGATTCGTCCACTTCAGGAGACGTGGAATGGGTCGACAAAGAAGACGGCCTGCTCATCCATTACACAAGCGGCTCGACCGGGAAGCCCAAGGGCGTCTTCCATGTCCATCGTTCGTTGATCCATCATGCTGTGTCAGGCAAATGGGTGCTGGATGTCCAAGATGATGATGTATATTGGTGCACCTCCCATCCAGGCTGGGTCACAGGAAGTGTTTATGGTTTGTTCGCACCATGGCTGAATAGGGCAACAATCGTCATCCAAGGCGGACGCTTCAAGGCAGAATCTTGGTACAAAATCATTGAAGATCTCAAAGTGACGACGCTTTACAGCGCACCGACAGCTTTCCGTTTGCTGAAGGCGAAAGGTGATCTGTATAAAGAGTATGATCTGTCCAGCTTGCGCCATATCCTCAGTGTCGGAGAGCCGCTCAACCCTGATGTCATTACATGGGCTTGGGATAACTTGCAGCTGCGAATCCACGATACGTGGTGGATGACGGAAACAGGCGGACATATCATCGTCAACCTGCCATCGGAACCTATTAAACCTGGTTCAATGGGGCGTGCATTCCCGGGTATCCAAGTCGGCATCCTGGACGAAGATGGGAACGAGCTGCCAGCCAATACGATTGGTCAGCTGGCCGTCAAGACTCCTTGGCCTGGTCTGATGCAGGATATCTGGGGCGATAGAGACAAGTATGATAGTTACTTCGTTTATCCAGGCTGGTATATCTCCGGGGATCTGGCACTGAAGGATGAAGATGGTTATGTCTTCTTCCAAGGCCGCAATGACGATATGATCAATTCCTCCGGGGAGCGTATCGGACCATTCGAAGTGGAAAGTAAACTGATTGAGCACCCTGCTGTTGCAGAAGCCGGTGTCATCGGCAAGCCGGATCCTGTTCGCGGGGAAATCGTCAAAGCCTTCATCACATTGCGCGATGGCTACAAGGAAACGCCAGAGCTGCTAGAATCGTTGCGATTATTCGTTCGTAAAAATCTGGCCGCTCATGCTGCACCGAGGGAAATAGAAGTAATGGCTGAGCTGCCGAAAACACAAATCAGTGGAAAAATCCTGCGTCGGGAATTGAAGCAGCGGGAATTGGAGAAAGAATTAGCATTAAAAACGCCTTCCAAATGAGGAGGCCACTGAAAAACTAATGCTTTAGTTTTCATGGTGTATGTGAAAACAAAAAAAGGGGTCCGTCTGTTCAAAATTGAACGGACAGACCTCCTTTTTCGTTGATTTTATCCCTTTGGTTCTTTCATTAGTTTCATTATCCTATTTAGATTCACTGTGAATATTGCCATGGCTCCCTGCATTTCCATGCCAACGAGACCCGAGGAAGATGTCACATCATACCCGTGTCTATGCTTGAGTTCACTATTTTTCGCTTCGATCTTATATCGTTCTTTCGCTTTCTCCTGGAAATGAGGACTTTCCTGAAACAGCTTCTGTTCCAGGTGCTCAGGAGACTTTAATGTGACCGAATACGTTTTCGTCTTGGCGCCTTCTTTATAACACCCTTCCTGTTCCACGGCTTCGATGACCTGTTTACTATAGGACAGTTCATCAGAAAGGTCCTCTGCGATCGGTTTGGCAGGAAATTTCTTTTTCATCCGTTCATCCACTTGGTAAACTGCTTTGCGAAGCAGCTTTGATTTTTCCTTCAAGAACTCCAATGGGGACTTCTGGTTGAATCGGGCTTTTGTATGGGTGGGTCCACAATAATGGAGGTGCTTTTTATAAGTTCTTTTTCGAGGGCTATCTCGACAGTTTTTTGAATAAGCAAATCTAATAATCCAACGTCTTTCAAGCGTAATATCCGAAATTTCGTTAAGGAACTGGCATGAATGACGGGATCTTCTGGCGCCATATCGAGAAAGTATTTAAAAGACATATCTTATTTTGATCGTTCGACCACATCGACATCTGATAAGTCAAAGGGTTTTCAGTAAGAGGTATTTAAACATGCGAATGGGAGGTACCGCATTGCGACCATTATCAAGGCAGTACTTTGCTTGTAGCTCTTCCAAAACAAAAGAGAAATCGACAAGTTCATTCATCTGCCGAAGCATATTATCCTGCGGCACAACGATATCATAAATAGCCATAAATGGACTGAGGTTAAGGGATTGTTGGTTGGAGATCACAGAAAACACCACCTAGTAATAATACAACCATTATATATGAAAAAACGAGGGTTTTCCCGATTATCATCGAGAAAACCCTCGTAAAAATCTTGCATATGGACTTTTTCAGTGGCCTCCAAATGAAGAGGGCTTTTTTTATGCAAATTGGAATTCCGACTCTCTTATCCATAGTGAGTAAGAAAGGTGGAATCTGTCTTATTAAATTATTTTGAAAACGTTTGCTTGGTCATTGGTGGCGGTTGATTGAAAATTAAGAAAGATATGCTGTTACGGATGTATTTTCATGTCGAATATTTATTTTGTTTTTTTATTACAAAGCCCTTTACATTCTCAAAAAAAGGATTAATATAGAGTGAGTTTGATTTTAACGAAAAGGAGAATGTCTGTTGGGTAACCATCCAACTTCTACATCTGAGCAAACGTTGTTTCGTATCTCTTGGCCACTGTTTATTGAATTGGCCCTTCATATGGGAATGGGTATCGTTGCTACACTGATGCTGAGTCATTACTCAGATTTAGCTGCTGCCGGAGTCGGCGTAGCCAATCAGTTGATTAGCATTTTTATTTTGGTTTTTAACGTCACGTCTATTGCCTCCATGATCATCATCGGCCAGAAGCTCGGTGCTGAGGATTTGGCACATGCCCGGCAGACTGCCCGGACAGCATTCGGAATGAACTTTTGGTTCGGATTGATCGTTTCTGCAGTAGTCGTATTGTTCGGTTCTGTATTTCTTAGTTTCTTCGATTTAAAAGGTGAGACGCTTGCATATGCGACTACCTTTGTAAAAATAAGTGGAGCATCATTGTTCCTGGAATCTTTGTCTTTGACGCTTAGTGCGATTCTGCGCGCAAATGGCCGTACAAAAGTATCCATGGTCGTTGCGGTCTTAATGAACGTATTGAGTGTAATTGGTTATGTTGTAGCAATCTTTGGCTTATTCGGTATGCCGGTCACTGGAGTTGTCGGCGTATCTTGGACAATAGTGATTGCACGTATTTTTGCGGTTGTTGTTTTGTTCTATTTTGTTTCCCGTTACTTGGCAATTCGTTTTACAGGAACGAATTTGATTAAGCTGAATGTCAAAGATATCAAGGATATCCTTGTCATCGGTGTTCCATCCGCGGCGGAGAACTTGTCCTATCAATATTCCCAGATTGTCATCACAGCAATCGTAGCGAATTTTGGGGATGCTTCCCTGGCAGCGCGTGTATATATCAATAATATCTCCATGCTTTGCTATTTGTTCACATTATCCATTGCCGAAGGTACCCAGCTGCTTGTGTCCCGCTATATCGGCGGTAAGCAGTTCGACCGGGCATTGAAGCGTGGGTTGCGAACATTGAAGATTGCCATGATCGCATCTTTCATTGTTTCCATGGGCTTCGCTTTGACTGGTGCACCTATTCTGCAAATGTTCACCGAAGATCCTGCTATTTTAGCGGTAGGTATCCCGATTCTTTGGGCGGTTGCTTTCACCGAGCCAGGCCGGGCGATGAATATCGTCTTGATGAGTTCCCTTAAATCAGCGGGTGATGCAAAATTCCCAGCTATCATCGGTGTCATCAGCATGTGGGGGATCGCAGTACTCTTTAGCTATGCGCTTGGTGTGTCCTTCGGTCTCGGATTGCTTGGCGTCTGGATTGCAATGGGAATCGACGAATGGTTCCGCGGCATCTTTGCTTACCGGAGATGGCGCTCCCGTCCTTGGGAAAAGAAAGAACAGGCAGCGGTTCCGGAAACTGCACTCACTTGATTATAGAACAAAGGCATCGACGCAATGTCGGTGCCTTTTTTGTTATGAAAATGTTAAGTTAAATAAATATATGAATAAATTGTTTTTTTCGGTTGATTTAAGTTGAATGTAGAGGGGCTTACTGTTATGATAATCCTGCAAGAGGAATTTTTTTTATAGCAAGTGGGACAATATATGACATACTGGGACGATTTTGACCCATTAAGCTTTATGAAGAAGGGGTATGTTATGCGATCGGTAATAGATCTACAAAAAAAGCTTTTCCCGGATGTCTTGGCAATTATGCAGCGAAGATACGGCATCCTGCAATTCGTCAAGACAATGGGGCCGCTGGGACGTCGCACACTTGCTGAAAACATGAATCTTGCAGAACGAGTAGTCAGAGGTGAAATCGACTTCCTTCAGAACCAAGGATTGATCTATATCACGACAAAAGGGGTACAGATCACTGAGGAAGGATTGGAAGTTCACGAGCAATTGGAAGCATTTATGCTCGAAGCCTCTGAAATTAGTGTTTTGGAACAGCGTGTCCGGGAAACACTAGGAATAGATAATTGTATTGTCGTCCCCGGTAATAGTGATACCCAGGATTGGGTAAAACAAGAGATGGGAAAACGGTGCGCCCAGCTTCTGGAAGGTATGCTGCATCCGAACTATACGGTTGCAGTGACGGGAGGCACCACGATGGCAGCGCTGGCAGCAGCGATGCCGCCGATTCATACAGCGGAGAATGTCATGTTCGTACCTGCACGCGGCGGAATTGGCGAGCAGGTGGAAAATGAAGCGAATACGATTTGTGCGGCGATGGCAAAACGCGCCAGAAGCCAGTACCGCTTGCTGTATGTTCCTGATCCTATCGGGGAAGAATCTTATCAGACGATTATCGAAGAGCCTTCCGTCAAGGAAGTCCTGTCCATCATCAACCGTTCGAATGTGGTCATTCACGGTATCGGTGACGCCATGACGATGGCAAAACGGAGACGGACGCCTGCACCGCTTGTTGCGAAAATCAAAAGCGGTGTCGCAGTAAGTGAGGCATTTGGTTATTACTTCGATGCTGAGGGGAATGTGGTCCACCGTGTACGGACGGTAGGATTACAGCTTGAGGACTTGGATAAAGCAGAACATGTAATAGCTATTGCAGGCGGTGCCTCGAAAGCTCGTGCAATCGCCTCATACTTCAAACTGGGACAAAACAATATCCTGGTGACGGATGAGGCGGCAGCGAACCAGTTAATAAAGGGATAATAAACCCTTTAATCATTCAGTTATTACAAGGAGGAAATTTTCATGACAGTAAAAATTGGTATTAACGGTTTTGGACGTATTGGACGTAACGTATTCCGTCAAGCGCTAGCAAACAGCGAAGCAGAGGTAGTTGCAATCAACGACCTTACAGATGCGAATATGCTTGCCCATTTGTTAAAGTATGATTCTGTTCACGGTGTCCTTGATGCAGAGGTATCCGTAAACGGCACTAACCTAGTTGTTGACGGTAAAGAGATCAAAGTTCTTTCTGAGCGCGATCCTGCTAACCTTGGCTGGGGAGATCTTGGTGTAGAAGTAGTAGTTGAATCTACTGGTATTTTCACAAATGGTGAAGATGCGAAGAAACACGTTGAAGCAGGAGCGAAAAAAGTTATCATCTCTGCACCAGCTAAAGGCGAAGACCTTACTGTCGTAATGGGCGTTAACGAAAACAGCTACGACCCATCTGAGCACACTGTGCTTTCCAACGCTTCTTGTACTACTAACTGCTTGGCTCCGGTTGCAAAAGTACTTCATGACAAATTCGGACTTAAACGTGGTCTAGTAACAACAGTACACGCGTATACAAACGACCAGCAAATCCTTGATTTGCCGCATAAAGACTACCGTCGTGCGCGTGCAGCAGCGGAAAACATCATTCCTACAACTACAGGTGCTGCTAAAGCAGTTTCTCTAGTATTGCCTGAACTTAAAGGTAAATTGAACGGTATGGCAATGCGTGTACCGGTTAAAGATGCCTCCCTTATCGACTTGGTTGCTGAATTCGACCAAAACGTGACTGCTGAACAAGTGAACGCTGCTTTGAAAGAAGCTGCTGAAGGCGAACTTAGCCATGTTCTTGGTTACAGCGAAGAGCCACTTGTTTCTTCCGACTACATCGGAAACACAAACTCTTCTACAGTTGATGCACTATCTACAATGGTATTGGAAGATAACATGGTGAAAGTTGTTTCTTGGTACGATAACGAAATGGGATACTCCACTCGTTGTGTCGACTTGGCTGTATTCTTGAAAAGCAAAGGCATCTAATTGTAAATAAGCAATGGTAGAAAGGGAGGGAGGAGCACCTCCCTCCCTTTTGACCTATGCCTGTTCTTTTTATGTGTAAGCCTAACGAAAGGCGGAAGGAGCTGCTTATACTAGAGTTCCTGATTTCTGGTGCTAGCCCAGTGCCGATCGTTAGTCAGTCAATGCAAGGAACAGAAGCTGCCGACGGCGAATGCATAGAGGGAACAGATACATAGGTAACAAGTATTCGAGGAGGCGTAGATATGAATAAGAAATCAATCCGCGATATCGACGTAGCCGGCAAGAAGGTATTCTGCCGAGTGGATTTCAACGTACCAATGGAAAATGGCACCGTAACCGATGATACACGGATCAAGGCTGCCCTTCCGACGATCAAGCATCTTGTTGAGCAAGGTGCGAAAGTGATCTTGGCAAGCCATCTGGGCCGTCCAAAAGGTGAAGTGAAGGATGACTTGCGTTTGGATCCAGTTGCACAGCGTCTGAGCGACTTGCTTGATAAAGAAGTTGCAAAAGTGGATCAAGTGCATGGCGAAGAAGTGAACCAAGCAGTAGCTGGGCTTGCTGATGGTGATGTACTTCTTATCGAGAACGTGCGTTTTGAGCCAGGCGAAGAAAAGAATGATCCGGAATTGGCGAAAGCTTTCGCTTCCTTGGCGGATGTTTATGTGAATGATGCTTTCGGTGCAGCACACCGTGCGCATGCTTCCACTGCAGGTATTGCAGAGCATCTTCCAGCCGTTGCTGGTCTTTTGCTTGAACGTGAATTGGAAGTACTGGGTAAAGCACTATCTGATCCAGAGCGTCCATTCACAGCAATCATCGGCGGAGCGAAAGTAAAAGACAAAATCGGTGTCATCGACAACTTGCTAGACAAAGTGGATAACTTGATCATCGGCGGCGGTCTTGCTTATACCTTCATCAAAGCTCGTGGTTTCGAAATCGGAAAATCCTTGCTGGAAGAAGATAAGATCGATTTGGCGAAGGAATTCATGCAGAAGGCAAAAGACAAAGGCGTTAACATGGTGATGCCTGTCGATGTCATCGTAGCAGATGACTTCTCCGAAGATGCAAACAAGCGTGAAGTCAGCATCGAAGAAATCCCGGCAGATTGGGAAGCGCTCGATATCGGACCGAAAACACGCGAGAAATACAAACAGATCGTTCAAGATTCCAAATTGATCATCTGGAATGGACCAATGGGTGTATTCGAGCTAAACGCATTCTCTGGCGGTACAAAAGCAGTCGGTGAGGCATTAGCTGAAGGAGAAGGATTCTCCATCATCGGCGGTGGTGATTCTGCTGCTGCTGTAGAGAAATTCGACTTAGCGGACAAAATGGATCACATCTCCACAGGCGGCGGTGCCAGCCTTGAATTCATGGAAGGTAAAGAACTTCCTGGCGTAGCTGCATTAGACGATAAATAAAAAGACGAAGGGATGGGAAACAATGCGTAAAAACGTAATCGCAGGAAACTGGAAAATGAACAAAACAATTTCCGAAGCAAAAGAATTCATCGAAGCGACAAAAGCGAAGATTCCATCCAGTGATAAAGTGGAAGCAATCGTTTGTTCACCAGCCTTGTATTTGACTGAATTGGTGAAACAAACTGAGGGCACTGATCTTAAAATCGCTGCTCAAACGATGCACTATGAAGAAAGCGGCGCCTTCACTGGTGAAATCAGCCCGACAGCGCTGAAGAGCATCGGTGTGGAATATGCGGTAATCGGCCACTCCGAACGTCGTGAGTATTACAATGAAACAGATGAGTCTGTAAACAAAAAGACACATGCAGCATTGCAGCATGATATCACTCCAATCGTCTGCATCGGTGAAACGCTTGAAGAGCGCGAAGCTGATAAAACGAACGAAGTAGTCGGCGGCCAAGTCGAAAAGGCTTTGGAAGGTCTATCTGCTGAACAAGTTGCAAAAGTCATCCTTGCTTATGAGCCTGTTTGGGCTATCGGTACTGGTAAAACTGCAACAGCGCAGCAAGCGAATGAAGTCTGCACCTTCATCCGCAATGTTGTAAGTGAGAAAGTATCCGCTGAAGCAGCTGATGCTGTACGCATCCAATACGGGGGAAGCGTAAAGCCAGCTAACGTGGACGAACTTCTTTCTGAATCCGATATCGACGGCGCTTTGGTCGGCGGTGCAAGCCTGGAAGCTGATTCCTTCCTAGCGCTTGTGGAGGCTGGTGCAAAATGAGTCAGGACAAACTAGCTGCCCTTATCATCCTTGACGGATTCGGTATCCGCGATGAAGAAAAGGGTAATGCAGTGAAACATGCCAAAAAGCCGAACTTCGACCGTTATTGGAACAAGTATCCGCATAACCAGCTTACGGCTAGCGGAGAGGCTGTTGGCTTGCCTGAAGGCCAGATGGGGAATTCCGAGGTAGGTCACTTGAATATCGGTGCCGGACGCATCGTATACCAAAGTCTTACCCGTGTGAATAAGTCCATCAAAGAAGGCGACTTCTATGATAACGAAGTGCTGGTCAATGCAGTCGAGCATGCGAAAAAGAACGATAAGAGTCTGCACCTCTTCGGTCTTTTGTCCAACGGCGGCGTACACAGCCACATTGAACATATGTTTGCGCTCCTAGAACTTGCTAAAAAGCATGGATTGGAGAAAGTATACATCCATGGCTTCCTTGACGGTCGTGATGTCGGTCAGCGCAGCGCGAAAGAATTCATCGATCAGACTGAAGACAAAATCAAGGAAATCGGTGTCGGTAAGATTGCAACACTTACAGGACGCTATTATTCCATGGACCGCGACAAACGCTGGGATCGTGTGAAAAAAGCGTATGATGCCATGGTTTATGGGGAAGGTCCTGCTTATAAGAGCCCGTACGATGTCATTGAAGATTCCTATAAGAATGAAATCTATGATGAATTCGTACTTCCATCTGTCATTACAGAGGAAAACGGCGAACCGGTAGCGAAAATACAGGATGATGATTCCATCATCTTCTATAACTTCCGCCCGGACCGTGCTATTCAGATCTCTCGGACATTCGCAAACAAAGACTTCCGTGACTTTGATAGAGGCGAACACCCGCCTGTTATCGATCAGTTTGTCTGCATGACGAATTTCAGTGAAACAGTGGACGGCGACGTAGCGTACAAGCCGGTCAACTTGGATAACACAATCGGGGAAGTGCTTTCCCAGAACAACATCAAACAGCTGCGTATTGCTGAAACAGAGAAGTTCCCGCATGTGACATTCTTCATGAGCGGCGGACGCGAAGAGAAGTTCCCTGGTGAGGATCGTATCCTGATCGACAGTCCGAAAGTCGCCACATACGATCTGAAACCTGAAATGAGTGCATATGAAGTGACGGACGCGTTACTTGATGACTTGGATCAGGACAAACACCAAGCGATCATTCTGAACTTCGCCAATCCGGACATGGTTGGTCACTCTGGTATGTTGGAGCCGACTGTGAAAGCGATCGAAGCAGTTGACGAATGCCTTGGCAAAATCGTCGACAAAATCATTGAAAAAGGTGGTCATGCCATCATCACGGCTGACCATGGCAACTCCGATGAAGTAGTCACATTGGAAGATAAACCAATGACTGCCCATACAACGAATCCGGTTCCGGTAATCGTGACAAAAGAAGGCGTCGAGCTCCGCAGCGGCGGTATCCTTGCCGACTTGTCACCGACACTATTGGATCTATTGGATGTCGAGAAGCCAGAAGAAATGACAGGCTCAAGCCTGATCAAAAAATAAGAGGAGAGAATAAATAATGCCATACATTACTGACGTATATGCACGCGAAGTCCTTGACTCCCGCGGTAACCCTACAGTAGAAGTAGAAGTCCTAACAGAATCCGGTGCTTTCGGTTCTGCAATCGTACCAAGTGGTGCCTCCACTGGTGAATATGAAGCAGTCGAGCTTCGTGACGGTGATAAAGATCGTTACCTTGGCAAAGGCGTACAAACAGCGGTTGCTAACGTAAACGAAAAAATCGCTCCAGAATTGATCGGTATCGATGTTACTCGCCAAGTGATCATCGACCAGCTTTTGATCGATCTTGACGGTACAGAAAACAAAGGCAAATTCGGTGCCAACGCAATCCTTGGTGTTTCCATGGCAGTTGCTCACGCAGCCGCAGATCACCTTGGTGTACCGCTTTACACTTATCTTGGCGGATTCAACTCCAAAACACTTCCAACACCAATGATGAACATCCTAAACGGTGGGGAGCATGCGGATAACAACGTTGATATCCAGGAATTCATGATCATGCCTGTAGGAGCTCCTACATTCAAAGAAGCACTTCGCATGGGTGCGGAAATCTTCCACAGCCTGAAGAAAGTTCTTCAGTCCAAAGGCTTGAACACTGGTGTTGGTGATGAAGGTGGTTTCGCACCAAACCTTTCTTCTAACGAAGAAGCTCTTGAAACAATCGTAGAAGCAATCAAAGCTGCTGGTTACAAACCAGGTGAAGAAGTGAAACTTGCAATGGACGTAGCATCTTCTGAGTTCTACGAAGATGGCAAGTACAACCTTAAAGGTGAAGGCGTTGTCCGCACTTCCGAAGAAATGGTTGCTTGGTATGAAGAAATGACTAGCAAATACCCAATCATCTCTATCGAAGATGGTTTGGACGAAAACGACTGGGAAGGCCACAAACTGTTGACTGACCGTATCGGCGACAAAGTACAGCTTGTTGGTGATGACCTATTCGTTACAAACACAAAACGTTTGAAACAAGGTATCGAGCAAGGCGTTGGCAACTCCATCCTTGTTAAAGTGAACCAAATCGGTACACTTACTGAAACATTCGATGCTATCGAAATGGCGAAACGCGCTGGCTACACAGCTGTTATCTCTCACCGTTCCGGTGAATCCGAAGATGCAACAATCGCTGACATCGCTGTAGCGACAAACGCTGGCCAAATCAAAACTGGTGCACCATCCCGTACTGACCGTGTTGCGAAATACAACCAACTTCTTCGTATCGAAGATGAGTTGAAAGCATCCGGCATTTACGGCGGACTTGCATCTTTCTACAACTTGAATAAATAAGTTACAAGAAGAGGATGAGCTAAATTGAGCTCATCCTCTTTTTATATGTAAAGACGTTTGCGTTGCTTAAAAATATCGGGAACGTTATTATGGATAGTAACCGCTTTCATTCATGGCATGACATTGAAAAACTGAGTATATCATGATGGTTGTATCGATATAAGGAGGAGTCGTATGTCAAATCAGTATCCAGTACTACCAAATGCAGAAGCGTTTTACTTTGAAGGAAATAAAATAGGGATACTCGTATCCCATGGTTTTACAGGATCTACCCAGAGTATGCGCCCGTTGGGAGAGGCTTATGCCAGAGCTGGCTACACTGTCTGCGGACCGCGGCTGGATGGACATGGGACACACTATGAAGATATGGAACAAACTGCATATCAGGATTGGATTGGATCCATTGAAGAGGGGTATCAGTGGCTGAAGGAGCGATGTGATACAATCTTTGTTACCGGCTTATCAATGGGAGGCACCCTGACGTTATATATGGCAGAAAATTATCCGGATATCCGTGCAATCATTCCGATTAATGCCGCAATAACAGTGCCGTCGATGGAAAATGTACACGAGCTGGAAAATGTAAGGTTTCTGGATGCCATCGGCTCTGATATCAAAAATCCGGAAGTAAAAGAGCTCGCTTATGAAAAGACTCCGGTCCAATCTGTGAAGGAAATACTACAATTGATGGAAAAGGTGAAGGAGAATCTGTCCAAGGTTACCTGTCCAGCGCTGATTTTTGTTTCCGATGAGGATCACGTAGTCCCTCCATTTAATGCACAACTAATTTACGATGGGATTGCGTCCGAAAGAAAATCGATATTTTCGTTGAAAAACAGCTATCATGTTGCAACCCTTGATCATGATCAGCAAGTTATCATTGATAAAACACTTGAATTCATTGAATCTAACCTATAGGCTTTTTCCCCTTGTAAAAATGAAGGTCTGCTCATCCCTGTTATCGGATAATAAGCTTGCCATCGTAATCTTACAGGTATGCTTTCAAAGAATTATCACATAATAACAATGATTGTTTTACCTATTGAGCAAAACACTTGTTGAACTGGCAAGCGGGTTGATAATATAGAGCGAATGGTTTTTCATTTAAGGAGGAATACATACAGCATGGCACAGTCATTACAAGGAAAACGAGCTATCATTACAGGTGGTGGACGTGGTATCGGACGCGCCTTGGCAGAAGCACTGGCAGCAGAAGGTGCCCATATAGGCTTGATCGGCCGCACGGAAGAACATGTAAAAGCAACAGCAGAAGGGCTTGAAAACGTCAAGACAGCTTATGCAGCAGCGGATGTTTCCAGCTTGGAAGATGTCACCGCAGCAATCGAAAAGGTGACAGATGAACTTGGCGGAGTTGATATCCTTATCAATAACGCTGGTATCGCAAAATTTGGCGGATTCATGGATCTTGATCCAATAGAGTGGAAACAGATCATCGATGTGAATTTAATGGGCGTGTACAACGTCACGCGCGCGGTACTTCCGGGCTTGATCGAACAACAATCCGGCGATATCATCAATATTTCATCCACAGCCGGTCAAAAAGGAGCACCTGCTACAAGTGCTTACAGCGCATCGAAGTTTGGCGTCCTTGGCTTAACCGAATCTCTTGCGATGGAAGTACGCAAGCATAACATTCGCGTAACAGCCCTGACACCAAGTACAGTGGCAACTGACTTGGCATATGAAAATAAACTGACAGATGGTAATCCTGACAAAGTTATGCAGCCAGAAGATATTGCCGAATTTGTCGTAGCACAGCTGAAACTGAACAGCCGCACATTCATTAAATCTGCTGGTCTATGGTCAACTAATCCATAAGATCACACTTTATTCCGGGACATTCGATATTTTGATTATCGAATGTCCCGCTTTTTTATTTATAAGTATTTCGGCAAAGTATTACCGGCTTACTACAGAAGAAGTAATCAAAAGGCGAAAGCAAGTATTATCAAAATATATATAATGAACATTTATCCAAATAGCGAAGCAGCAGACTGTCGAGGAATCTCGGCAGTTTTTTAGTTTGTAAGCATAAATCGACTTGGATGGAATAGTTTTAAGCACCATGATTGTAATAAATTTGATCTTATCTTGAATATTTCTTGAATGAGTAATTATCATTTCAGAAAAATACAAGTTTTCATTTGACTGAAAGCGCTTTATTCATTATGATGTAATAAGAAAACAACCAAAACTTAATCAAAAGTTACTAATGAATAGGAAGGGGCACTGCGATAGAATGACAGCTTGAAAGTTGATCCGATGTCTGCCTAGGAAAATAGCTATCTTAAACAGGAGAGGGAGGAAACAATCATGACAGTAGCGGTGAAAATGAAAAACTATATCAATGGCGTATGGGTGGAAAGCACGGCAACAGATTATGAAGAAGTTTACAACCCGGCCACCAAGGAAGTAATCGCTCATGTACCATTTTCAACGAAGGAAGATATCGATCATGCTGTCAGCGTGGCCAGTGAAGCATTCAAGACTTGGTCAAAAGTGCCGGTGCCGAAAAGGGCACGGATTCTTTTCAACTATCAGCAGCTTTTGCTTCGGGATAAAGAGGAATTGGCTGAACTTATTACGAAAGAGAACGGAAAGAATTTAAAAGAAGCATTGGGGGAAGTACAGCGAGGTATCGAGAATGTTGAGTTTGCTGCTGGTGCACCGACACTCATGATGGGAGATTCCCTCGCTGCCATCGCTACGGATGTAGAGGCTGCCAATTATCGTTATCCAGTTGGTGTCGTCGGTGGAATTGCTCCTTTCAACTTCCCGATGATGGTTCCATGCTGGATGTTCCCGATGGCAATTGCCCTTGGCAATACCTTTATCTTGAAGCCATCAGAAAAGACGCCTTTGCTGACACAAAAACTGGTGGAACTATTCACTGAAGCTGGCCTGCCAAAAGGTGTATTCAATGTCGTGTACGGAGCGCATGATGTAGTAAATGGCATCCTCGATCATCCAAAAGTCAGAGCGATTTCCTTTGTTGGATCAAAACCGGTAGGAGAGTATGTCTACAAACGAGGCAGTGAAAACCTGAAACGTGTGCAAGCTTTGACAGGTGCAAAAAATCATACCATCGTCTTGAATGATGCCGATTTGGATGAAACAATCACGAACATCATCGGGGCGGCTTTCGGTTCTGCTGGCGAGCGCTGCATGGCTTGTGCAGTTGTTACCGTCGAGGAAGGGATAGCGGATGAATTTGTTGCCCGGCTGACGCAGGCAACCAAGGACGTGAAGATAGGCAATGGGTTGGAAGATGGCGTATTCCTTGGACCTGTCATCCGTGAAGAAAATAAGATACGCACAGCAGCATACATCCAAAAAGGCTTGGATGAAGGAGCTAAGATCGTCTGTGATGGCCGCGATAGAGCAAGTGAGGATGGCTTTTTCATCGGACCGACTATTTTTGACGATGTAAGTCCGGAAATGACGATCTGGCAAGATGAAATCTTCGCACCGTTCCTATCCATTATCCGAGTGAAGGATTTGAAGGAAGCGGTGGAAGTCGCCAACCAGTCCGAATTCGCCAATGGAGCATGTTTGTTCACGTCCAATGCATCCGCCATCCGTTACTTCCGGGAAAATATCGATGCTGGCATGCTCGGGATCAATTTGGGTGTACCGGCTCCAATGGCCTTCTTCCCATTCTCGGGCTGGAAATCTTCCTTCTTTGGTACCCTGCACGCAAATGGGAAAGACAGTGTGGATTTCTATACCCGTAAGAAAGTTGTCACTGCACGCTACAAAACACCAACTTTTGAATAGGGGAGGGCTTTTTCAATGGCAAATCTGTTGAAGAAAAAACAAGAAACACCGAAACAGGACGGCATCAGGATTGTCCAGGAAGTGTTGAAGGAACAATCCGGTCTGGAATATGTAGGCTTCAAACTGATCGAAATGGATCAGGGCGCTATATACGAAGAACAAACCGGGACAGCAGAGTGCTGCATAGTAGCTGTGACTGGTAAACTCACTGTGTCGGAAGGGAAGGAATCTTATCCCGATATCGGGACAAGGAAAAGTGTTTTTGAAAAGAAACCGACCGATGCGGTCTATATTTCGAATGATCGCTCGTTCCGTATAGAAGCTGTCAGCGATGCAACGGTTGCATTCTGTTATTCCCCTTCGGAAAAACAGCTGCCGACAAGATTGATCCCTGCTGACAGCATCGCCGTACTCCAAAGAGGAAGTGGTGCTAACCAGCGGCTGGTACATGATATTTTGCCAGAGACAAATCCGGCGGCAAATAGTCTGCTTGTCGTGGAAGTCTATACAGAAAGCGGCAACTGGTCCAGTTATCCGCCCCATAAGCATGATCAGGATAACTTACCGGAGGAATCATTCCTGGAAGAAACATATTACCACGAAATGGATCCGCCCCAAGGTTTTGTCTTTCAGCGTGTATATACCGATGAACGAGATTTGGATGAAACGATGGCAGTGGAGAACCAGGATGTCGTCGTCGTACCGAAAGGTTATCATCCGGTAGGTGTTCCAGCTGGCTATACATCATATTATCTGAATGTCATGGCCGGACCGAAGCGGATCTGGAAATTCCATAACGATCCGGATCATGAATGGATGCTCAAATAGGAAGGAGCTCATAAGCATGCAGTACAATTTCCCAAAAGACAGGGTCTACGACATTATAGCGATCGGCCGGGCTTGCATCGATTTGAATGCAACGGAATATAACCGGCCGATGGAAGAGACGATGACATTTACGAAATACGTAGGCGGATCACCGGCAAACATCAGTATCGGAAGCTCCAGGCTCGGGCTGAAAGCCGGCTTCATCGGCAAGATTTCCGATGATCAGCACGGCCGCTTCATCCGTCGGTACATGGCAGATGCCGGAATCGATACATCCCAGATGATCGTGGATAAAGATGGGCATAAGACCGGACTTGCTTTTACGGAAATCAAAAGTCCGGAAGAATGCAGTATCCTGATGTACCGGGATGACGTCGCTGACTTATACTTGCGTCCGGAAGAAGTGGACGAAAGCTATATTGCCAGTTCCAAGGTGCTGCTCGTGTCGGGAACAGCGCTAAGCAAAAGCCCGTCCCGTGAAGCGGTCCTTAAAGCAGTGGCAGACGCCAAGCGAAACGGCGTCAAAGTCATATTCGAGCTGGATTACCGACCTTATACATGGCAATCCGAAGCAGAAACCTCTGTTTATTACCGACTTGTTGCCGAGCAATCCGATATTGTCATCGGAACTCGTGATGAATTCGATGTTCTGGAACATAAGCGCGGCGGAACAAATGAAGTGACGACAGCGTATTTGTTCCAACATGAACCCGATTTGATTGTTATCAAGCATGGTGTGGAAGGCTCCTATGCCTATACAAAGGGTGGACAGCAGTTCGCCAGTCAGGCTTACTTGACGAAAGTGCTGAAAACCTTTGGGGCCGGTGACTCCTATGCTTCTGCCTTCTTATATGCATTGATCAGCGGAAAGGACATCGCAGCTGCGCTTCGATACGGCAGTGCCAGTGCCTCGATCGTTGTAAGCCAGCATAGTTCTTCCGAAGCAATGCCCACGGTGGATAAAATCGAAAATCTGATAGCTTCCCACACAGAAGCACAGCATCGGTAAGGAGGAGATACGGATGCAGACAGTGAGATTGACGACCGCACAAGCCCTCGTGAAGTTTCTCAATCAGCAGTACATTTCTTTTGACGGAGAAGAAATGCCTTTTGTCGAGGGAATCTTCAACATCTTTGGACATGGTAATGTACTCGGTATCGGGCAGGCACTCGAGCAGGATGCTGGTCACTTGAAAGTCATTCAAGGTAAGAATGAGCAAGGCATGGCGCATGCTGCCGTTGCTTTCAGCAAGCAGAAACTGCGCCGTCAGATTTACGCTGTGACAACTTCTGTAGGTCCGGGCTCAGCGAACTTGACGGCCGCGGCTGGAACAGCCTTGGCAAATAATATTCCGGTGCTGCTGCTGCCTGCAGATACGTTTGCCACCAGGCAGCCTGATCCAGTACTGCAACAGGTGGAGCAGGAATACAGCCAGGCCGTTACGACAAATGATGCGCTTAAACCAGTTTCCCGCTACTGGGATCGAATAACCCGGCCGGAGCAGCTTATGTCCAGTTTGATCCGGGCATTCGAGGTCATGACCGACCCGGGAAAAGCAGGACCGGCAACCATCTGCATTTCCCAGGATGTCGAGGGAGAAGCATATGATTTTAATAGATCTTTCTTTGAAAAACGTGTGCATTACGTCGATCGGAAGCCGGCCGTGGAACGGGAACTGCAAGGAGCGGCAGCATTGATCAAAGCCAGCCAAAAGCCAGTCATCTTGGTTGGCGGCGGAGCGAAGTATTCCGATGCAAGGGATATATTGGTCAGCTTATCTGAAAAGCATGGGATTCCACTTGTTGAAACACAGGCTGGCAAATCGACAGTCGAAAGTGATTTCCAAAATAATCTTGGCGGACTGGGTATTACTGGGACCCTTGCGGCAAATAAAGCAGCCAGGGAAGCGGATTTGATTATTGGTATCGGTACTCGCTATACCGATTTTGCTACTTCCTCCAAGACAGCTTTCGATTTTGAAACTGCCAAGTTTTTGAACATCAATGTCAGTCGACTGCAAGCCTATAAGCTTGATGCATTCCAGGTCGTTGCCGATGCGAAAGTCACTTTGGAAGCGCTGTCTCCGATTCTGGGAGAATATAAAACTGCCTTCGGAACGAGAATCGCTGAGCTGAAGAACGAATGGGAAGCAGAACGCAAGCGTCTTAGTGAAGTGACTTTCAGCAGGGAAGACTTTGACCCGGAAGTGAAAGAGCAGTTCACCCAGGAAGTTCTGAATGAGTATGCAGATGCACTGGATACGGAGCTTGCGCAAACGACAGCACTGCTTGCAATCAACGAAACGATCGATCCGGAAAGTGTCGTGATCGGATCAGCAGGTTCCTTGCCAGGTGATTTGCAGCGACTGTGGAATCCAACAAAGCCGAACACTTATCACCTGGAATATGGATATTCGTGCATGGGCTATGAAGTATCGGGAACGCTCGGTATCAAGCTGGCGGAGCCAGACCGGGAAGCTTATGCAATGGTGGGGGATGGCAGCTTCCTGATGCTGCATTCGGAGTTTCTCACGTCAATCCAATATGGAAAGAAAATCAACGTACTGCTCTTTGATAATTCCGGTTACGGCTGCATCAGCAACTTACAAATGGAGCATGGAAGCGGCAGTTACTTCTGTGAATTCCGGACGCATGACGACAAGATCGTCAATGTCGATTATGCTAAAATCGCGGAAGCATACGGAGCGAAGGCATATCGGGCAAATACGGTGGAGGAGCTGAAGGCAGCCCTTGAAGATGCCAAGCAGCAGGATGTATCCACTCTGATTGAAATGAAGGTGCTGCCGAAGACGATGAGCGAAGGCTATGACAGCTGGTGGCATGTCGGAGTGGCCGAAGTATCGGAAAACGACAGTGTGAAGCGTGCTTACGAAGCAAAACAACAAATGCTTGAGCGTGCCAAACAATATTAAGGAAGAAGGGTTCCGCATGGGAGAGGGAAATATCAAATGGGGGATATCTCCTATCGGCTGGCGCAATGATGATATACCGGAGATCGGAGCGGAGAATACGCTCCAGCATCTCCTCAGCGATATTGTGGTCGCTGGCTTTCAAGGTACGGAAATCGGCGGTTTCTTTCCTGAAGCGAAAATCTTGAAAAAAGAACTGCAGCTGCGCAATCTTTCCATTGCGGGCAAATGGTTTTCCAGTTATTTGATCCAGGATGGCCTGCCGGTCGTTGCAAATGGTTTCAAGCGGCAATGTGAATCACTGCAAGAGCTTGGAGCAAGTGTCATCGTTGTATCGGAGCAGACGTATAGTGTGCAGGCACTCGAGCAAAACGTTTTTGATGATAAGCCCATGTTCACGGATCATGAATGGGAGATTGTAAGCACTGGATTGAATAAGTTGGGTGAAATTGCAGCAGAGCACAAGCTGCATCTCGTTTATCATCATCACTTAGGCACAGGTATACAAACGGGAGCAGAAATCGATAGGCTGATGGAAGCCACAGATCCAGCTTATGTTCATTTGTTATTCGATACAGGGCATTTGTATGTGTCGGATGGCGATTATCTCACAGTACTTAAAAAACACTATGCCCGAATCAAGCATGTTCATTTCAAAGATGCCCGCAGACAGGTTGTGGAAGACTGCAAAAAGAAGGGGCAGTCGTTCCTGAAATCTTTCCTGAACGGGATGTTCACTGTTCCGGGAGACGGATGTATCGATTTCAAGCAAGTATACGATTTACTGCATGATTACCAGTATCAAGGATGGATCATCATCGAAGCAGAGCAAGATCCAGCAATCGCTCATCCGCTTGAATATGCATTGATTGCCCGCAAATATATCGACGATAATCTAGTTCACTACCGGTAATTGCAGAGGAGAGGGGAATATGGGGAAGAAGGAGCAGGATATCACGCAGGAACAGGAAGAAAAGAAACCCAATTCAAGTACACCGAATAAAGCGCTGCGAAGAATCACCTTGATTTCCACATTTGGCGGATTATTATTCGGTTATGATACAGGTGTCATCAACGGAGCGTTACCGTTCATGTCGGAAGAAGACCAGTTGAATTTGACACCGCTTACAGAAGGTGTTGTCACGAGTTCGTTATTACTGGGTGCTGCTTTCGGTGCTGTGTTCGGGGGCAGATTATCCGACCAGCGCGGCCGCAGACGCAATATCCTTATGCTTGCCCTGATATTCTTTGTCGCCGCTTTGGGCTGTACGTTTGCACCGAATACCGAGATGATGGTACTCTTTCGCTTCATCCTTGGTATAGCTGTCGGTGGAGCTTCCGTGACAGTTCCGACTTATCTGGCAGAGATGTCGCCAGCAGAGCGCCGAGGAAAAATGGTGACCATGAATGAACTGATGATCGTCACGGGTCAGCTGCTCGCTTTCACCTTCAATGCCATCATCGGCAGCGTACTTGGGGACAATGATCATGTGTGGCGCTATATGCTTGTCATTGCCTCGCTTCCAGCAGTGGCACTTTGGTTCGGGATGCTTGTCATGCCGGAAAGTCCGCGCTGGCTGGCTTCAAAGGGCAAAATTGGCGAAGCGATGCGTGTCCTGCAGCAAGTACGGGAACAAAGAAGGGCAAAAGCCGAGCTCCAGGAAATCCAGCAAGCGGTGACGAGGGAGTCGGAAATTAAACGAGCGACATTCAAGGATTTAACGATTCCATGGGTGCGCAAGATAGTACTGATTGGACTTGGGATCGCTGTCGTACAGCAGATTACCGGAGTAAATTCCATCATGTATTATGGAACGGAAATCCTGAAAGATGCAGGTTTTGAGACACAGGCAGCACTTGCCGGCAATATTGCCAATGGTGTCATCTCAGTAGCGGCAACATTTGTCGGTATATGGCTATTAGGAAAAGTAGGCAGAAGGCCGATGCTCTTGACGGGGCTCATTGGAACATCGAGTGCTTTACTTGCCATCGGTATTGTGAGTTTAGCGTTTGAAGGTTCAGCTGCCCTGCCGTATATCGTTCTGTCGCTTACGGTTACTTTCCTGGCATTCCAGCAGGGAGCCATTTCCCCGGTTACATGGCTGATGCTATCAGAAATCTTCCCATTGCATTTGCGCGGAATCGGGATGGGAGTGACAGTATTCTGTCTTTGGATAACGAATTTTACAATCGGGCTCACGTTCCCAATATTACTCGGTAGTGTCGGCTTATCCACTACATTCTTTGTTTTTGTAATATTCGGTATATTGGCGATCACCTTTGTACACAAATTCCTGCCTGAGACAAAAGATCGGACATTGGAGGAACTGGAACAAAGTTTTCGGAATCGTGTCATACCAAAAACGGTTCCTGCCCAGAAAAAAGCATGACTAAGGAGGAAAAAACATGACAGTCAGAATTGGCGTGGTTGGCACAGGGGCAATTGGCAAAGAACATATGAATCGGGTCGAGCAGCGTTTATCCGGGGCAGAAATTGTAGCGGTGACAGATGTCAATCAAGCATCTGCCGATCAGGCATTGCAGGAACTTGGCATACAAGCTGTCATTTATCCGGATGACCAGGCGTTGATCAATGCAGAAGATGTCGATGCGATTTTTGTCACTAGCTGGGGACCGGCCCATGAAGCCACTGTCCTCAAAGCAATTGCAGCTGGGAAATATGTCTTTTGTGAAAAACCGCTGGCAGTTACAGCGAAAGGCTGTATGGATATTGTCAAAGCAGAGATGGAGCATGGCAAAAGATTGGTCCAAGTTGGATTCATGCGGCAATATGACAGTGGATACATGCAGCTGAAACATGCACTGGATACCAATATCGTCGGTGAACCTCTCATGGTAAAATGTGCGCATCGCAACCCGGAAGTGAATGAGGCGTATACGACGGATATGGCAATATCGGATACGCTGATCCATGAAATTCACGTTCTTCACTGGCTGCTGGATGATGATTATGTGTCGGCTCAAGTGCTATTTCCGCGTAAGAATAAGCATGCGCTTCCTCATCTGCGCGATCCGCAAGTCATCATGCTGGAAACGGCTTCTGGTGTCTTGATCCAGGTCGAAGTGTCCGTCAACTGCAAATATGGCTATGATATCCAATGTGAAGTCGTCGGGGAAGAGGGTATAGTCAGCCTGCCGGAAGTCGAAAGCATTTCCATACGAAAAGATGGCAAGTTGAGTACGAATATCCTGCATGATTGGAAGCTGCGGTTCGTCGATGCATATGACAGGGAACTGCAAGATTTCATTCACAGCATCAGCCGGCAAGGTATTCCATCTGGACCATCAGCTTGGGATGGATACGTGGCAGCTGTCACTTCCGATGCTTGCCTGAAAGCCCAGGAATCAGGGCAGAAAGAACCTATCTCATTGGAAAGCACACCGGACTTTTATCAAACCGAAACAAAAGCACATGCCTAAATCTTAAGAGCGGAGGATTAATCAATGAAACTAGCTTTGGATCCAACAATGTATGCGAACCTTTCTTTAAAGGACATGGTCAATAAAACAGCCGAACTCGGCTATGAATATATCGAATTGTCGCCGCGGGAGGACTTTTGTCCATTCTATAAATATCCAAAAGTGGATCGCACCCAAATCAAGAATCTGAAGACGTGGCTCCGGGATGCAGGCGTGAAGATATCTTCCTTGCTGCCATTGTATTATTGGGCTGGTCCTGACGAGGACCGCCGTCAGGCTGCTGTCCGTAACTGGCAGCGAGCCATCGAAGTAGCCGTGGAGCTGGATGTCGACTTGATGAACAGTGAATTCAACGGTACAAAATATGAGCCCGTCATCTGTGAAGAAAAATTCATCAAATCGATGGATGAATTGATTCCTGTCTTTGAAAGAGAGGGGGTAAAGCTCAACCTCCAAGCACATCCTTATGACTTTATCGAAACGAATCGGGGAGCTGTCGATATGATCCGCGCATTGGACCGCGATTGGATCAATCTCGTTTACTCCACTGCCCATACTTTCTTCTACGATGAAGGGAAAGGGGATATAGCACCTATGTTCGAAGAAGCAGGGGACCGCCTACAGCACGTATTGTTCGCTGATACATTCAATCATAAAGCTGCAGGAGGTTTGCGCTATATCGTCAATCCGCCAGGCGCAGAAGCGACCATTCACCAGCATTTGAATATTGGAGAAGGTGAAGTCGATTTTGATACCATCTTCCGTAAATTGAAAGAGATGAATTTCGACGGGATTGCAACAAATGCAGTATTTGCTTGGGTAGACAAAGCCGATGAATCAAGCAAACTGATGCTCGGGAAAATGAAAGAAGGCTTGGGGATCAACTGACGAGGAGGGAAAGTGATGAAATTATGTTTCAATGAAGCAACGACACTGGAAAATTCCAACTTAGCAATCGATTTGGAGCTGTGTGAGCGGCATGGTTATGATTTTATTGAAATACGGACGATGGATAAGCTCCCTGAATACCTGGAACAACAGTCCATTGAACAGCTGGCTGCTTACTTCCAGGAGAATCATATCAAGCCGCTCGCCCTGAATGCCCTTGTTTACTTCAATAATCGTACAGAAGAAGCGTTCGAAGAGATAATGCAGGAATTCGAACAAATGCTTGCTTATGCGAAAGCTTTGGATGTGCCTTATATCGTAGCAGTGCCATTGGTGACGAAGGAAAAGTTCCTGAAGAAGGATATCAGAGCCAGCAGTGTCGCTGTCCTGAAGGAACTAGCCGACATGGCAGAGCCATATGGAGTCAAACTTGCCCTTGAATTTATCGGTCATCCGGACAGTACCATCAATACATTCGAGCAAGCTTATGACATCATTCTAGCAGTTGATCATCCAAATGTCGGACTTGTCTTCGATTGCTTTCATTTCCATGCCATGGGCTCCAGTATCGAATCGCTTGTGCAGGCGGATGTTTCCAAGCTTTTCATTCTCCATATCGACGACACGGAGGATTTTCCAATCGGGAGTCTGGTCGATGAAGATCGAGTATGGCCGGGACACGGTGCCATCGATTTGGATCGTATCCTCCATATACTGAGGGAAAAAGGATTTGAAGGAGCTGCCTCCATCGAGCTGTTTCGCCCGGAATATTACAACATGGAGCCGGAAGAAGTGATTAAGAAGGCAAAAGATACGACACTGGAAGTCATATCCAAGCATTTCTCATTTGCTTAAAGTGCAGCCATAGTTAGGGGAAGGAGGAAGATCGATGTCGATTGTTCCGATGAAAGAGATGCTTCAGCATGCCTTGCAGCATGGCTATGCAGTGGGGCAGTATAATATGAACAGTGTCCAATGGGTCCAAGCGATTTTGCGGGCCGCGCAAGAGGAGCAAGGCCCGGTGATTGTGGCAGCATCCGATCGGCTTGTCGACTATCTTGGCGGCTTCCGCTTGATTGCGGAAAGTGTAAAGGCATTGACAGAAGAGATGGAAATCACTGTTCCTGTCGCCCTTCATCTTGATCATGGCAAAACAGTCGAACGCTGCTTGCAAGCAATCGATGCAGGCTTTACCTCTGTTATGTACGATGGTTCGCATACACCGATTCAGCAAAATATCGACGATACGAGCAGAGTGGTGGAGATCGCCAGCAGGCATGATGTTTCGGTCGAGGCCGAGGTAGGATCGGTCGGAGGGATGGAAGATGGTTTAGTTGGCGGCATCATCTATGCCGATCCCGAAGAATGCCGTTCACTCGTGCAAAAGACAGGTGTAGATGCGCTTGCGGCTGCCCTTGGATCAGTACATGGCGTCTATCAGGGAGAGCCAAAGCTGGGATTCAGGGAAATGGAAGAAATCCAAGCCAAAACAGGCGTGCCATTGGTTTTACATGGCGGTTCGGGAATTCCGGTTCCGCAGATTCAAAAAGCGATCAAGCTTGGCCATGCTAAAATCAATGTGAATACGGAATGTCTGCAAGCTTGGACGAAGGCGGTCCGACATGCTGCCAGGAGAGATTCGGATGGATATGATGCCAAAGAACTGCTCATCCCTGGCATGCAGGCTGTGACGGAAACCGTCAAAAGAAAGATGCGGGATTTCGGAACCTCGAAACGAACGGTATCTAGCTCATCGGCATAAGTTAAAGCCAGACACAATCGTGTCTGGCTTTCCGTCATTCCGGGTATAACATCTCGATACCGTTTGCCTCGGCAAAATGCAGATAATTGCTTTCGGGTTTCTTATCCGTCACTAAGTAATCGATGTCCTCGAGCTTGCTGTACGTCATCAAAGCATATTTGCCGAACTTCTGATGATCCACCAATAAGAATACTTCTGCACTTCTTTCAGCGACAGTCTGCTTGATATCACTCTCAACTGGGGAGGAATTCGTCACGCCATGATTGATGGAAATACCGGTCGATGCCATGAACGCTTTGTTGATATTGAAAGCTTGGAACAGCTCCAAGTTGCGGAAACTGGAGAACGAACGTGTCTTGCGCTGGAAGATACCGCCCATGGAGATTACTTGAAGATTTTCATATGGAAAAGATCCATTGATGAAATCAAGGTTATTCGTAATGATCGTTACTTCTTTTTCTTTTATGAAATCGAGCATCTCTACAGTCGTTGTACCTGAATCTATAAAAATGATATCCCCATCTTCTACATAAGAAGCAGCCAATTCCGCGATCTGTCTCTTTTGCTGCTGATTTCGTGTTTTACGTTCCGTGAAGGGTTCCAAAGGCGAATGAGAAGAACGGATTTGCTTGGCAGAAACGCCGCCATATACCTTTTTAATCTCCCCGGTGTCCACTAATTGCTGCACATCGCGCCTTATTGTGTTTTTTGATACTCCGAATACTTCCACAAGTTTATCCAGTGAAACAGTCTGATGCTCTAAAACATAATCTTTAATCTGTTCTATCCGCTGTAGCTTTAGCATGGATTCTCCACCTTTATAGACATTTCAATAATCTACTAAAATCTTATCCTTTATTTAGAAAAATAAATACATTGCTTAGTATCATTATACCAAAAATTAACCAATACTTCACCATGTGAGAAGCCGGTCTGGGTATCATGTTGATCGTACACGAACGGAACATGAAACAATCCTAACAAAATGAATAGGAAGGATGGATTCTTCCAAGAATAAAGCAGCCAGCTTGTCATGCTTCTAGTTGGTTAAGCTGGAAGTGCAGTAACTCCCTGTTAAAAAAGATTGTAACTCCAAAAACAACTCTGAAATAAGAAGAACCCTACAGATTAGGTTGAAATGCCCAATCTGTAGGGTTATTTTGTGCTTTAAAGGCTAGACGTAACGATAGGTATGCTCTTATTCAAGTAATGAGTCATGCCTTCATTCACCAGAAGAAAGCATGGAAACAACCTCTTGGGCAGCCTTCGCAATCAACGTATCATCATAGCTTGCGTCAGCTTCATCGCGGCTTGACATAACAGCCATTACAATCGGTTCGCTATCAGGCGGCCAAAGGATAGCAATATCATTTCTAGTCCCATAAGATCCAGCACCGGTTTTGTCACCGACTTCCCACTCTTCGGGTACACCAGCCCTAATGAGATTGTCGCCTGTCGTATTGCCTTTTAACCAATCAATAAGAAGCTGGCGCTTTTCAGGAGGAAGACCGTCCCCTAATGTAAAGGCTTGGAGGCTTTCTGCCAAAGCTTTTGGGGTGGTGGTATCTTGTATTTCACCTGGTTTTACATTATTTAATTCCGGCTCGATTCTTGCAGGTTCTGTCACTTGATCGCCGATATCCCGCAATGCTTGTTTAAGACCATCCGGACCGCCGATTTCCTTAAAAATCAAATTGGCTGCAGTGTTATCGCTGTAACTGACAGAAGCCTCGCCGAGCTCTTTTATCGTCATACCAGATTTAACATGTTTTTCGGTAATTGGATTGTAGTTCACCAGATCATCGCTGGTATACATGATTCTTTTATTGAGGTCTTCCAGCGAGTTCTGCTGCAACAAAACAGCTGCTGACAATGCTTTATGGGTAGAGGCAAAGCCAAATCGTTCATTTTCTCGATAGGCAACGGTTTTCCCGGAGCCAGTATCAACTGCATAGACGCCCAGATCCGCGTCGTAAGTCTTTTCCAAATCGGCAAATGGCTCTTGGGAGCCTTCTGCAGCTTGGGCGGAGGAACTTGTATCTGAACCACCATTCGTACTGCTGGAGCAGCCAGTCAGCAAACAGAAAGCGAATATTGTACTAAATAAGTAGGTTAAAATTTTCATTTTTCTTCTCCTTTTCTTAATTGGATTACAACTGTAGTCAATATTACATTTGTAATCCAGGGCTGTCAACTGTAAAATAGAAGTTGGAAGGATGGATGAGAGGAGGAGAGGAAAAGTGACTTTTGTTCAATTGCTGCTGGTATTGACATTATCATCTGTTACAATAGGAATCATTTTATTCATTCGACGGTTTCTTGCTGCGCATCTCGCACCAGCGTGGCGATATTATTTATGGTTTTTCGTGCTGGGATCTTTATTGCTTCCTTTCTTGCCGTTTAAGCGTTTTGGAATGGCAGAACCAATATCCGTGCAAAAAATGACTGGACATAATGCTGTCAATCATTCCATTCTATCTGCTACATCCCAAACTGGCTGGATGAATGATTTTGGAAGTTCGGTCACGCGTATAGATGTTTCCTTATTGGGCCGGCTGATCAATTTTATTTGGATATCTGGTATTGTTATTGGTGTATTGGCAGTTTTCTTCACACTGAAGAAACTAATGAAACTAGTAAGAAGTGCACATCCCATACGTGATGATGAAATAAACGAGCTGTTTCAGCTTTGCAAAGTACAGCTATCCATACGGAAAAAGATCAAGCTAAAACAGTCTTCTTCGGTTACCTCGCCATTCATTTTTGGATTGTTTCATACCTATCTGATTCTGCCAGCAACAGTTGAAAAAGAAGGTGTATCAAGGGAATTAAAACATGTCCTGCTTCATGAATTACATCATTATAAAAGCAGACATGTGCATTGGAATTATCTCTTTTTGCTGGCTCGAATCTTACATTGGTTTAATCCGCTCGTCTGGTATGCATGGAAGGAAATGCGGCTGGACCGGGAAATTGCCTGTGATGCTGCTGTGATGCAATCCTTGAATAATGACGAAGAGAACTTGGATTATGGAAGGACGATCCTGCATTATGCCGAAAAATCGCAACAGCTAAGGCTCGATCAGCTTATCCATCCAATCATTAGCTCCAAGAGTCATCTGAAGCAACGGATTCTGCATATAACACGCGGCAGCTTTCATGCACAGAAGCTCATTTGGAAGAGCATGGCTATATTAATGGTCATGGGACTCGTTGTGACGATACAGGTGCCAGCCTTCCGTGCAGCAGCTTTCTCGGATGAACAATATCATATCCAGGACAAAGATGTAGAGGAAGAGGATTTAAGTGCCTTTCTCAAGGGCGATAACAGCAGTTTCGTGTTATACAGCATGGAAAAAGACAAGTATTTTATTCATAATAAAGAGCAGAGTGTTCAAAGAGTTTCTCCTAATTCCACTTACAAGATATATAGTGCTTTAACAGCTTTGGAAGCAGGCATCATCCAGCCTAAAGCTACTAATATGAATTGGGATGGAAGCCATTATGAATATGAGACTTGGAACCAAAATCAAGATTTGCAATCTGCGATGCGTAATTCGGTTACATGGTACTTCCAAAACCTCGATCAACAAGTCGGGGAGCAGACGATACAAAAGATGTTAGCAGCATACCATTATGGCAATGAGGATATATCAGGAGGAATAGAAGACTTTTGGCTGGAGTCATCCTTAAGGATAGCCCCATTTGAACAAGTGGAGCTGCTGCGTGATTTTTACCATAATAAATTCAACGCCGATCCTGAAAACATCAAGGAAGTCAAAGCATCATTGATGCTGGAGCAAAAACATGGAGCCGTACTTTATGGGAAAACTGGAACTGGCATCGTGAATGGTAAAGCAGCGAATGGCTGGTTCATTGGTTTTGTAGAAACAACATCGGACACTTATTTTTTCGCAATGAATTTAAGGGACGGAAATGCTACGGGAAGCAACGCTGCAGAAATCACACTAAGAATATTAAAAGAAAAGCAGATTTATCAATAGGAGAGTGGGGAAAATGGCGAAAAATGTTCCTAATATATCCGAATCAGAATGGGAAATAATGAAAGTGCTTTGGGAGAATTCGCCGCTGACAGCAAATGAGGTTGTGGAAGCTCTTGCTAAAGCGGACTGGAAGCCCAAAACGATACGTACATTGCTGGATCGGCTTACGAAAAAGAAAGTTGTCGGTGTCAATAAAGAACATAGGGTATATTCCTTCTATCCGCTGTACGCTGAAAGTGAATGTCAGCGTGCCGAGGCAAAATCCTTTATCGATCGTATTTACGGTGGAACGATGAAGTCCATGCTAGCTCAGTTTATTGAAGAAGATGCCCTATCGGAGGAGGAAATGAAGGAGCTCCGTCAGATGCTGGAGAAAAAAAGTAAATAACCCAAAGAAAAACAGCTCTCCAATCGGAGAGCTGTTTCCTTATTGTCCTGTTCTTTGACGGACAAGCTGTTCCACTTCATCAGCAGTGCTAAGAGCCAATGCTTCTTGGCTAAGTTCCTGCATGTCTGCTTTGGATAGCTTCGTGATTTGTGTTCTTGCTGGCAGGATACTTGTTGCACTCATGCTGAACTCATCAAGGCCAAGGCCGAGAAGAAGCGGGATTGCAATTGCATCGCCTGCCATCTCACCACACATGCCAGCCCATTTTCCTTCTGCATGTGCTGCCTCGATGACATTATGCACAAGATTCAGGATAGCTGGGTGGTATGGCTGGTACAAGTAGCTTACGCGTTCATTCATGCGGTCAGCTGCCATGGTGTACTGGATCAAGTCGTTTGTGCCGACGCTGAAGAAATCTACTTCCTTCGCAAATTGCTTCGCAGCAACCGCAGTGGAAGGGATTTCAACCATGATACCGATTTCAACCGAATCAGAGACTGCTACGCCATCAGCAGTAAGCTTATCTTTTTCTTCAAGAAGGATCGCTTTTGCTTGGCGGAATTCTTCCAGTGTCGCAATCATCGGGAACATAATTTTCAGATTTCCGTATACGCTTGCACGCAAGAGGGCACGAAGCTGCACACGGAAGATATCGTCACGCTCCAGGCAAAGGCGGATTGCACGATAGCCCAGGAATGGGTTCATTTCCTTTGGAAGCTGCAAGTAACTGAGTTCTTTGTCGCCGCCGATGTCCAGGGTACGAACTACGACAGGCTTTTCACCCATTTGCTCAAGTACGGCTTTATAGGATTCGAACTGTTGGTCTTCACTTGGAAGCTCACTCTTACCCATGTAAAGGAATTCCGTACGGTAAAGACCGACACCTTCGCCGCCATTGTTCAGAATGCCGGTAACGTCTTCTGGCGTACCGATATTTGCCACAAGCTCCACATGAACACCATCTGTTGTAACGGTAGGTTCATTTTTAAGCTTCGCCCATTCTTGCTTTTGCTGTTCGAAAGCTTCTTGTTTCGCTTTGTAAGTCGCAACTTCATCCTCTGTCGGATCGATGATGACAGTACCTTCGATGCCGTCAACAATGATCATGACGTCGTTGGCAGCAGAAGATGTAATGGACTTCGTACCGACAACAGCAGGTATCTCAAGCGAGCGGGCCATGATGGCGGAATGGGAAGTACGTCCGCCTATATCTGTCGTAAACCCTTTCACGAACTGTTTGTTAAGCTGTGCTGTATCCGAAGGAGTCAGGTCCTCTGCAATAATGATAACTTCTTCATCTATAAGTGCAGGATCCGGGAAGGAAACCTGAAGCAAGTGCGCCATCACGCGTTTTGTGACATCCTGGATGTCAGCTGCTCGTTCTTTCATATATTCATTGTCCATGCTGCGGAACATGTCGATGAACATCGTAGCTGTCTCATCAAGAGCAGCTTCTGCATTGATGCTGTTATTGCGGATATTGTCTTTGACAGGATTGATCAGTTCAGGATCTGCCAAGACAAGCAAATGAGCCGAGAAAATCTCGGCGTGCTCGTCGCCAAGTGACACACGGGCATTCTCGCGGATTTTCTCCAACTCTTGTTTGCTGATCTCGAGGGCAGCATCCAAACGGCTGATCTCTTCTTCCGCATTCGCAACAGTCGTCTTATCGAAAGAGAGGTCTGGTACAGCCAAATGGTATGCTTTTGCAATCGCAATACCATTTGAAGCTGCAATTCCGTTTATCATGCTCATTGGAATTATTCTCCTAGGCCTTCGCTTTTGATTGTTTCCGCAATTGTGTTGACTGCTTCTTCTGCATCGTCGCCTTCAGCGGAGATTGTGATCTCAGCACCTTGTGGAATACCTAGGCTCATAACACCCATGATAGATTTAAGGTTAACGCTTTTACCATTGTATGCAAGCTGGATGTCGGATTTGAAACCGCCTGCTTTATTTACTAAGATTGTAGCCGGACGAGCGTGTACGCCAGTCTCATCTGTGATTGTCATTGTTTTTTCTGCCATGGTAAATACCTCCAGAGTAGTTTTGTTATGTGAATGCTTTCATCCTTGTAATGTGAATGCTTTCATTCTATCTTATTTTATACTTTTCTTAGGTCTTTTTTCAATAGTCCTACAATAATAGCTGTGACAAAAGCACCGATAATGATGGAAAGGAAGTAAAGCAATGGGTTTCCATCAACTAGACTTGCTGAGATAATTCCGCCGTGCGGTGCATTCAATCCGATTCCGAAGAATGCTGATAGACCGCCTGCTACAGCAGCACCGATCGCTGTTGCCGGAATGACGCGAAGTGGGTCGGCAGCTGCGAATGGAATGACACCTTCCGAAATGAAGAATGCTCCCAGCACATATGCTGTCTTACCGGTTTCTCTTTCTTGTTTCGTAAACTTGTTGCGGAATAAGGAAGTTGCCAGCGCAAGTCCTAGCGGTGGTACCATACCACCAGCCATAACAGCTGCCATGAATTCCAAGTTGCCTGCATCAAGCATTGCAATTCCGAATGTATACGCTGCTTTGTTGATCGGGCCACCCATGTCGATAGCCATCATGGCACCAAGTACAAGGCCTACCAGAACTAAATTCGTGCCTCCAAGACCTTCTAGGAAGTCAGAAAGTGCTACATATACTTGTGTCAATGACGGGTTGATCAACAGCATGATCATACCTGTGATGAAAATGCTCAATACTGGGAAGAAGAGAATTGTCTTCAATCCTTCCAATACAGGAGGAAGGCCAGCTAAAGCTTTCTTAATACCAAGCGTTACATAACCTGCAAGGAAACCGGCAATCAAACCACCAAGGAATCCGGAACTGGTTGCGTCACCATGACCATAAGTAACGGCAATCAAACCACCGATGGCACCCGGTGCGAAACCTGGTTTATCGGCAATACTGCTGGAAATGAATCCTGCCAGTACAGGAACGATCAGGAAGAACGCTTGGCTGCTGCCGATCTCATTCAGCATTTCGGCAAAACGGCTGTCCGGGAACAATTCCCCGAAAAGAATGCTGAGTGCGATCAGGATACCGCCGCCGACAACGAATGGAAGCATGTTGGAAACACCATTCATGATGTGCTTATAGAAACCTGAGCGTTGTTCTTTCTTTTGTCCGCCTTCTGCTGCCGCTTCTGAGCTGCTGCCTTTGTGATGATGAACTGGTGCATCTTGGGCAAGTGCTTTTTCGATCAGTTCTTTCGGTATCTTCAACGCACGTCCAACCGGTACTTGCAGAACGTGTTTGCCTTCGAATGGACTAAGATCGACATTGACATCAGCTGCAACGATAATCGCTGTTGCATCTTTAATATCTTCATCTGTCAGACGGTTTTTGACTCCGCCGGCTCCATTCGTCTGTACTTTGATCGGGACATTCATCTCTGCTGCTGTCTGCTTCAGCTTATCTGCAGCCATGAATGTATGCGCGATACCAGTAGGGCAGGCAGTGATGGCAAGCACTTTACCTTGTGTGCCTGGTGCATCCTGTGCCGATTCTGCAGCTGGATTTTCTTCTTCTTCTTCTTCACCTAGCTCTTCTTTTTCCTTCGCATCGATGATGGACATGATTTCTTCTTCTGTTGTCGCATTTTCAATGTTTGACCGGAACGTACTGTCCATCAAGAAAGAAGAAAGGCGAGACAAAGTTTCCAAATGTGTCTGGTTAGCCCCTTCGGAAGCTGCAATCATGAAGAATAGGTGGGATGGTTGTCCATCCAATGCTTCATAGTCAAGGCCTTCCTTGGAACGGCCGAAGGCGATGGCCGGTGTTTTAACGGCAGCGGATTTACCGTGCGGAATGGCAATTCCTTCACCGATTCCTGTTGTAGATTGAGCTTCACGTGCAAGGATTGCGTCTTTGAATCCTTCTTTATCATTCAATTTGCCAGCTTGGTCCAGTTTGGAAACAAGCTCTTCGATGACATCCGCTTTTGATTGGGAATGCAGCTGCAAAATGATTGTATCTTTTGTTAATAGTTCTGTAATGCGCATGGTTAACACCCCTCTTAGATAGATGTGAGTTTGACTTGGCTGACTAATTCCTCTATATATTGTCTTTCGCCGAGGTCGTCACTGAATGCCGTAGCACTTCCTGCTGCTACTGCATAGGTGAAAGCTTGTTTATAATCACCTGATTTTTCATATGCGGCCATGAATCCTGCCACCATACTATCGCCAGCACCCACGGAGTTCTTTACCGTTCCTTTTGGTGTCTGGGCTTTCCAGGCATGATCCTTGTTCACGAAGATGGCACCTTCACCACCCATGGAAACAATAACATTTTCGATGCCTGTTTCATGCAGTTTCCGTGCGTAGCTGACGATTTCTTCTATAGAAGTGATCGTTGTGTCGAAAAGCTCACCAAGTTCATGGTGGTTCGGCTTGACGAGGAACATACGCTTGCCGATTAAATCACGGAGCGCAGAGCTTGAAGTATCAGCAATGAATCTTGTTCCATTCTCTTCGCAAATATCTGCCATCCTTGCGTAAATATCCGCCGGTACGGAGCCGGGCGCATTGCCAGCTGCAATGAGGGCATCATTATTACCAAGGCTTCTGATTTGTTCGAAAAGCAGGGCAAGCTGTTCTGTCGTGATGGATGGACCTGGTCCGTTAATTTCCGTTTCGGCACCGGATTTCAGTTTTACATTGACACGTGTCGGTTCATTTATTTCAATGAATTGATGTTCAATACCGGCACTTTCCAGTGTTTCTTGGATAAAGGCGCCGGTAAAACCGCCGATATATCCTAAAGCCGTCGTATCCACATCCAGTCGTTTCAGTAAACGGGAAACGTTTATTCCTTTCCCGCCGGCGAAATAGGCTGTCTGGGTGGCACGGTTCAAATCTCCTGCCTCAAAACCGTCCACGTGCATGATGTAATCGATGGATGGGTTCAGCGTACATGTGTAATTCATGAGTCCACAACCTTTATTGATGTAAGTTTCTTGTAAGCAGTTAGTTGTTTCGAACTGGCATGATCGACGACGAGCTTTGCTTCTGTCAAATCAGCTATATGTGCAAAAGTAGTCTTATCCAGCTTGCTTCGATCAGCTAATACGAAGGGCTCGTTCGATCGAAGCAATGCCTGCCGTTTGATGGCAGCTTCTTCTGGGTCTGGCGTTGTATAGCCATTTTCTAGATGGACACCGTTTGTCCCGAGAAAACATTTATCAAAACGGTATTGGGAGAGTGCGGTCATCGCACCCCTGCCGATTAAAGTTCTCGTTTTATCCTTTACTAAACCGCCGGTTACATACACGGTGATGTCCTTTTCATAAAGCGCCTCCAAATGAGTCAGACCATTTGTGACGACGGTTACATTTCTGCCTGTTAAGAACGGAATCATCTGATATGTCGTAGTGCCGGCATCCAGAAAGATGCATTCATCTTCTCCGACAAGACTTGCAGCATAGGCAGCAATCAATTGCTTACCAGACTGGTTTTGCGTTTCCTTCTCGGTATAGCTCATTTCGTAGCTTAATGATGACACAGTCGTTGCGCCGCCATGGACACGTTGAAGCAGCTTCTGCTTTTCCAATTCAATTAAATCTCGGCGTATTGTCGAGACGGAGGCGCCTGTCGATTCCACTAACTCGGGAATCGTGACAACGCGCTGCTCTTGCAGCATCAGCAGGATCATTTCCTGCCGCTCAGGTGTAAGCATTTCCATTACCTCCTCCTGAACTTATCTACACTATAAAGGAAACGGTTTCACGTTGCAACCAAAAAAAATCAAAAAACATCATAAAAATTCATATTTCTTAAAAAACGTTCAATTTTTTGTCAGAACTTGTCGACAGGACAAGAACATCTTGCCAATTATCTGACACGTGTGCTACAGTTGACGTAGGTATTTGCCGTTATAGGAGGTGCTGGGATGCAGACAGCTTTAGTAGTTCTATTAATAATCGATGCCATCGCGCTTATTGCGCTAGTCCTTTTACAATCCGGTAAGAGTGCAGGTCTGTCCGGGGCGATATCCGGTGGAGCTGAACAATTGTTTGGAAAGCAGAAGGCCCGTGGTTTGGACTTGTTCCTCCATCGTGCAACAATCGTTACAGGAGTCATTCTTTTTATATTGACTTTCCTTTTGGCGTACGTCCTGCAATAATCGAATAGTCAATTCCATCCCTCGTCACAACTTCTGTGGTGGGGGATTATTTATTCCCGAGGAAGGGAAAACTAGTCCGGAAATCTACTATATAAATAGTCATACAGGGGAGATACATATGGTCACAATGAAACAGCCAGAGCCGTTCACATTCGAGGGGAAAGGAGATCGTGCTGTTCTGCTGCTGCATGGCTTTACTGGTCATTCAGCTGATGTAAGGATGATGGGACGTTTTCTTGCCGGCAAAGGATATACCGCTCATGCACCAATCTATCGCGGACATGGGAAAACTCCTGATGATATCGTTGCCTCCAATTCTGATGAATGGTGGGAGGATGTACAGGCTGCCTATCAGTATTTGAAGGATCAAGGATATGAAAAAATCGCTGTAGCTGGTTTGTCACTAGGTGGGGTACTCAGCTTGAAACTTGCTTATTCCTACCCGGTTAGAGGCGTCATCACGATGTGTTCGCCCATGTTTTTCGATAACGAAAGCCAATTGAACAAAGGGTTCAAACTATATGCGAGACAACATAAACAATTACAAGGAAAAGACAACCAGACTATCGAAAAGGAATTAGAAGAGCTGATGGGGGCGCAGGCAACTGCGGATATGTTCCAGCGTCTGGGAGCTTTCATCACGGATGTAAGCAAACATGTGGATGAAATATACACCCCTCTTTTCGTAGTGCAAGCGACAGAAGATCAAATGATCAATACGGACAGTGCCAACTATATATATGAAAAAGCGGAGTCCGATTTCAAGGAGATCAAGTGGTACGAGAACTCTTCCCACGTGATTACGATGGGAAAAGAAAAAGAGCAGCTGCATGAAGATGTGTATCAGTTTCTCGAATCGCTTGATTGGGAATAGTTCATACTAGATGAAAAAGCCGAAAAGAAGGTGAAGCAATAATGGACGAAATCAAGCAGAAGATATTGAATTATTTTAAAGAAAATGCAGAAAAGCCGTTAACAGTCGAAGAGATTGAGCAGCAATTATCGCTCGACGAAGCAAGTGAGTTCACTGTCCTTGTCAAAGGGCTGAATGAACTAGAAGCAGAAGGACAGCTCGTTCGGACGAGAAGCAATCGCTTCGGATTGCCTGAGAAACTGAATCTTGTACGTGGGAAGATTCAAATGCATGCCAAGGGATTTGCTTTCCTCATACCAGATGAAGAGGGTGTGGATGATGTATATATCCACTATAGCGATCTGCAGTCTGCCATGAATAATGATACGGTACTTGTACGGATCGACAATCAGGCGGAGGACGGGCAGCGTCGTGAAGGACAAGTCGTCCGGATCCTGGAGCGGGCAATAGCGGAAGTTGTCGGTACATATGAAGATAACGGCCGGTTCGGTTTCCTGATTGCCGATGATAAGCGGATACCGAATGATATCTTCATACCGCGAGGGGCTTCCGGCGGAGCGACAGACGGACACAAAGTGATTGCCAGAATCACGAAGTATCCGGAAGGGCGAATGAGTGCAGAGGGAGAAGTCATCCAGATACTTGGTCACAAAAACGACCCAGGTATCGATATACTTTCCATCATCTATAAGCATGGCATTTCAACTGAATTCCCTCCCGAAGTATTGGAACAAGCGGGGAATACACCGGATACAATCAATCCTGATGAAATAGAAAACCGCAGGGATCTCAGGGATATGATGACGGTGACGATTGATGGTGCTGACGCGAAGGATTTGGATGATGCCGTCGCTGTCAGCCGTCTGGAAAACGGGAATTACCGACTGGTGGTATCCATTGCCGATGTCTCCTATTATGTGGAAGAAGGCTCTCCGATTGATGAAGAGGCTTTGGAGCGGGCAACGAGTGTGTATTTGGTTGACCGGGTAATCCCGATGATTCCGCATCGCCTCTCCAATGGAATCTGCTCCTTGAATCCCCAAGTGGATCGGCTTACTTTGACTTGTGATATGCAAATCACTCCACAAGGAGAAGTGGTGGAACATGAGATCTACCAAAGTGTCATCAAGACGAATGAACGGATGACTTATAGCGACGTGAACCGGATTTTGCTAGAGGATGATCAAGAGCTGAAAGCCCGTTATTCAGAACTTGTCCCGATGTTCCAGCAAATGGAGGATCTAGCTGCTATCCTTCGTAAAAAACGGATGGACAGGGGAGCAATCGATTTCGACTTCCCAGAAGCAAGGGTTGCAGTCGATGAAGAAGGAAAAGCGATCGATGTTATTCTTCGTGAGCGGTCTGTTGCGGAGAAGCTGATCGAGGAATTCATGCTCGCTGCCAATGAAACGGTGGCAGAGCATTTCCACTGGTTGGATGTTCCGTTCATACACCGGATCCACACTGACCCGGATCCAGATAAATTACAGCATTTCTTCGAATTCATCACGAGCTTAGGCTATACAGTCAGAGGGTCATCTTCGGATATCCATCCACAGACCTTGCAAAAGATCGTGGAACGGGTAAGAGGCACGCAGGAAGAAATGATCATCAACCGCCTTATGCTGCGTTCGATGCAGCAGGCGAAATATGACCCGCAAGGCTTGGGACACTTCGGGTTGGCGACGAAATTCTATACACATTTCACCTCGCCGATCCGCCGTTATCCGGATTTGATCGTGCATCGATTGATTCGCACGTATATCGTCAACAATCAACTGGGTAAAAAGACACAAGATCATTGGAAAGAACGGATGCCGGAAATCGCGAGACAGTCTTCGGAACGGGAACGTGCTGCTGTCGATGCAGAACGGGAAACGGACGATCTGAAGAAAGCCGAGTACATGCAAGATAAAATCGGCGAGGAATTTGATGGCGTCATCAGTTCTGTCACTGGCTTCGGATTGTTTGTCGAGTTGCCGAACACGATCGAGGGTCTTGTGCATGTCAGTTATCTGACAGATGACTTCTACCATTTCGATGACAAGCGCTATGCAATGATTGGCGAACGGACTGGCAACCAATTCCGAATCGGAGATGAAATCACGGTCCGTGTCGTGAAAGTGAATATCGAGGAGCGTGTCATCGATTTTGAGGTGGTCGGCATGAAACCGAGGAAACCACGCGAAAATCGCGACCGGCCAACCATCATCAAGGCAGATAAGAAGAAAAAGCCTGGCGATCACCGTCCGCCGAAGAACAAAGGCAAACGGAAACCGCCGGCAAGAGGGAAGAAGAGCAAGAAGCGCAATACAAGAAAAAGACCATAAAATAAATGCCCCGACCCATGCGGTCGGGGCGTTTATTATCTGATATATCTTCCGTAAATGAGCCAAGGATCATCGTCTTCGGTAAAACTGTCGCGAAAGGCTGCCGGTATATTGAAAGCAGTCTCAGGTAAGACGTCCAGCTGTGGAACGAGCTGTTTATCGGATTGCTTTAGGTAATGAAAGACAGCAGCCCACAAGCCATCCTGTTCAAACACATCCGGCCAGAAATATTGGATTTGGGCTATGTCCCTGCCTTTAAAGTCTTCTAGGATCATCATGATACGACTGGCATCTGTATTGCGGAATACGGACAGGTTTTCTATGTACTCATCCTCTAGAATGGCGGATGCGTATGGAATAGGGAAATATGCTTCGTATGGATAGAAAGCCAGTGCTGTCTCTTTGGCTGCTTGTTCGATTGCGTTACGCTTTGCCTCCGTTCCTTCAATCGGCTGCCATGGTGCAGCAGCAGGAATCTTAAACTTCCACGAATTTTCCATCAGCAGACTGATAAAGTCGCTGTCAAATCGCATATCGAGCTTGTCCAGTACCCGCTGTGCAGGAAGGTTGGACTTGCGGGTGATGGCACCAAGCCAATTCATCCTCGGGTCTTGTTCACAATAGGCAATGATATGCTTCAGTAATGCTGTAGCATTTCCTTTTGATTGATGGCGGATATCACTGCGCAATCTGCCTAAAATACCGTTTCCGTTCGGCAAACGGAATACTCCTGCCACTGCAGCAAGCCCTTCCTCCGTCATCAGACCGAACAGGGATTGAGCTGGGTTTTCAATCAGCTTAGGGAAAATGTTGAGCACATAATCATCCTCGATACCAGTTTGCATATCGAGCACTGCCCGGTAATCATCCATCGTCAATTGTCTTATTATCGTCATCTATGTACACCTCTCAATCGGGTTCGCTTGTCCATACCCGTTTCAGTATATGAATCGTTAGGATTATCATACAGTTTCTGATAAAATAAAGCTCGTAGTTAGGAGGAAGAAGTCTATGGCTAAGGGACAAGGTAAAGTACTCGCACAGAATAAGAAGGCCAATTTCGATTACGCAATCGAAGAGACGATCGAGGCTGGTATCGTTCTGCAAGGTACCGAGATCAAATCGATCCGCGCCGGCCGAGTGAATCTAAAAGATAGTTTTGCGCGAATCGACCGCGGCGAAGTCCGTATCATCAATATGCATATATCGCCTTATGAACAAGGAAACCGATTCAACCATGATCCGACACGGACCAGGAAGCTGCTATTGCATCGCAAACAGATCGACAAACTGATCGGCCAGACGCAGCAGCAAGGTTATTCCCTGGTGCCGATCAAACTGTACATCAAAGACGGTTTTGCGAAAATCCTGCTTGGTGTCGGAAAAGGGAAAAAGAAATACGATAAACGGGAAGATCTCAAACAAAAGCAAATGAAACGCGATGTAGACCGCGCTATGCGCGATCGTGATTACTAAACTTGCATTTCCTGATAAAGATGATATAATGGAACTTGTCTGGGATTTGATTTAATCCTAAGTGATCGGGTTACTTCCTGTAGCCCCCATTATCATGGGGACGTTACGGATTCGACAGGGATAGTTCGAGCTCAGGCTGCGTGTCGAGGTTACGGCTCGTAAAACGTTACGCCTAAATATAACTGGCAAAACTAACAACAACTACTCTCTAGCAGCTGCGTAAGTAGCACTGGAGGATCCTTGCTGCTATCGCCCATGTGGCAGATTCGAGGGTCTCAAACTGAAGTGGGCTACGCCATCATCCTCCGCTTGCGGATGATCGGAAGAAGACAATCAAGCTAGCCTCGCTGAAAGCCTGTCGTTAGGCCGAAGCGTGTGCGAATTATAATATGACGACTACACACGTAGATGCCTGAGTGCCGTTATCTTTGGACGTGGGTTCGACTCCCACCGTCTCCATCCTTACATACGGATGGAAGAGAAAGCTTCGGAATGCTGATTTCAGTATTTCGAAGCTTTTTTATTTTCCTGATGTCCCCTTTGGTTAGTGTGGAATTTATTGGCGGTTAATAATGTAAGACGAGGAAATGTCCTTTTTGGTTGCAGATTGCGATACTTCATTAAAATAGAGGTGGAAAAATGAAAGCAATTCTATGCAGAAAATAAGGATCTCCAGACGTACTGAAGCTTATCGACGTTGACAAGCCTTTACCAAAGGCAGAGAAGTATTGGTGAAAATTAAAGCTTCTTCCATCAATAAAATAGGGAGCTCATCATAGGAAACATGTGCAGCGCAGCGGGGAAACACATCATATGCTTTGATTGCCACTTTTTCACCGGATTGACAAGTATAGACGCCTGTATGCGGCACCCCTTGTCCCGATATTCTCGCGTTTCATTACTCATCTTGCACATCTCCCATTAACACATATAGCCTATCCCTTCCGGTTCTGCCTTACTCTAAACAGTTTCGGAATATATATAGGAATAGGCAGATCAAACCATATACCTTTCTAAAAGGTCATCAAGGGGATACAATTAGATTAACTGCATGAACTAGTTAAGATACAAAGAAACTTTGAATAGAATGGGGTCACAACAATGGCTGAAACACATATTACCTTATCAACCGGAGAAAAGATCGTAACAAAAGCATCAGAAGAACAGATTCTGCAGCATATCACCAATAATCAAGGCATGATGAACAAATCATTTATCGTAATTGGGGACGTACATATTGCGACGGCGCATATAGTCAAAATTGAATCGCTGGAACAGACAGATGAGATGGAAGATCTGAATCAGTTTGACCAAGCTGATCAAACTGAAAGTACTTATCCAAAGGAAGAAGAAAGCAAGACCCAAGATCAATTCGAACTGCTGGAGCAGGAGCTTCGGGAAGCAATGCAGACACGTGATATCTTTTTATTGGATACGCTCTTGCATGACGACCTGGTTTTCATCAATCATGAAGGCAGCTATCTGACGAAAGAAATGGACTTGGAAGCGCACCGGACACTTGCTGTCCGCTTTACGGAAGTATCGTGTAAAGATTTGCAGATCAAATCGACAAAGGATGGGGCAGTGGCGATTTCGCGTATCCATTTGGAAGGGCAGGCAGGAAGCGAGAAAATCAGCGGAGACTATATCTATACACGCGTATGGCAGCTGATCGGTGACCAATACCAAGTTATCGCCGGACATTGCTCGATGCTGTGAAGCAGGTGCATCTGATCGCATTTTGCATAAACTATTGGTGTCTTGCCTAACAGGTGAATATGGGCATTGTCACGTGTGTGAGATGTGGTATACAATACAGGTTGGGGCACGCTGCATTTGCAGCGGCTAATACAGTAATGAGGGATTATATGATGAATGTGAACACGCTTGGGAAAGACTTAAAGCAGTTTGTAGAAGCTAATGATGTACTGATAGAAGCGCCACTTGCAGATTACACATATACGAAGGTGGGCGGGAAAGCGGATGTACTCGTTTTTCCACGGAGTTACTCAGAAATTGAACAGATTGTTGCCTATACGAAAGAAAATGGAGTGCCGCTGACAATCCTCGGCAATGCATCGAATGTCATCATCCAGGATGGCGGATTGCGCGGGGTGGTCATGATCCTGACGAAACTGGATGAAGTCAAGGTAGCGGGCAACAGAATTACAGCTCAATCAGGTGCGGCTATAATCGATGTTTCCAGAATGGCACTGGATGCCAGCCTGACTGGCTTGGAATTCGCCTGCGGCATTCCTGGCTCCATCGGCGGAGCATTGTATATGAATGCTGGTGCATATGGCGGAGAAGTGAAGGATGTATTGGAGCAGGTAGTCGTCATTACCGATAGCGGTGAGCGCAAAGTGATGACAAGTGAGGAGCTGGAGCTTAGTTATCGCACCAGCATCCTGCAAAAGAATCATTACATCGCTGTAGAAGCAACATTCGTGTTGGAGGAGGGCGACCAGACGGCAATCAAGGCGAAGATGGACGAATTGACGTTCCTTCGTGAATCGAAGCAACCGTTGGAATATCCTTCCTGTGGCAGCGTCTTCCAGCGTCCTCCGGGCCATTTTGCCGGGAAGCTGATCATGGATGCCGGCCTGCAGCTGACACGAATTGGCGGTGTAGAGGTTTCTGGTAAGCATGCTGGTTTCATGGTGAACGTAGCCAATGGCACAGCATCGGATTATATCAATCTGATCAAACATGTGCAGGAGACAGTTAAAGAGAAATTCGGTGTCAGTTTGCACCGGGAAGTTCGAATCATAGGGGACTCTCCTGATGAATGAGATAGTGACTGGGACGAACTAGCTCACTTGGCTAAGAAAGATCTCCATTACCATATTTTGGTAATGGAGATCTTTTCAAGTTATTGGTTTGGAAATATAGTAATTTGAGCTATTCTGGCGGTTCACCGCCATGAAGGTGAATACTGATTCGTTTTCCACTTTCTCCTTTCCCCTTACGGAGAAACGAGAGAAACACAAATTAGCTTTAGGACGCGCATGAATTCACGCTTTTTTGGAAATTAGGGGACAAACATGATTCAGAGGAGAAAGGCACCATCTTGAGGATCCATCCATTCTCTATACGTTCTCTTCACCCATTTAGCTGAAGGTTTGGTAAGTGCAGAATATCTGTCGTAAGCTCTTTATACAAGCAGAACTTCCTCTCTTTTTTTGTTTAGGTTTAGTCACTTTAAACATTAGAGGAAGTTTCTGCTTTTTTAATGTTAAGCACACTTGATTAAGGATAGATAAAATATAAATTATCATCCATATTTTATGAAGTTTCTTTTCTTGAAAGGAATCTGGTAATTTTATGGTAAGATATTTTGTGGAGGGGGAGAAATAGAATGAAAAACAAAAAAATGATTCTAACGGCAATGTCCGCTATAGCTTTTTTTGCACTGGCTGCTTGTGATTCATCAGATGAAAAGACTACAAAGAGTGCTGATACTGAAACAAACAATGTTTCTGTAAAAGAAAAAACAAATGCTCTTACAGAAACAGGTTCAGATAATAATGAATCGAATAAAAACGAGGATGAAAATAAATCCTCAACATCTGCTGAAGATAACATTTCAATATCTAGCGGAGATCAGGCTGTAAAATTCTTAAAGGAACAGTTGGAAGAGGGGAAAGATGAAGATATATCTTTTGGTACAGACGGAAAGCTTTTGAACAATCAGAAGGGTTCTTATTATGTAGTACAACTAGTAGATGTATCTATACGAGCTTCTGGGAAGACTGGTAACTTGGGTTACTATAGCGTTTATCAGGACGGGACTTATGAAGAATTTCAGGCTTCCGCTGCTACAGAGAATGAAAATACTTTAGGGAAAAATGATTATCTTAAAGAGCTGAACGCAATGGAAGAAGCAGATAGAAATGCAGAGGCTAAATATACAACGAAAGATATGGTCGATCAAGAAGATGAGAGATACAAAAAATGGGACGCTAAACTAAACGAAATATATGGTGTACTTAATGAACAGCTGTCCACAGATGAAATGAATGAGTTAAAAGAAAAACAACGAACTTGGATTGTGGAACGAGACAATGAGGCAAAAGAAGCATCTCTAAAGTATGAAGGCGGTAGTATGGAAACATTAGAACTAGTGGCTACGAAGGCTACTCTTACAAGAGAAAGATGCTATGAGTTGATTGCAAGCTATATGAAGTGACAATCCATCAGAATTTAGACTAGCTGCGAAAGGATCTAGTATGAAGAAGATATCTCTTATATTAATTACTATTAGCCGTAACAATTCTAAGTACTTGCAGTAATAATACTTGGGAATTACATAGATCTTCGTATGGGAGCGGAACAAAGTTAAATGGGGTTACGTAAAGTCTCTTATGGGTTTGATCAATATTCCAAGCGGTGGGAGATGACATAGTGTTTAAATTCGATACTGTATCAGTAGGGTTTATTTGTTGGTCCTATTTTATGGTCATTGCATTTTCAATAAGTATATACACACTGGTCTGACAGCAGAATGTTAGCGTTGTTCTATCTCATAATGTCAGCAATTATTCTAGCGATAAATGTTATGGCCACTATTAGCAAAATAAAAACAAAAAGAGGCAAGACAAATGAATGAACACAAACCAGTCAAATCGGTCGTGACTGTCATAGCTAGGACAAATTCTTGGAAAAGGAACACAAAGTAATAGAATTACCCATAGAAAAGAGACTAAAATCAATAGTCTCTTTTTGCTACATCTATATCTAATATGTAGCGGATATGATCTTGGCCATCCCCTACATCTATAGAGGGGGAAACCAATTCATCAATTGTTTGGTGAATTGCATAAATACGTAAAAGAAAAAGGATAGACGAACATTATTGTTCATCTATCCTTTGTTTTATCTCGGATCAAACTTCTTGTGGAAGTGCAATTCCCAGGCCGTCAGCGACGCGTTGGCCCCATTCTTTATCAGCTTTATAGATATGACCTAGTTGGCGTTCAAGAATCTCTTTTCTTGTAACAGGTTTCATCGCATCAACGAAGTTCTGTACAAGGCGAGTTTTTTCATCAGCAGTCATTAGACGGTAAAGATCACCTGGTTGTGTGTAGTGGTCGTTTTCGTCATAAGCAACGCTGTCAGCTTGTCCGGAAACTTCGAATGGTGCCATCTTGCTTGCAGGGTCTTCTTTTGGTCCGTTTAAGCTGTTCGGCTCATAGTAAACGCCGCTTCCGCCATTATTATCGAAACGCATTTGACCATCACGCTGATAGTTGTTCACTTCGTTGCGTGCACGGTTGATCGGGAGTGCTTGGTGGTTGGCACCTACACGATAACGGTGAGCATCGTGGTAAGCGAACAGACGTCCTTGAAGCATCTTATCAGGGGATACTTCGATACCAGGTACAAGTGTTCCTGGAGAGAACGTAGCTTGTTCCACTTCCGCGAAGTAGTTCTCTGGGTTGCGGTTCAATACCATGCGGCCAACTTCGATTAGCGGGTAATCTTTTTGGGACCATACTTTTGTTACATCGAATGGATCGAAGCGGTATGTGTTTGCATCTTCAAGCGGCATGATTTGAACATAAAGCTTCCATTCAGGGAAATCGCCATTTTCGATTGCGTTGAACAGATCCTCTGTATGGTAATCAGGATGTTCACCAGCAACTTTTGCAGCAACTGCCGGATCCATGTTTTTCACACCTTGCTGCGTCTTGAAGTGATATTTCACCCAAACGCCTTCGCCTTGTTCGTTCACCCATTTGAATGTATGGGAACCGAAACCGTGCATATTGCGCAATGTTGCCGGAATACCGCGGTCAGACATAAGGATCGTAACCTGGTGCAGGCTCTCCGGAGAAAGAGACCAGAAATCCCATACCGCATCAGGGTTTTTCAAATGCGTCTGCGGATGTCTTTTTTGTGTATGGATGAAGTCAGGGAACTTGATCGCATCACGGATGAAGAATACCGGTGTATTGTTACCGACTAGATCATAGTTTCCTTCTTCTGTATAAAATTTAACAGCGAAACCACGAGGGTCACGTACTGTATCAGCAGAACCTAGTTCACCAGCTACTGTTGAGAAACGGATGAACATATCAGTTTTTTTACCAACCTCTGAAAGGAAGGCTGCTTTTGTATATTTGGAAACATCATTGGTGACTTCGAAGTAACCATGTGCACCGGCACCTTTAGCGTGTACAACACGTTCAGGGACGCGTTCGCGGTTGAAGTGTGCTAGTTTCTCAATTAAATGCACATCCTGGATCAGTGTAGGTCCACGTGAACCAGCAGTTTGTGAATTCTGGTTATCGCCAACTGGAGCTCCCCAGCTTGTAGTCAATTTTTTATCTGCCAAGAAAATCACCTCATAATATGTAGTGTTTAGTAAATCTAACAATATAGTAACATCTTTTTATTAAAAATCAATACTTAATTATAATAATTATAAACTTATTTACGAAGATATTAAAAAGGGCAAACCAGCTGGAAAGCCAGTTTACCCTTATAAATGAAATGATACCGTTTTCAAATGTTTTATAAAGAAGCTACCCATGTGACTAATGCACATCCTATAATACTACCGCTGATTAACAAGTTCGTTTTCCACATTGGCACCCCTCCTCGGATACTTTAAGTCTAGCAAAATATGAAAGGGTTTTCAATATGGAGAGAGGTCCAATTATTGGTGTTAGGCTGCTTTTGTCTGCTGTTTCGCATTATACATTTTCCAATCGGCAAGTTCATTGATCTCGGTGATTGTCTTTGTGGTGCCGCGTGCAAAACCATGGATGCCGAAGCTCGCTGCAATGGGATATATGTTTAACTTGGCTTCATTCCCACGCGTCAAGCTGGCTCAAGGATTCATGTCAGCTTAGCGTAGGTTAAGGATGATAAATTCATCTCCGCCGTATCGTAAAATGGATAAGCTGATCACCCTCAATATCATGTGCTTGTCATTGAGTTGTTGGAAGTTGTTACATCTACGAGGCTATTGCACCGATTAAGAGCGTATCTTTTTGTTATGGCGGAACATCCATCAGTTTATGTAAGTAACAGGGATGCGTGATGTGATTTTCTATTTTACTTCGATATTCAATTGTCCCAGTAAAGCCTTCGGTTCATTTGGGTGCTGCAGTCTTTTCTCAAGTAGGGATTGAAACTGAGATTGGATAACTTAATTACTAACCTTCGCTTGTTACATAGATAAGCATGAACAGCAATTCGCAAGGCATCCGATGAAATGGAGCAGGTATGCGGAACTTGCAAAGTCCATCCGTATTGGTAAAATCACAGCACAGGAAAGCAAAGGGATCGAATATGCATATCTACTTCCTGCTACTGGTAGCTGTTAAAGGAATATGCTCTGGGCAGATGTTTTACTGCATGACTTCAAAGAAAAAAGAGCTGCACAGGCAGCTCTTACAGATGGTTATTATAAGCAGTTGTCAAATTCTCCACAATTTCTTCCACATCGTAGCCTTCAATTTGCTCACGAGGAATGAAGTGAACCAATTCTCCATCTTGCATCAATGCGACGGATGGGGAGGATGGTGGCTGATCCGTGAAGTATTCACGCATTTTTTCAGTTGCTTCCTTGTCCTGTCCAGCAAATACCGTGACAAGATGCTCTGGTTTCTTCTCATTTTTCAGGGATTCCCTAACGGCGGGACGTGCAAGCCCTGCTGCACAGCCGCAAACAGAATTGACGACGACCAAGGTACTGCCTTTTGTTTGTTTTACATAGTTTTCTACCTGTTCTGAGTCTGTCAGTTCCTCAAATCCTGCTTGTGTCAGTTCGTCCCTCATCGGCTGGACGATACCGCGCATGTATTCTTCGTATGCATTCATTTATTGTTCCTCCTTTTGTTTGGCTGCTTCCGTCATTTGTTTCCAGACGGATCCTTTTGCTGCTTCACCGCCGGCAATCCGTTCGATGGCCATATTCAGCTGCAGCTTCACTTCAAATTCCATTTCCTGCCTTGCTGCTTTTTCAAGGATAGGCAGGCTTTCACTATCCCCGAGTTCATAAAGGAACATCGCGGCCCGCCAGCGGACGATCCGATTCGAATCGGCAAGTGTCGCTTCCATGGCTGGTGTTGCCTCTTTGAATCCGAGATCGGAAAGGCAGTCGCCAGCCGTACGTCGGACTGTCACGACTTTATCCTGCAGGGCGCGATAGAGTAAAGGCAGGACAGCTTTATCTTCTATCATGCCAAGATAGGCAGTGGCAAGTCGGCGAATGGATGCCTTTGGATCTTGTAATGCTTTATCAAGGAAGGCAAGATGCTCGATACTCGGCTCTAATTCATCCAGTGCCCGATAACGTACACGCCAATCCTCTTCTTCCCAGACCGCCATAGTCGGCGACTTTCGTTCAGGCAGCGGGGCTTGAGGATTCTTGGCGCGGGTAACAAGTTCTTGCAGGCGTTCGGGACTGTAGCTTGCCAGCAGTTCCTCATAGATATCCTGACCGACTTGCTCCGGATCACCGTAACGAGGATACTGTTCCTCCCATTTGCGGGCAAAAACAATATTATCGTCCCCAGCGGCTTCTATTGCTGCTTCGGTAAACAAAGCCGGAAGTCCGATCCGCTTCTCTTGATCCTCAAACAGAAGCTTGATTTGCATCGGTACGCCGTAGATCGTCTGAATCTGGACATCTACCTGTCCAAAGTGCGGTTCCTCGTTGCCTGCTTCTGCTGCAGCGTCTGAATCTTTCTCCCCGAAGGCCGCGCGAACTGAAGGGAGGATTGTTTCCCAGGCTGCTTTTGGACTTCGTTCCAGAGCAAGGAAGTCTGCAACACGATAAATCCCTTTGACACCTTCGATTTGGAATAGCGCTTGGATGTAATCCGGATCGGCAGTCGTTATCGTTTCTTTTTTATAATCGAAACTGCTGCCCATCGGCAGCATATCATCCACAACGATCTTCATCGAGTATGGACTTGGGGTAGGCTCGATAGTCACGATTTTCATCGTATTCCCCCTATACACAATAATGATTTTTCTTCCTATAGACTATATCACAGATGAAGTGAAAGTTGCGACAATGCGGCTCTCCGGCTGGCGCCTGTGTTTTAGCTGCCTTTTGGTTATCTTTAGATCTGATGTAGTATATAAATGAGCAATACTTTAAAAGCATATTCGGGCGCATTACCCGATCCTGAAACCGCCAAAATCATAAAAGCACGATTGCATGGAAATCAGAACAGAAAAAAGCACCCTTGTCTGTGATTAATAGGAGTCTCATTTTCTCTTCGTGAACTATTCGACTACATCAGCTAAGGGGTAATCTTACTAGCAAACTGCAAGATTAAAATTAATAAGCATCTGTTTGGCGGCTGCTACAGTAAAAAGATGAACGTAAGTTGAGTTTTGAAGTAGCACAGTGACATTGTAGGAAATATACTATTTTAAAAGGTAAGGCTATTGCAGTTTTTGTTTTAAAGTATCGAAGCTACTTCAATTTAAGCATTGTTAGAGTCTTTTGCCTTATTACCTATTTATTGTACTATGTATAATTGCTTTAATATGGTCGCTCTTTCCGAAGCATAATAGAGTTAGCAAAAATAAATAGTACAAAGAAACTACAAAGTATAAGTAAATCACTCCATATCCAGTCTATATCTTCCCCACGCAACATAATTGCATTTAGTGCATGGGTGGCAAAAGAAAGGGGCATGATGTTGGCTACTGCTTTTATCCATTGCTCGCCGCCGGCTAAATCAAATAATCCACTGAATAAAATTTGGGGTACCAAAAGAATTGGAATGAATTGAATAAGCTGAAACTCATTTTTAGCAAAGACGGATAACAGCAATCCTAACGCTAGAGCAATACACGCAATGATTAAGGAAACAATGGTCAAAAGTAGCAAATCTCCTTCAAGCGGAACATCTAAAACATAAATAGCAAACACTTCGATGATGAAAGCTTGACAAGCAACAAAAGGTAAGTAGCCTAAAAAATAACCAATCAACATATAAGATCTTCTGATTGAGGTTGCTAAGCTGCGCTCTAATGTACCAAATGTACGTTCGCGTAAAAAGCTCACCCCGGAAGTGATGAAGACATAAAGAAAGATAAAGAATCCCATTAACGCAGGACCGACTTCCTCAAATGCAGATAGATTTTCACCACCATACATATATTTTGTATGAACAGGTATTTTTTGATTGTCGGTTTCGTTTTGTTGTTCGAGTTTGTCTGTAATTATATGATATGCAGCGTTTCTTTTCGCGTTTTCCGTACCTTCAATAAAAATTTCATATGCATTTCCTTCTGGAAATACAAATGCGTCTAGGTTTCCTTTCTTCATCTGAGCTAAGGCAGTAGCCTTTGAACTGTAGTTTTCCCAATCCTCGGTTTTAAAAGGTCCATCTCCTACAGTTCCGATTCGTATCTCAGCACTCCCTGCATTCAATGCACTATATAATAAGAACAGTACAAGCATTGGGGCTGCAAACATCATCATCAGTGTACGTTTATCTCTTAATAGCTGCATTCCTATACGCTTTGCAATCATGAAGGATCTCATGCTTGTGCCTCCTTTAAGAAAGCATTATCAACAGAGCCATAATGTTGAATTAATTTCTCCGGAGTACCAGCGTCAGATAGCCTTCCATTTCGCATAAATAATAATCGATCACAGGCTTCGGCTTCGTCCATCAAATGTGTGGAAAGCAAGAGTGTTTTGCCTGATTTCTTAAGACGTTGGAATTCCTGCCAAAACTCTATTTTTAATTTTGGATCAATACCAACTGTCGGTTCATCTAAAAGTAGAATATCCGGGTCATGTATAAGCGCAATGGCTAAACTTAATCTACGTTTCATCCCACCTGAGAAGAGAGCTATTTTCCTTTTTCTGACATGATTTAAGTCAACGAAAATAAGTAGCTGTTCTACCCTTTCCCTTAGTTTCTCCCCTTTTAGCCTATGAAGAGATCCGAAGTAAAGTAAGTTTTCTTCGGCTGTTAATTCACCGTATAGGGCATCATTTTGTGCCATATAACCTATGTACTTGCTTACTTCTAACGTTGGTTGTAACTTTTCCTTTATCTTTATCTGACCGGATTGAACTTTTATAATGCCGGCAAGTGCACGGAACATTGTTGTTTTCCCAGATCCACTTGGCCCAATCAAGCCAACTAATTCTCCTTGCTTAACTGTACAGGTTATATCAGTTAGAATAGGATGCTTTCCTTTTCCTATCGTTACTTGCTTTAAAGTGATCATAACGCTCCTCCTCATTCAACCGTTGTTGTATAAAACACATTTGATTCATGTATAATTATGGAATAGCAGGAAGAGAGGTTCAATTCACAAAAAAGAGTAACTGTTAATAAAACAACAAATTTAAGAATATGTCTAGTCAGGGGGAATATTAAATGACTGCAGCAGATCTGAGAGTAAAGAAAACCTTATTAGGAATAGAAAACAGTTTTCTTGAACTTTTAAAATTAAAGGATTTTAGTAAAATAACCATCCAACAAATTGCAGACCGCGCGATGATTAATAGAGCTACATTTTACTTACATTACATTGACAAGTTCGATCTTTTGGAAAAGTTAATTCAAAAACGTATGGACAGGATACTTAACATATATCGACCTGCTGCTCATCTTACAGAGGGTATTTTATATAAGGATTGCTTCTTAAACACAATAAAGTATGTGTTTCAGCTTGTTGAAGAAGACAGTGAATTTTATGAGTTACTAATTAAACGAGATGAGGTAGAAAACTTAAAATATAGATTTGAATCGGCTATCCTACATGTCTTTCAAGAACGTTTTCGAGAACTCTTCGGTCAACAAGCGTTGCCTTTGCCCAGGGATATTCTACTGACCTTCCTGAGTGCTGCCATCAGCAGTATGCTATATTGGTGGGTAGCAAACAATAAGCCTTATACACCGGAACAGATGGCTTCATTTATTGTTCAATTAAGTACCAATGGACCTATCAATGGGTTGGGTATTGGATTAGCTCCTTAAAATTCATGTACACCTATAAATTAAATCCGTAAGTCTGATTTTCTTTGTAATGAAAAGCTGCCGATAAATTCTGCAGCTATAAGTAGTCATAATTTCATTCTTAGCTTTCATGATCTTCGTTATAAAAAGTTCTCCAATTAGGGGGAACTTTTTATAAAAATGCTTTTTTAAATCTTATGTGAGTTTAAATATTAAGCTAACTAATTGAACAGCTGTTATTAGCACTATGTTTTCGCGGTTGTATAACGGGTTCTTGAAAGTTTGGCAACCTATCTGTTACAACTAAAGCCTCGTCAGTCGGTTATTGCTATGCACATTCATCTATATAAGAATGCCTCTAGGACTGCAGCCCAGTGAAAACTAAGTCTCTGTTTCTATTAACCTCTCGATCACTGTCTGCTAGAATGTTAATAATCCGTAAAAAATTCCACTTTTTTGAGCATAGGATGCTATAATGATTTGGTAAATAATTTACGTTTGGAGTTGTGAAATGGATAATTGGATAACGCAGTTTATGGAACAATTCGGTTATTTTGCAATCGTATTGCTGATGGCTGGCGAGAACGTATTCCCACCGATTCCGTCGGAAATCATCCTGCTGTTCGGCGGCTTTTTGACAACAACTTCGGCTAGTGTAACGGCAGTCGGTGTCATTATCGCAGCGACGATTGGTGCAGTCATCGGAGCTATTATCCTTTACGGGATCGGGCTTCTTTTGGATGTCGAGCGCCTGGAGAAAATCGTGGACCGCTGGGGACATATATTGCGCATAAAAAAAGAAGACATACATAAAGCTGATGCTTGGTTCGATAAGTATGGTGTATGGACCATTTTCCTTTGCCGATTCGTACCGGTGATCCGCAGCTTGATTTCCATACCAGCCGGGATGTCAAATATGAACTTCCCGCTGTTCCTGATCTTTACGACATTAGGGACACTCATTTGGAATACAGTATTAGTATTGCTTGGTTTGTGGCTCGGTGAGTCCTGGACGACGGTGGAAACATATCTGGGCTATTACCAGGATGTCGTCATCGTGGTATTGGCGATTATTTTCGTCCTGTTCGTCATCTGGTTCATCAGAAGGAATAAAAAGAAAAAGTAATTAGAGGAGTAGAGGCATGAGTATTATTGAGTTCTTTTCGGCTTTGATCATGGGGCTGGTCGAAGGATTGACAGAGTTTGCCCCTGTTTCATCCACTGGTCACTTGATCATCGTTGATGATATGTGGCTGAAAATACATGAATTGTTCAACGACGAAGTGGCAAATACGTTCATCATCGTCATTCAGCTTGGTTCCATCTTGGCTTCTGTCATTGTATTTTGGGACAAGTTCATGCAGATACTTGGTATTCGCAAGCTGCAAGGAAAAGAAGAGGCGATGCCGGGAAAACAAAATAAGTTCAACCTTGGAATCGTTATTGTTGGCTTGCTGCCGGCAGGGATCCTTGGACTATTGTTTGATGATCTGATTGATGAGTATCTGTTTTCCGTATGGTATGTTATCGTAGCATTGGTCGTTGGGGCATTTTTCATGATCTTTGCAGATAAAGTATCATCCAAAAAGACAGAAACAATCGATTCATTGGATGGTCTTACGTATAAAAAAGCTTTTCTGATCGGGTTATTCCAGTGTATCTCTTTATGGCCTGGTTTCTCCCGCTCAGGAGCAACAATTTCCGGCGGTGTCATCCTTGGATTGAATCACCGCGTTGCATCAGACTTCACTTTCATCATGGCAGTGCCTATCATGGCTGGAGCAAGCCTTGTCTCGCTGCGTAATCACTTGCATGCTTTTACACCTGATGTGATTCCATTCTTCATCGTAGGATTCATCAGCGCGTTTATCTTTGCACTGATTGCTATCCGGACGTTCTTGAAAATCATTTCCAAATACAAACTCGTTCCTTTCGCCTACTATCGTATCGCTTTGGCGATTGTGATCGTAATTTTCTTGATCATCAACAACTGATCCCTGTCTTGTACAGGGGTCTTTTTTTTGGCTAGAAGTGCCTTTCATATTATGGCGCCAAAGACAGAAACTAATGCAGAAAGGAGGAGAAGCATCATGAAAAAGCATCGCGTTGATGGTGGAATCTGGATTGATGATACGTATCAGCCGGGCATGGAGGAAGGACTTACAGCCAACCGGGACGAGCAGGATCCGAACAAAAAGCATGTGCGGGCCGACTATGAAGGCAATACAGGTGATGCACATACACTTGGGCATTACCGATGACTAGGCGCAACCGTATTTTGATTCCCCAAGCCCGGGAAGGTCTTGATCGGCTGAAGCATCAAATCATCCAGGAGGCCAACCAGCCATATAAAACAGAACAGGCTGGGGACTTAGGAAATAAAACAAGCCGGGATAATGGAAAGACAGGCGGCAGTATCGGCGGTAACATGGTCCGCGAACTCATACGGATGGCAGAAGAGAATCTGAAGCACCGTTAAGGAGGGAAAGCCCGTGAACGACAAGGACAAGTCACTGGAAGATTATTATATGAAATATACTGATTTGGATGGGGACGGAAAAGATATCGCTTTTTCCCAGGAGGAAGCAGATGTTGACGATTTGGAGGCGCAGGCCCGTTCTGATGCCGCTGATGCCCGCGTTAAGAAAAGGCATAAATAACCGGTCATATCTGCCCGCAGCGTATGCCATACTAACAATGCACGACATTCATAGGGGGTAATCACTTTGGAAAACCAAATGCAGACTGCACAAAATCAGCCGACAACATTGCATGGCAAACAGAACCATGGTGGTCATGAAATCTTTGATGCGCATGAAATTCTTACTGGAATGATCAGTGTGATGGATCAATATAAAATTTTTGAACAATTCATCCAAGATACGGAGCTCAAGACAATTGCACAACGCCAAGGTGATTTCCTGAAGCAAACGTATAATACAATGGTTGAATCTTTCAAGACTGGACAGGATCCGACAGTGCCGACTACTTCCTACAGCATGCAGCAAGGAAATGATGTTGTGTACGGAATAAAGCCGGCGAAGCCGAAAAAGCCAATCACATCCGTCAACGAAGTTACAGACGAATGTGTCTCCACGTATATGCTTTCACAGGTGAAAGGACTTGCTTCCATGAGTGCACAAAGTGCCTGTGAACTGACAAACCCGGTTTTAAGAAGGATTGTAGCTGATTCCGTACCGAACTTGATCGAGATGAGCTATGAAATCTTCTTGTATCAAAACAAACATCATTATTATCAGGTAGCTCAATTACAGCCAAGTGATATGGCTGCTATGATGCAAAGTTATGATACGGCTCCTATGAATCAAATGCATTAAATAGAAGGTCCGCCATCATGGCGGACCTTCTTATTGATCTTTTTGCTGCTGATAATTGGCTTCTTCTTTCAATTCATGGCGCAGGCTGTCCACACTTGCTGCGCGTCGGTCGTTCTTTTCGTGTAAGTAGGAGATTTCCTCATCTGTTAAATGCTCACTGTTCGCTTTGACGAAATCCTCAGTCTGATGTACCCGCTGCAGCGTATGCTGGATTGTATCCTCAATCCTTTCGGCATTATCTGCGCGGTTGTCCGGATTTGGTTTTGTCATGATAAACCTCCTTTCCAAGCAGATATAAAATAGTATCCACTATAGAAGGGGAAGTTATGTATATCTCATGTCCCTATGATGGAAAGGGCATTTTCCTTGTATGGCTCTGCGTCATAATATCAGGGAGCTGTGCAGTATGGCTGTTAGTGTCTTCATTTGTTAAGGGCATAATGCCTTGTAACAGAACTGTCAATATTTTTAAAGAGATACTAAGATTCTATTGACGACTCTTTTTCCATTTACTATACTTAATAAGAATCTAATTGATAATGAATATCAGTATCATCGATGCTGCTGAAAAGGTTTGACGCTTATGAAGTTGATTTACTTGCTTATCATTACTGTTCTACTAGCTGTTTGTTCCCTGTTTGTCGGAGTGGAAAACGTATCTTTTTCTGCTTTGTGGAACATGGATGAGGAAGCTTGGAATATTGTGCTAATCAGCCGGCTGCCCCGGATGCTGAGTATTGTCATGGCCGGTACAAGTCTTAGCATATGCGGACTGATCATGCAGCAGCTCACCCAGAATAAATTTGTATCACCGACAACTGCAGGAACGATGGATTGGGCTAGATTGGGGATTCTGGTTTCCTTGTTGTTCTTTACCGATGCTAGCCCGATATGGAAGATGTGCATCGCTGCTGCCTTTGCTTTGTTTGGCACTTTGCTCTTCATGGGTATCCTCCAAAGATTGAAGCAGAAAGATACGATATTCATCCCGCTGGTCGGAATTATGTTAGGAAATGTAGTCAGTTCCATTGCGACATTTTTCGCACTGAAATTCGACTTGGTCCAAAACATGTCCTCATGGCTGCAGGGTGACTTTTCCTTAATCATGGAAGGACGTTACGAACTTCTTTATATAAGTGTTCCGCTGTTGATCGTCGCCTTTTTATTTGCCAACATGTTCACAGTCGCTGGCATGGGAGAAGACTTCGCTACGAATCTCGGCCTTCCATATAAATATGTTGTGAACGTCGGTTTGATCATTGTTGCGATCATTACCGCTGTAGTCATCCTGACCGTCGGTGTCATCCCGTTTCTCGGTTTGATTGTCCCGAACATTGTCAGCATATATCGCGGTGATAATTTGAAAAACAGCATTTGGCACACAGCAGTTCTCGGTGCATTATTCCTGCTTGTATGTGATATAGCAGGGCGGTTGATCATCTACCCATATGAAATTTCTGTCGGTCTGATGGTAGGTGTCATTGGAACAGGTATCTTCCTTTATATGCTGCTGAGGAGGAAGGCCTATGCTTAAAAGAAAAATTATTTTGCTCATTTTGATCGCCATTGGGTTGGCTGGTTTGTACTTGTTCATCCATATGAACTTGCAAGCGATGGAGTATTTGCTGCGTACACGGCTGGAAAAAATCTTAGCCATGTTCTTATGTGCGGTATCAATTGGTGTATCGACTGTTGTCTTCCAGACGATCACACAAAATCGGATTTTGACTCCAAGCATCATGGGTCTCGATAGTGTGTATATGTTCATTCAGACCATTGTCGTTTTCCTATTTGGTTCAGGAACATTCGCCATCCTCCAAAGTGATGCCTATTTCTTTGTCACCATCCTGCTGATGGTCGGCTTCGCTTTCGGATTATATCAGCTGCTGTTCCGCAGAGGGGAGAATAATTTGTTCCTGCTGTTGCTTGTCGGGTTGGTGCTGGGGACATTTTTCAGCAGTCTTTCATCTTTCATGCAAATGATTATCGACCCGAATGAATTTCTGCTGATCCAGGATAGTATGTTCGCAAGCTTCACAAATGTAAATACGAATCTCCTGTTTGTCTCGGCAGTGATCATCGTTGCCTTATGTATTTACATATTCCGATACCGTCATTATTTCGATGTCATGTCAATCGGGCGTGATCATGCAGTCAACCTTGGAGTCCCTTACGAAAAAATCGTCAAACGGATGTTCCTGGTGATTGCCGTACTGGTTGCCGTATCGACTGCATTGGTTGGACCCATCACATTCTTGGGACTATTGACGGCCAATCTGGCACGAGAGTTCCTGCAAACGTTCCGTCATACGTATTTACTGATTGCAGCCAGCTTGCTCAGTGTCATCGCACTGCTGGGCGGCCAGCTGATAGTCGAGAGGATTTTCTCTTTCTCTACACCGATCAGTGTCATCATCAATTTTGTTGGCGGTATTTACTTCATTTATTTATTAGTAAAGGAGAGTAAGAAGATATGATCGTAGCAGAAAAGCTTTCCAAGTTTTTTGGGTCCAAGAAAGTCATTCAGGATGTTTCCGTCGAGGTGAAGCGCGGTGCGATCACTTCCTTCATCGGTCCGAATGGTGCAGGGAAAAGTACCTTGCTTTCCATGGTAAGCCGACTGCTGAAACAAGATGATGGGATTGTATATCTTGACGGTAAGGATGTCCATAAACAAAAAAGTAAGGATTTGGCGAAGACGATAGCAATTCTGCGTCAGTCCAATGTCGTCCAGATGAGACTGACAGTGCGCGAGTTAGTCAGCTTTGGCCGATTCCCGTATTCGAGCGGACGTCTCACTGCCGAAGATGAGCAGAAGGTTAGTGAAGCCATTGCCTATGTAAATCTGGAGGAATTGGAAGATAAATACTTGAACGAACTGAGCGGGGGACAAAAACAGCGAGCATTCATCGCCATGGTGCTGGCGCAGGATACAGAATATATCCTGCTTGATGAACCGCTGAATAATCTCGATATGAAGCATGCCGTTCAAATGATGAAGCTGCTTCGTAAGCTGGTGGAGGATTTTGGGAAGACGATCCTGCTCGTCATCCATGACATCAATTTCGCTTCTGTTTATTCAGACCGGATTGTGGCGATGAAGGATGGCCAGATTGTTGCAGAAGGTCCAACGGAAGATATCATCCAGTCCGATGTGCTGAAATCAATATATGATCTGGATATCGACGTCCATAATATAAGCTGTAATCGGATTTGTGTTTACTTTTAATCAGCTTACAGGTTAAAGGGGTGGTGCCGTTATGAAGCATAATGCCTTTCTTGGCCAGCAATTCATCCATCAGATAGAAAAAGGAGAGGGATAAAATGAAAAAACTAACTTTGTTGATGACAGGTCTATTATTCATACTTCTGCTTGCAGCATGCGGAAGCAATTCCGATAACGCAAGCGGTGCAGATAAAGAAGAAGAAAAGCTTACAATCAAGCATGAACTAGGTGAAACGGAAGTGACCAAGAATCCAGAGAAGATCGTTACATTCGATATGGGAGCATTGGACACATTGGATAAGCTAGGTGTTGATGTAGCTGGTGTCCCACAAGAGAATCTTCCTGATTATCTTTCCAAATACAGCAGTGGCGATTATGAAAATGTCGGCGGCCTGAAAGAGCCTGATTTGGAGAAAATCGCTGAAATGCAGCCGGATGTCATCTTCATTTCCGGCCGACAAAGCGATTATTATGACCAGCTTAGTGAGCTTGCACCAACAATTTATGTCGGCGTTGACACGACGGATTATATGAATTCATTCAAAAAGAATACCGAAACAATTGCCAAAATCGTAGGTAAAGAAACAGAAGCTGAAGAAGCATTAAGTGAAATTGATGATGCAATTGCCGAACTGAAAACGAAAGCAGAAGGCATGGACCAAAAAGCATTGATCACACTTGTGAATGACGGCAGTGTAAGTGCTTATGGAAAAGCTTCCCGTTTCGGTGTGATCCATGATGTCTATGGTGTGCCTGCAGTCGATGAAACAATCGAAGCTTCCACACACGGTCAATCCATTGGCTTTGAATACATTTCAGAAAAGAATCCTGATTACTTGTTCGTAGTTGACCGCGGAGCTGTTGTAGGCAACGGTACATCTTCGGCGGAAAAAGTATTGGATAATGAGTTGGTAAATGGCACGAATGCAGCCAAGGAAAACCACATCACGTATCTAAGCCCAGATTACTGGTACCTATCTGGCGGCGGACTGGAGTCTGAATTGGAGAAAGTAAAAGAAGTCTCCGATGCATTGAAATAAGTAAGAACCAAAAAGCGCAGATGCACATGCATTTGCGCTTTTTTCAGTAGGCATTTTCTTGATGGAAGTAATTCGGCTTTAGAATCTTATTCTGATAAGGCTGGTGAAAAATGTGGGTCGTCGCTGGTGACATTGGGGGAATGAGCCAGCTCCACATACCTGTTACATCACGTCCTGCTTTTTGCTCTTGCTTCTCGAAATGGGCAAACTGCTTAGCTGCGGTATGGTGATCGACAATTGTAATGCCTGCTTTATGAAAAGATTGAAGCACGGCAATATTCAGTTCGACCAAAGCTCGATCCTTCCATAAAGTAGATGCCTTGCTTCGATCAAGCCCGATTGACTCCGCCACTTTCGGCAGCATGTCATAACGATTCTCATCGGCAAGGTTCCGGGCGCCGATTTCCGTGCCCATATACCATCCATTGAATGGAGCTGCCTGATAAATGATGCCGCCAATCTCCAATTTCATGTCCGAAATGATCGGAACCGCGTACCAACGCAGGCCAAGATCAGAAAATGCAGGATATTCCTCGTGCTCGATACGTACTTCTTTCACAATTTCTGCTGGTATTTCCTTAAGTATGAGCTGCTCATCACCGATTTGTACAATGAGCGGCAGGATATCAAAGGCTGTCCCTTTGCCCTTCCAGCCAAGGGTATGGCACATTTCTGTAAAACGGATGGATGCAGGATCTCCAATGATGCCGTGCTCTGTCTCATATCCAGCGTATCGAAGCAACTGATGATTCCAGATCCGGATATTTTCGTTCGGTGAGAAAATCGTGATCAATGGTTTTACTTTTCCGTCATTCGTTGCTTTTTCAATATGATCAAACAGCTTTTGCACTATTTCTTCTGCGTTGATGGAATCGCGGGCATCTATCACTTCTAATCCATTCCAGAACAAGCGCCCGATGCAGCGATTTGAATTTCGCCATGCCATTTTGGCTCCATGCTCCAGTTCTTCGGTTGTATGCGTGTATATTGCATTTTGAGTTATGTCATGTTTGATTTCCGACAGACGCTGATTTGTTTCCATTTCTGATTTTCCAAGCTCCTGGTAGCTTTCCCGGATGAACTGGATTGCTTCTTCCATAAGTCCCTGCATGTGAAGGTACCTCCTTTAGTCAGCAAGTAGTATAGCATCCATACTGAGAAAAGACTTAAAGAGGCAGAAATTGTAGAAAAAGATTCATGATTGTAACAAATTAGCCGATAGAAAAGAAGAGAGGGGAAGGGGGAAACAATGATGAAGAAACGACATGTAGTCACGATGCTGAGTGTGGGATACCTTTATGCATGTTTACTTATCCTGCAAAATGAAAGGGTTTTCTTTCTGGAATGGTGGATCAATGTTATCATTGGTCTCGTCTTGGCAGGGGGAAGCTTTGCCTTTATTTTTGTATATAAACAGGAAAAACTGGAGGAGACGGCCGAACAGATTATGGAAGAGCCTATTTTTCAGGAACCAGCAGCAACAATCGAGCCTGATGTTGAACCAATGATAGAAGAGGGGACCACTGAACTGGAACAGACAGGTGAAGCGCTGAGGCAAATTGTCATAGCATTGGAAGAAGTGACGGTTGGATCGGAGAATCAATCCCAGTCATCAGCAGAACTGGCTGCGACGATGCAGAAGTTCGCAGAAAATGTCATGATGGTTGCATTGAAAGGAGAAGAAGCGAAACAGATTGCAGCCGAAATGGATGCTTTGACAAAAGAAGGCGCTTCTCATATGGACGATTCCGTAAATCATATGGAGACAATAACCAGTAAGATCACATTCTCCTATGAAAAAGTAAGAGGTTTGAATGGCAAGACAGAGCAAATCAGTTCTTTGCTGAAGGCAATCAAGGATATTGCCGAGCAGACGAATTTATTGGCGCTGAATGCTGCCATCGAAGCTGCACGGGCAGGCGATCAAGGGCGAGGATTTGCTGTAGTTGCTGATGAAGTGCGCAAACTTTCCGACCAGGTCCGCGTTGCTGTGACAGATATAACAGGTGTGTTTCAAAGCATCCAGACAGAATCGAAGGATGCAGTCGACGCTCTCGGTGCAGGCAAGGAGGCCGTAGTTGCAGGTTCGGATAAAATCACGACTACTCAAAGCACGTTTGAGCAGCTGCAAAAAGAGATTGGAATCACAAGCAGTCAAATCGAAGCGATTTCTGCAGCAATGTATGATGTGCTCGATAACACACGCGGTGTTACAGATAGTATCAATAGCATTGTTTCCGTGGCGGAACAGAATGCAGCAAGTATGCAGGAGGTTACTGCCATTACGCAGGATATTCAGCAAAAATTCAACAATCAATGAAAAAGCGACCAGCAATGGTCGCTTTTTCACTTAGGCTGCAATTCCCCAAGGGGAGAAAAGGATATACAGGCCGATGATGCAAATGGTAATGAAGATGGCAAACGGCTTCGCGTATTTCCAAGGCGTCATATCGACAACCTCTGCATCTCTTAGTACGTAAGGCTCTTTCCGCGGCTTCCATTTGCCGAGTGCAATCATAAGCAGCAAGCTGAACGGGAAGAGGATCGCCAATACATAAAGGAAATGTACTTCTCCGAATAGCAGTTTGGACAGCCCATATAAGATTAAGTGGGTAACAATAGCGGTCTTGACCGCAAAAGCTGGTACCCGTTTGGTAAAGAATCCTATGAAAATGGCTGCCACGATCGGTACGTTGATGAATCCGAACATCTCCTGCAGATAATTGTATAATCCGCTAGGGAAGAAGATGATGAATGGTGCAATGATAATGGAAATGACACCTACTGCAATTGCGAATAGACGACCTGCTTTCACAAGCTCGGAGTCTGTTGCATTCTTACGGAAAATAGGCTTGTACAAGTCCAACGTGAACAATGTCATCGTACTGCTTAATGCACCATTGAACGAGCTGAGAATGGCACCGAACAGGATGGCTGCAAAAATACCGGTTATGGCGGTCGGCAGCAAATCGATGATCAAAGTCGGATAGGCATCATCCGCAGTTTTCAATGTGTCGCCGTAAAGATGGAATGCTATCGTACCAGGCAATAGCAGATAAAGAACGCCGAACAACTTGAAGAATCCTGTCAGCAGGACGCCTTTTTGTCCCTCGGCCAGATTTTTAGCACCTAGTGATTTCTGGACGATTGCTTGGTTGGCTGCCCAGTAGAACAAGTTGTTTACAAGCAATCCGGTAAAGATTGTCGGCCAAGGAACATTGGCATCATTGCTGCTATCGATTGCATTCAGTTTTTCAGGATGATTGTCGATTAGCTTATCGATACCGCCAGTGATGCTGCTGTCTCCCAAAGCCCAAAGGCCAAGCAGCAGAATACCTATTCCACTGATGATCAAGGCGATGCCGTATAAGGTGTCAGCAGCTGAAATTGCACGTAATCCTCCAAATACAACGTATCCAAGACTGACTAACCCGATTACACCAGCAATCAATGCAACGGCCCAAAAAGTACTGATATGTAAGCCGCCAGTTATGTTGAAAATAGAATCCAGTACCAATGCCCCGGAATAAAGGACCGTTGGCAAGAATGAAGTCATATAGCCAAGAATGAACAAAACAGAAACAAACTGACGCGTCCGCATATCGAATCGCTGTTCAAGGAAATCAGGAATGGTTGTGATTCCTGTTTTCAAATAACGAGGAAGAAATAGAAATGCAAGGACGAATAGTGCGAGCGGGGATGTGACTTCCCATGCCATTGCAGTGAAGTTGCCGCCGAATGTCTGACCGTTCTGTCCGACAAGCTGCTCTGTGGAGAGATTTGTCAATAGCATGGAGCTTCCGATGGCTATACCTGTCAGACTGCGGCCTCCAAGGAAATAGCCGTCCGAAGTAGCAAGGTCGATTCCCTTCGTCTTTCGCCAGGAATAATAGGCAATTCCGAACGTAACAATGACAAATGATAGAATGATGAACGCATAAAGCATATCTGTTCCTCCTTAAGTACTTTCACAACAGCTGAGCGCTGTAATCCTCCTCATGGAATTCCCCTGCCTTTAACTTTCAAAACCTATCAAAATATTTGAATCCGCTTCCTATGATTTTTTTGTTAAATTAATGAGTTTTGGTTTGTATCGAGCACGTATCTGTTGTATCTTTAGCCAATGTCATGTCAGAAAAAGGAGGAGTCAAGATGTCTTTAGCAAGCAGACAGTTCAAGCCCGCGACAGTGATTGCCGTGTTGATGATCTGTGCTTTTTCCATCGGGACGACGGAATATGTAGTGACGGGTGTGTTGACACATATTGCGCAGGACCTTGGGGTGACGATTGCAGCTGCCGGCCTTGTGGTAAGCATGTATGCGCTTGGCGTGGCGGTATTTGGTCCGCTTATGACCACACTTTCGGTCAAGCTGCCTCGTAAGCCGATGCTGCTTTTATTCATGCTGGTATTCATCATCAGTAATATTATTAGTGCGACTGCACCGAATTTTGCAGTTTTACTCGTCTCAAGGGTTACGTCCGCTTTTATCCATGGCCCGTTTTTTGCGTTGGCATTCGTCATGGCGAGTGAACTGGTGGAGCCGCGCAAACGGGTCCAGGCGATTGCAGCCGTCAATGGCGGGCTGACGATTGCCATCATGATTGGTGTGCCATTCGGAGCCTATCTTGGTTCGCTTATCGAGTGGCGACTCGTATTCTGGCTTATTGCATTTCTTGGGGTGATAGGTATGATTGGCTTGCTCATTTGTGCGCCTAATACGAAGCCGGAACAAACACCGCGCATCAAGCAGGAACTCAGTGTGTTCAAGCATAAGCAAGTACTGCTGACGATTGCCATTATCATTTTTGGCTATTCGGGTGTATTCACCGCTTATACGTATATTGAACCATTATTACGTTCCATCACCGGCTTTGGCGGTCTAGGGATTATGATCAGTCTATTCTTCTTTGGAATGGGCAGCGTCATAGGCAACTTCTCTACTCCAAAGTTAGCTGGGGGGAATGTGACCAGGACGCTTATCTATGTGTTTGCGGTACTGACAGTCATCCTATTGCTGTTTCCGCTGGCTACACCCTATGCCATCACGGCTGTTTTGGTTATCGGGCTATTTGGAGCAGGTGCATTTGGAACGACACCATTATTGCAGTCAAAAATCGTCATGGCAGCAAAGGAAGGACCGACAATTGCAGCAGCCGCAAGTGTTTCAGCTTTTAATCTGGCAAATGCCAGCGGTGCTTATATAGGCGGTATCGTGCTCGATGCAAATCTAGGTTACACATGGCTTTCCATTATAGGAGCCGGAATTTCCATAATTGGTATACTATTATCTGCTGTTTCCTACCGGGAGGAGAAAAAAGCAGCTGAAGTGGCCTGAACTTATTGCAAGTCCTGATGGCTTCCTGCATACTAGAAGAAATTTCTGGGAGGGAAGCAGGTCATGAATCCAATCGTAAGAGACTTCAAGACTACTATCGAAACAGAACGTCTTATCATCAGGCAGCCGCAAGTCGGTGATGGAAAAGCTGTGAATGATGCGATCAAAGCGTCCTTGCCGGAGTTGAAGCGCTGGCTGCCGTTTGCCCAGGAATTGCCGACGCCGGAGGATACGGAAGAAAATATCAGGGAGTCGGTTGCAAATTGGATCAATCGGACGAACTTGCGCATGCTCATCTTTCGTAAGGATACGGGAAGTTTCATTGCTTCCAGCGGCTTTCACGCAATCGATTGGGATATCCCTAAAGTCGAAATAGGCTACTGGATGGATACGCGCCATACGGGTCAGGGGTTTATGACCGAAGCGGTCGAGGCGCAAACGGAGTATGCTTTCACTGAGCTCGGTGTCCGTCGGGTCCAGATACTGTGTGATGAGGAAAACAGTGCAAGCCGGGCCGTTCCGGAACGGCTCGGCTACCAGCTGGAAGGGATACATTATTGCGACAGCCTGCACGCGGATGGAAAGACGGTGCGCAATACGGTGTATTACAGCAAAACCAAATAACGGTTGGTTATCCAGTCATTGAAGCCAAATTACATAAAACGTTCAAATTTTGTTCAATACTTGTTCTTATTCTCTCTTTTTGCTGGTGTTAGAATGAAAAATGAACTGTTTACTTACTAGGCAAGTCTGGTCTTTTTGGCTGCTTTGTATTACACTAGTTTCTGGATTGTTGTCAGACACTGCCTGTCAGGCAGTGTGATTGTGTGTTTCCATCTGAAATTTCTGCTACTCTTATGGTATTGCGGAAGGCTCATTGTGAAATACTTATCAAAACCCTATTAAAGCGAAGGGTCGTTTTCTTATGCAGAGGGAAAATGGCACATTCGTGAACTCAGGTAAAGAAAGGAAGGGAAGCAGGCGCATGCTTAAAAAATTGAAACCCTTAAGTCTTCTGTTGTTCCTTGCCCTGCCGCTAATGCTCGCCGGCTGTTCTACACCGGAAGTGCTCGATCCGAAAGGACCAGTGGCAAGTCAGCAAAGTGACCTTATTATTCTATCGATCATCTTCATGCTTACAATCGTTGCGGTTGTATTCGTACTGTTGACAATCATCCTTGTCAAGTACAGAGAAAGAAAGGATCACGATAAGTACAGCCCTGAATTACATGGCAGCATGCTGCTTGAGACGATCTGGACGATCATCCCGATCATCATCGTCGTTATCTTGGCTGTTCCAACTGTAAGAACCATTTATTCACTAGAGAAAGCGCCGGAGCCGAAAACGGCTGAAGCTGCGAGTGAAGATCCGCTGGTGATCCATGCAACATCCATCAACTGGAAGTGGGTATTCACCTATCCGGATGAAGATATTGAAACAGTGAACTATCTGCACATCCCGATTCACCGTCCGGTGGAATTCAAACTGACATCTGCCGATTCCATGGCTGCTCTATGGATTCCAAGCCTTGGAGGTCAGAAATACAACATGGCAGGCATGCAGACAACGCTTTATCTGCAAGCTGATGAAGCTGGTGTCTACGATGGCCGCAACGCAAACTTCACAGGCGAAGGCTTTAATGAACAGCGATTCAAAGTCTATGCTGAGGAAGAAGCCGATTACGACCAGTGGGTGGAAGAAGTACAGGACTCCGCTCCAGAACTGACACAATACAAGTATGACAACCTTCTGATTCCTGGTGTTTATGACGGAACAGCTGAATTCAATGGTACGCACTTGCAATGGATCGACCATTCCAAAGATGCGGAATACACATTGGAAGCATGGGATCGTTTAGGCTATGAGCCGAAGAACCCGCATGCGAAAGACAAATCCCAAAATATCTTGCCGGAAGATGAGATTCCATACTATCAGCAAGACAATACTGTAGACTACTCGGATGAAGACATGGACAATGATGAACATGCGCATGCGAGTCACGAGTAACAGAGAGAGGGGGAAGAATTTTGGACTTAAAATGGAATGAGTTTATCATCACTGGCGATCCGTTGATCCTAGGTGCACAAATAAGTATTTTGCTTGGATCGATCGCTGCAGTTGCTGCCCTTACTTATTTTAAAAAGTGGACGTGGCTATGGAAAGAATGGCTGACTTCTGTCGACCATAAAAAATTGGGTATCATGTACATCCTTAGTGCCCTATTGATGCTATTCCGCGGTGGAGTCGACGGTTTGATGATGCGTACACAGCTTGCAACACCAAACATGGAATTCCTTGATCCGCAGCATTATAACGAAGTATTCTCGACACACGGTGTCATCATGATCATCTTCATGGCGATGCCATTCCTGATCGGTTTGATCAACTACATCGTACCGTTGCAAATCGGTGCGCGTGACGTTGCCTTCCCGTTCTTGAACAACTTGAGCTTCTGGACATTCTTTGTCGGTATGGCTCTATTCAATATTTCCTTCATCATCGGTGGTTCACCGGATGCCGGCTGGACAGGATATACGCCGCTTGCGACGAATGATTTCAGCCCGGGTCCTGGTCAGAACTACTACTTACTTGGTATCCAGATTGCTGGTATCGGTACATTGATGACAGGTATCAACTTCTTCGTAACCATCTTGAAGATGCGTACGAAAGGTATGACATTGATGAAAATGTCCATGTTCACATGGACAACGCTGATCACAATGCTGATCATCATCTTTGCATTCCCAGTACTTACAGTAGCCTTGGCAATGCAGACATTCGACCGTCTATTCGGTTCCGTACTCTTCACCTTGCATGGTGATGGTAACCCGATGCTTTGGGTCAACTTGTTCTGGGTATGGGGTCACCCTGAAGTATATATCGTTATACTTCCTGCGTTCGGGATCTTCTCGGAGATCATTTCGACATTTGCAAGAAAACAGCTATTCGCCTACAAAGCGATGGTTGTGTCCATTGTGACGATTTCTGTGTTGAGCTTCCTAGTATGGGTTCACCACTTCTTCACAATGGGTAATAGTGCAGAAGCGAATAGTTTCTTCTCTATTACAACAATGGCTATTTCCATCCCTACCGGGGTCAAGATATTCAACTGGCTATTCACGATGTATCGAGGGCGTATCACCTTTACGACGCCGATGCTTTGGTCCCTTGCCTTCATCCCGAACTTCGTTATCGGTGGGGTGACAGGGGTTATGCTTGCGATGGCAGCAGCTGACTATCAGTATCACAATACGTACTTCCTAGTATCTCACTTCCACTATGTGTTGATCTCTGGTACTGTATTTGCTTGTTTCGCAGGTTTGATTTACTGGTACCCGAAAATGTTCGGACATAAAATGAACGAAAAAATCGGTAAATGGGCATTCTGGATTTTCATCATTGGCTTCAATGTATGTTTCTTCCCGCAGTACTTCCTAGGGTTGGACGGTATGCCAAGACGTATTTCCACTTATTTACCGGAAGATGGCTGGACTGGTTTGAACTTCATTTCCACAGTCGGTGCCTTCCTGATGGGTCTTGCATTCATCATCTTCGTGTATAACATCTACTACAGCTGGAGATATGCACCAAGAGAAAAAACCGGCGATGCATGGGGTCTTGGACGTAACCTGGAATGGGCAACAAGCTCTTCTATCCCGCCGCATTACAACTTTGCAGTTCTTCCGGAAGTGACAGGTCTTGATCCTTATTGGGATATGAAAGAAAAAGGCCTCGATAAGCAGAAGAATGTTGATTACAAACCGATTCACATGCCAAACAACTCCGCTGTACCGGCAATCATGTCCGTCTTGATGGGATTTGCAGGATTCGGCCTAGTGTTCCATTGGTATTGGATGGGTATCGTAGGTGCAATCGGTATCTTCATCACAATGATCGTTCGTTCATTCGATTACAATGACGGTTATTACATCAGTGTGGAAGAAATAAAAGAAACAGAAGCGAAAGCGAATAAATAAGGAGGTTGTGAAGATATGGCACATGATCACAATGTGAACCCCAACGCTCCATTGGAATATCAATCAGAAGTCGGTCGATTGAACATCACCGGTTTCTGGACCTTCCTTGGTGCAGAGATCGCTTTATTCTCGACATTATTCGCATCCTATTTCGCGTTGCAATCACGTGTAGGTGACGGCCCGACCTCAACTGAGATGTTCGAAGCTGGTCTTGTCATGATTATGACAATGCTGCTTTTGACAAGTAGTTTCACTTGCGGTATCGCCATTCACGAAATGCGTGCGAACAATGTAAAAGGCGTTATTATCTGGATGATCATCACACTCATCCTTGGTGCAGGATTCATCGGTTATGAGTTGTATGAATTCGTACATTACGTACACGAAGGTGTTACACTGAGCACAAGTGCTCATTGGTCCATTTTCTTCATCTTGCTTGGTACACACGGTCTGCACGTTTCGATCGGTATCGGCTGGATCATTCTTCTATTGATTCAACTTGCAAGAAGAGGACTTACACCAAAAACAGCATCTAAAGTATTTATCTCAAGTCTTTATTGGCACTTCCTAGACGTTGTTTGGATCTTTATCTTCACATGCGTCTACTTGATGGGGATGGTGAGTTAATATGAGTCAACAAACGAAAAAAGGACATTTCCCTTGGAAGCATATCATCGGCTTTTTGATTTCGATCGCGTTGACACTCGTCGCCTTCGCAACAGCGCTATGGACTGACTGGTCATCATCAACGATATTCATCATCATCTTGATTTTTGCCGTCATCCAAGCAGCATTGCAGCTTGTTATGTTCATGCACATGACAGAAGGAGAAGACGGTGGATTGATTTCCGGGAATACACTTTTCGGTTTCTTCATCGCTATCGTCATCATTGTCGGTACTTACTGGCTGATGACTTCCGGTCACATGCATATGGGTATGAGTATGTAAGATAGAACCCGCTCTCTTGAGCGGGTTTTTTTGTATTCTTTTCTGATTTTCTCTAGAATAGAGAAGAGAAATGAGGAGGTACGGTACATGATAATGGCACATGATGAACATATACTAAAAAAGGCCAATCAAGTGGCAGAAGTGGCAAGAAAATATAAACGGATTGGGGATGAGCAGGCACAGCTTGCACCACAAGTGGTGCAAGCATTTCGTACGACAGCTTATACATTGCTGACTATACCAAAGGCACATGGTGGGGATGGAGCTAATCTTCATGATTTTCTTTTGGCACAGGAAACGGTCGCTGCTGGAGATGGGGCTGCTGCTTTATCGATTGGCTGGCACCTTAGTACAATGCAGGATTTAAGTGAAAATGCCGATTGGCCAGATGGGATGTTCGAAGGATTCTTGAAGGAAGTCGTCCAGGATCGTAAAATAGTGAATCGTGCAGCATCTGAACCGAAAACAGGCAGCCCTACCCGCGGCGGCATTCCCGAAACTTGCGCCAAGCGGGAGGGAGATCATTATATAATCACCGGTCGTAAGACATTCACATCCATGGCAGCTGACTTGGATTATTATCTTGTCACGGCTTTTGTAGAAGAAGAAGATGCTGTCGGCAGCTTTTTGATTTCCAGGGAAATAAATGGGGGGCGTGTCGAAAAGACTTGGAATCCGATGGGAATGCGTGCAACCGGAAGTGATGATTTGATTTTGGAACAGGTTAAGGTACCGGCAAATCATTATGTGGAAAGAACTAAGAAGAAGTCCGGGCCAAAAGGATCTTTGCTGCATATTCCTGCCTGTTATTTAGGCATTGCCAAAAGCGCACGAGATGAAGCTGTCAAATTTGCCAAAACCTTTCAGCCGAATACATTGAATAAACCGATTATCAGTGTTCCGCATATCCGGGAGAAAATCGGTGAAATGGACTTGGAATTGATGCAGGCCAGACATTTTATGTATCATGTTGCCAGCTTGTGGGATAGCTATCCTGAGAAGCAACAATACATGGGGCCTGAGCTGGCAGCGGTGAAAGTGAATGCAACGAAAGCTGCTTCCAAGGTAGTGGACCTGGCGATGCGGATTGCCGGCGGCAGAGGACTTGCCAAGTCCCAAGACTTCGAGCAGCATTATCGGGATGTGCGTGCCGGATTGCACAACCCACCGATGGATGATGCCGTTTTAGAGCTCCTGGCTTCCAATGCAGAGAAAAAGGAAAATTAATTTACTCTTTTTAGTACCAGGTATTAAAACTAGATGGTATAATGGAAGCAGATGTGAAGGAGGCAGATAATATGGAATCCAAAGCACGCATAACAGCAATTGGAACATATATCCCAGAAAAGGTACTGACCAATGCAGATTTTGAAAAAATGGTCGATACTTCTGATGAATGGATTGTCCAGCGAACTGGTATCAAAGAAAGAAGAATCGCTGCTGAAGATGAATATGTAACAGATTTATGTGAACAAGCGGCAAGGAACCTTGCAAAGAATTTCAACAAGTCATTGGAAGATGTAGACTTGATTCTTGTAGCTACAGTGACAGGTGAATATAAATTCCCTAGTGTGTCGAGTCAGCTGCAAGCAAGGTTGGGACTGAAAAACACGGGCGCAATTGATCTGGGCGGTGCATGCGCAGGCTTTGTTTACGGGCTGCATATGGCTAACGGGTTGATTTCTTCCGGTTTGCATAAAAAAGTACTTGTTTTGGGCGGAGAGACATTGTCCAAAATCACTGATTATACCGATCGTACTAGCTGTATCCTATTCGGTGACGGTGCTGGTGCTGCATTGGTAGAGTACGATGCTGAAAATCCTGGTTTCTTCGGCTTCCATATGGGAACAAAAGGAGAAGGCGGCCGCCATCTTTACCAAACTGGCTTGTCCACGACAATGGGCGGGGAAGAGCTCATGAACCCAGGGAAATTGGTTCAGAATGGACGTGAAGTATATAAATGGGCCGTTTCCGGTGTACCAAAAGGTGTCAAGAAACTAGTGGAAGAAGCTAATATGTCCATGGATGATATCGATTGGTTCATCCCGCATAGTGCCAATATGCGGATGATCGAGTCTATCTGTGATCGCCTGGATTATCCAGTGGAAAAGACACTTACCAGCATGGCTACAGCTGGTAATACATCTTCCGCTACAATACCTTTGGCTTTCGATTTCGGATTACAAGAAAATAAGGTCAAAGATGGTGATACAATGCTATTATACGGATTCGGCGGCGGTTTGACCGAATGCGGAATCATCATCAAATGGGATCCAAAACCATAAAAAAGAGCCCGTGGAATTCACTCCACGGGCTTTCTTCTGTTCATAGCTTCAAGAATCCTTATGCGGTCCGCGAACTGGCAGATTCCCAGCAATCTTTGTACGAAACTGATCCAGGAAGATGACATTATAATATTGGTCTTTCCCATTCCTTATCACATATTTCCGCACATAGGCATGCAAGAATGTCCCATCCAGCCAAGCTAGGATCAGACTTGCGGGAATTGCCCCTATCAATGGATGTAGACTCTCATCTGCCGCTAAGAATATGAGCATCCAGCTGACAATGGTGAAGAATATACAATCGAGCCATCCTGTTTTTTTATTTGTTTTACCTGGCAGCAATGCCATGTCGATCAAGTAGCCGATAACTGTCAGGACAACTGTCAGCTGCACTACTTTGGTAAAGGATAATTGATAGATTAAACCTGCGAAGAGATAAAGGATGGCAAAGGCAAAGATGCCTTTCAGAACTATTGCTTTGACATGTTTCATCATTGTTCACCTGCTGCTTTTTTTATACAATATGTCCAGTTTTCGCTGCACGTATACGCAGCTGCAACAAGTCTAAAAAATATGGTATAATAACCTGCCGTAAGTTAAGAGATAGGAGTTTATTTCGTTCATGATTACAAATATAAAAGAAGCATGGTTCTCCAACGTACCCAAGGATGTTTTATCCGGTATTTTAGTCGCTTTAGCACTCATTCCGGAAGCGATAGCCTTTTCGATCATTGCCGGTGTCGATCCGATGGTCGGATTGTATGCTTCCTTCTGTATTGCCGTTGTCATTTCATTTGCAGGGGGAAGACCTGCGATGATATCTGCAGCCACGGGTGCGATGGCACTTGTGATGGGAAGTCTTGTGGCTGACCACGGACTGCAGTATCTTTTTGCAACGACCATTTTGACCGGTATCATTCAAATTTTATTCGGCATTTTCAAAGTTGCAAGACTGATGATTTTCATTCCGCGGCCGGTTATGACTGGATTCGTCAACAGCTTGGCAATCTTGATCTTCATGGCCCAGCTTGTACATTTCAAAGGTGAATCATGGCAAATTTATGCTTTTGCAGCAGGTGCCTTGCTGATTATCTATGTACTGCCGAGATTTGTGAAGGCTATTCCATCACCGCTGGTAGCCATTGTTGTGATGACCATCATCGCCATCTTTACACATAGCTCGACCAAAACAGTCGGTGATATGGGTGAGCTGAAGCAAGCGTTGCCTTCATTCTTGATCCCTGATGTCCCATTCAATATGGAGACATTACAAATCATTTTCCCTTATGCAATCGCTTTGGCGATCGTCGGTTTGATGGAGACATTCCTGACAGCGCAGCTGCTGGATGAATATACGGACACAAACAGCAATAAAAACCGGGAAGCACGAGGTCAGGGAATTGCCAATATTACTGCTGGGTTCTTCGGCGGTATGGCTGGCTGTGCCATGATCGGACAATCCGTCATCAATGTAAAAGCAGGAGGGCGTACCCGCTTATCGACCTTTATTGCAGGTGCTTTTCTTATGCTGCTGATTCTCGTATTCCAGGATGTTTTGGTGCAAATCCCGATGGGAGCACTCGTTGCTGTCATGTTCATGGTCAGCATCGGGACATTTGACTGGTCATCGGTACGGAATCTGCACCGGATGCCGTTGACTGACGCAGTGGTCATGATTGTGACAGTGATTGCAGTGGTGTGGACAGATAATCTGTCGATTGGCGTCATCATTGGGGTGTTGATGAGCGCCGTATTCTTTGCTGCTAAAATCTCCAAGGTGGATGTCAAAGAGATAATGCAGGGGGAGACTAAGGTATATAAAATCAAAGGTCAATTGTTCTTCGTTTCAGTGACTGATTTTCTGGCAAGCTTCAACCCTAAACAGGAAACAACCAAGCAAATCGTCCTGGATTTTCAGGAAGCAAGACTATGGGATGATTCAGCTGTCGGGGCATTGGATAAGCTTGTGCTGAAATATCGGGAATACGGCATCAAAGCTGACATTCAAAATTTGGACCATGCAAGCCAGGCATTGGTCGATCGACGTGCTGTATATAGTCAAACATGAAAATAGATGCCGGGATAAAATGATTTAACTAAAAAAGCCGAACTCGACGTGATTCTTTTAAACAAAGATTACGTCAGTTCGGTTTTTTGTTTTGTAATAGTATTTACTAGTGTGATTCGAGCGCGGAGGCTCCTGGAAATGCCAATCAAGTTTCTTCGTGCGATGTTAGGCTGCCGAAGCCCGTGGAAAGCGGAGTGTTCTGCTGGAGCGAGGCTGGAAAATATCATTCAATTTTGGACATATTCTTTCAGGTTATGTTCCAGTCGCTATTTTTTTCTTTTGAACACAATGTATTTCATGAACAAGAAGCTGCTGGCGGAGGAAAGGAACATCGCTGCTCCTTTTGCTATATTGTTTTCCACATAAGCCGGAATCGAGATAAACGCCGTAGCTCCAAGGATAGCAACACCGGCGATGAATACAAGATTACTGATTACTAACGCAATCAAGGCTTGGGCGAAGAATAAACCCTTTTCGGTTATATTCGATTTCTTTTGACTGCGGAACGTATATCTTGTATTCCAATAATAACTGTTCCAGATACATATCAAATAGCTGATTGTATTAAATAATAACAGTAAAAGATTATTTTTTGTCGGCCAAATAAGTAGTAATAAATTCAGCACAGCCAAATCGACTGCTGCATTCAGTATACCAATTGAGGTGAATTGCAGGATTTGTGTCCTGGTCCGTTTTAACATGATTTTTCACAGCCTTCGGGTGACGTGGTTGTATCTTAACATCATTCCCTCCTTTACTTATTTTTTAACGTTTCAAGTGGCATGAATGTGGTATGTAGTGCTATATGCTAGTTGTATCAAGCAAATCTGGAAGAGGAGTGATTGCAGTTTGTGTTACGCGAAAGACATGGAGAAACTTGCACAAAAAGCCAAGCGCCATCCTCAGAAAGTACTTAGCATGTATGTGAACACCGACCCTGCCGATCGTGACCAGGCGGGTGGGAAATGGAAGATTCACGTAAAAAATGGTTTGAAAAATTTCGAGACATATCTCAAGAATGATCCGGGAGAATTGGAACAATTCTTGAAAGTGAAGGACAAGGTGAAAGCTTTTTTGGAGGACAACGGTCAAAGCATGAAAAAAAGCTGCGTCGTGTTTGCATCAGCAGAAGATATTTGGTTTGCCGAATGCTTGCAAATGCCTGTAACAACGGAATTTCACTGGGAGGATGAGCCGAAGCTGGAACAATTCCAGTTGCTGTATGAACGATTCCCGGAATCGGGAGTGATTCTGGTACAAAAAAATCAAGTCAAAGTGATTGACGCCGTGCTAGGAAAAATCAATGACACGAAACTATATGAAATGGATTTGGATACTGAGAGATGGAAGGTGCAGGCAAGTCCCCAGCGCGCATTGTCCATCAAAGGTAAAGGCGGAAAGGGATCGAAAAAGGATACAATCGAGAACCGGTGGGAAGCCAACCAAAAACGCTGGTATAAGTCATTGGCGCCCGATCTCGATAAGCTTGCCAAGGATAAGGAATGGAAAAGCATCCACCTCGTTGGCAATGCAGAAGAAGCGAAGTTGATGGAAAGCTATATGCAGAAGCAAGTTCAGCAAACCGATAGCAAAAACCTTTTCGATCAAGAGGAGAAGAAAGTGCTGGAGGAAGTGATTCTGTGAAAAAACGTGGGAAGGCAAAAGCGAAGAAATGACACCTTGGGATCCCCTATCACCTCTGAAAGACATGAGCTTAATATAGGGGAATAGTATTTGAAAGCAAAAAGCAGCATGCTCAGGGTGAGCATGCTGCTTTTTCATTAGGATAGGCGTTTTCCTGCCACACCGTAATTTGCTTTGTTCATTTCTTCGATGACGATGGAAACTGCTTCCTCGCGTGCACCTGTCGTCTCGACCATTACATCGGTCATTTTCTTGATCATTTGTTCCTTTTGTTCATCTGTACGGCCTTCCAGCATTTTGACGGTAATGATTGGCATATACATCGACTCCTTAGCGGTTGTGACACGTCGGGCAAAGTCCATAAAGCTCGAATGCGTGTGTATTTATATGATAATCCGCCAATTCATCTGTGTAAACCGGCAGCGGACATTTCTGAAGCGGCTTGGTCAGCCCGCAGCTTTCGCAAATGAAATGATGATGATGCGAGCCACTTTTACAAGCGATCTTGAACAGCTTCTCACCATTTTTCTCGCGGGATTCCAGCAGTTCCAGCTGTTCAAAAAGACGAAGATTACGGTAAATCGTATCCAAGCTGATGCCCTTATAGCTGGTTTCCATGAACGCAAGCAGTGCTTTAGCACTTCGATACCCTTTTGCATGGATGAAATAGGATAAGATATCCGCACGTTTGTCGGTATATTTATGACCATTTTCTTTCAGTACAGCAATGCCCTCTTCCACTCGCATATCAGGAAACTCCTTTCTCGAATGCAGTTTTTCGTTTGTTCGCAAGCAGCAGCTTTTGAACGATGAAACTCAACAGAAGAATAAGGATGGATACAACGACGATGGTTCCCCCTGGCGGTATTTCAAAATAATAACCCGAGAACAACCCGACAATAACGGAAGTCTCGCCGAAGAGAATTGCAAGAATCATTGCCTGTTTGAATCCCTTTGCCAGCCGGATGGCTGCAGCGACAGGGATGGTCATCAAGGCGCTTACGAGCAGTACGCCGACAATACGGATGCTCGCTGCAATGACAAGGGCAGTCAGCAGCATGAAAATGAAGTGGATCACTTTTGCATGCAAGCCGCTGACACGCGCATGTTCCTCATCAAAGGAGAGCACGAGCAACTGTTTGTAAAGGACCCCGATCACAAGCAAAACGATGATGGAAATGATGATGATGACCCGCAAATCTTCACTGCTGACAGCTGATACCGAGCCGAATAAATATGAAAATAAATCGGTCGTGAATCCATTCGCCAATGAAATGAAAATGACACTTAATCCTACTCCGCCGGATAGGATGATCGGAATGGCGATTTCCTGGAAGTTGCGGAACATGCTGCGAAGCTTTTCGATTAACAAGGAAGCAATGACGGAAAAGCTAAGTCCTGCATAAAATGGCGAGATCACAGGAGTTGCCAGCTTCTTTTCCATTAAAAGGCCGAAAGCAATCCCGGCCAGCGTCACATGCGATAAAGCATCTGCGATCAAGGATAGCCTGCGGACGACGATGAAGCAGCCCAATAATGGGGCTATCAAGCCGATCAGCAGACCAGTATATAGTGTATTACGTAAAAATTCGAATTGAAGAAAGTCTGCAATCATGCATGGATACCTCGCAATACGTGTAAATCGGATTCAGGCAGGCTGAATTGTTCGGGACTGCCTTCGTATTGGACTTGCTGATCCAAATAAACCAGTTTGGACGCATATTGTGCAATTCCCGCCAAATCATGGGTGATCATCACAAGCGTCAGTCCATTTTCACTATTCAAGCGCTGCAGTAATTCATAGAAACCTTTTACATTGGCATGATCGATCCCGACCGTCGGTTCATCGAGGATGATCAATTCCGGCTGGCTGACGAGCGCCCTGGCGATGAAAACACGCTGCTGCTGACCGCCGGACAGGCTGCTGATATTTTCATGCAAATAGTCACTCATATCCACTTGTGCCACTGCCTGCTTCACCGCAGCTCGGTGCTTGGCCGAGAATCTGCGGAAATAACCGATCTTTGGAGTAAGACCCATCGCAACCACTTCAAATACAGTGGCCGGGAATCCTTTGTTGAAGGCATTCGCTTTTTGCGAAACGAAGCTGACCTTATTCCATTCTTTGAAGGAAGAAACAGACTGTCCGAAAAGCTGGATGGAGCCTTTATTCGGCTGAAGCAGTCCGAGGGCAAGCTTGATCAAAGTTGTTTTGCCTCCGCCATTGGGTCCGATCAAACCAAGGAAGTCACCTTTTCTCACTTGCAAGGATACTTCGCGCAAGGCTGCCTTTTGTTCATAAGAAAAATTAATATTATCTATTTGAAGGATAGATGTCATTTTCTATCACCTTTCTAATCACGTACTCTTTCACAAGGAACTATTCTATCGTAATCATTTCGATTTGTAAATCATAATCGTTTCGATTTAAAAAGAATTTCACTTTTAAATAAGGAGGGAGACAAACTTCAGCTTTTGAATCAAGAGGATGCAAGTAGAGTTTAGGGAATGAATCCGCGAAATAAGCAAAGAGAATGTAATGGATGGAAAAAGACCTCCGCCTTGATGAGCGGAGATCTTTTCTCACACAGCTGCAGCTGTTTCGTCTTTTTTAACATATTGAATTGGCTGCTGTTTCTTCAGCATCAATGCAAGACAGGAAAGCAGGAAGGTGATGACCAGTATCAATCCAAGGTGAAGGATTGTCGAGGAAACACTTTGTCCTGCATAAATTAGTTGACTGAAGCCTTGTACCCCGTTGGAAGCTGGCAGAGCGCTCCCAATCACACGGAACACAGGAGACAATAGGTCTGCCGGAATGATATTTCCCGCTGCCATCAGCTGGAACGGAATCATCGCTACATTGAATAAGGCGCCGGCATTACCGAATAGAGCAAAGCTCATCTGGGTGAAGCTGATACAGGCAAAGACGACGAGCAGCTCGTAGCCCCATAGCTGCATATAAGAAGCAGCAATATCATTTGCAAAGTAGTGAATCGTAACGGTGATTGTCGTTACGACGAGTCCGATGATCAGCAAAAGAAGCTGCTTGTTCCAAAAGACGTGCCATTTGCCGAATTTGCGGTTCATGATTTGCGTGACGATGTTCATTTGAATATTCATTGTCATGACAGCGATGAACACGATGAAGCCGAGAATCATCGGAACCATGGAAGTTGCAAAGTTACTGATGGGATTTTCTTTGATGATTTCCGCTTGTACATTCGTTCCAGCGATGGAAGCTGTCATTTGTCTGGCTGCACTTTCAGCTGCCGACAGGGCGACTTGTGAATTGGAACTGTTCATGTAAAACTTCAGGGAAGTATCGCTCTGTTTGGCCAAGTTTTCAGTGAATGCCTCTGGAATGACGATCAGCATGGCAATGTCGTTTTGATCAAGCTGTTCTTTCGCATCATCAAAGGAAGCGAGCTCTGCATCGAATGGCATGCTGTCGATCATCTGATCGGTCAATGCATCAGCCTGTGTACCATCTTCATTGACCACGGCAGCTTGCAGACGATCCAGATGATCGGTTGCATCATGATACCCTGTCAACCAAATGATGGAAAAAAGTAAGGGGACAATGATGGCAAAAGTGATGCCGACTTTCGTATTTGGGATTTTAAACATTTCCCGTAATGGTTGTAAACGCAAAATAAAAAACTCCATTCTATAATAGTTGCATGTGCATGTATTTGGTGAAAAAAATCACTGCAAATTCTGATGCAGCCTGTGGATCAGAGTATGCAGCAATTCAATTTCACTTTGTTGGAACCCACCGTACGCATGTTTTTCGATTTCTTCTATCCTTGGTTTGATAAGTTGAACCAGTTCCCGGCCATCAGCCGTAATCTGCAAGCGGATTGCCCTGCGGTCATGCGGATCATGTCCGCGGGTCACTAAACCCTTCTTTACAAGTTTATCGACAATCTTTGTCACAGTTGTCTGTTCTCTCTCCGTCAATCCGGCAAGCTCTTTTTGTGTGATATCATCCTGCTTGTCCAATTCGGCAACAAGGGAGAATTGTTCAGGTGTCAGTTCAAACGGTAGAAGCATACGGGAAGTTTCCCGTTTCAAGGATAGGTAAGTCCTGGATAAAATCAGTCCTAATTCGTCCTGTTTCCTGCCCATGTTTTGCTCCTTTCAAATAGTTGCACATGCAAGTATATTACAGATTTGTACACAATTCGTCAATAATTTTTTTGGATTCAAACAAAAAGGACAACCAGCAGCTGATTGTCCATCTGTCTCATATATAAGGAAGTTCCTGGCGTGTGTTGCTGAATTGCTGATAGGCTTGCTCCACCTTCTGCTGCGGGGCTTGTTCCAAGCTGTACCAGCCGTGCTGGAACATCAAATTATACAAATTGCGCTGGGCATCCTGTGATTCCTTGAAAATGCGAGCCACTGTTTCATACAGCGATTGATTGCTCATTTCATTAAGTGCAGTGCTGTATGAAGCTGTCATATATTTTTCGGTCGCAAGCAAATCAGTCACATGGTCCCGATCATTCATATCCTGTGTCGTCGGTACCGGTGTTTGCGGATTCTGTACCTTCTGGTTCTGCGGCATAGCGTTCCCTCCTCCCTTAATTAAGCGGTTTCGTCTGTAAATGTTCCAGTAACATATCATAATGGCGCTGATGCATCTGACCGACAGTGTGCAATGCTTCCTGTGCATCTGTAAGCTGTACTTCCCTGGCGGCATGCTGTGCTTTCTTGGCTGCATTCAAATTCCAATTGAGCATATCGGTCAAGTACAGTAAGTCTTTTTCAGAAATCATTTCCGGCGGCTGCAGCATGATATCGTTTGTGTTTCCTGGTGGCATGGGATCCCTCCTTTTTCTTTTCTATCGTGCCCGTGTTCCATCGGTTTATTCTGTGCGTAAGATGCAAAGGACTATGCTAAAATAGCAGTAGGAAAGGAAGGGGATAACATGTTCCGATTTTATTGGTACCCGAATTGCAGTACATGCAAAAACGCAAAAAAATGGCTGGATGCGAATGAGGTATCGTATGAAGCAATACATATCGTCGAGAACCCTCCAAGCCCTGAAGTTCTTCAGGAAGCAGCGGATAAAAGCGGCCTGCCGCTTGCAAAACTGTTCAATACGAGCGGGAAAGTCTATCGTGAGGGCGGCTATAAGGATAAAATCAAAGATGCAGATGATAACCAGCCGAAGGCGTGGCTGTCTGAAAACGGTATGCTGATCAAGCGTCCGCTTTTGATCGGTGAGGACACTGCTGCCGTCGGTTTCAAGCAAGAAACATATGAGGCTGTAACTGCTTCGAAATAAGCTGAATCGGTGGTAATTTTATCTATTATTTCTTATAGTAAATATGTTAGCTATTCTTGTAGAAAATAGGTGGAGGAATTAAAATGAGCAACTTACCGAAAGATCTACGTTACACGGAAGAACATGAATGGATCAAAAAAGAAGAAGGCAACCAGTACCGGATCGGTATTACCGACTTCGCTCAGGATGAACTCGGGGATATCGTGTTCGTGGAACTTCCATCCGTTGGTGATGAATTGAAAGCGGACGAGCCATTTGGCAGTGTCGAATCTGTCAAGACAGTATCCGAGCTGTATGCTCCGATCAGCGGTAAAGTAGTGGCTGTGAACGAAGATTTGGATGACAGTCCCGAATTCGTGAATGAATCCCCATACGAGAAAGCATGGATGATCGTGGTGGAAACAGACGACGAAGCAGCTTATGAAAGCCTGCTTTCGGTTGAGGATTACGAAGGAAGAATCAAAGAGGATTAATTTTTGCTGCCCTTGTTGGCAAGGGCAGCGGTTTCCTTTCATATACTATGGCAAGCTTTATTGCTAAGCTGCCTTCATTCGGAGCGCGGGCAAGGAAGCAATCAAATATCGATCAGAATAGGTGATGCCAGTATGGGTGATGAACAAAAGGTCATTATCGTGGAAGGGCGCTCGGACAAAGAGCAGATTAAGAAAATCATCGATGAGGATGTGACGATCATCTGCACCAATGGTACATTGGGCATCGAGCGGCTGGAACAGCTGTTGTATGACTATGACTTGGATCACAAGCAAGTATATATCATGGTGGATGAGGACAGTGCTGGGCATAAGCTGAGGAAACAGCTGGCCCGAGAGCTTCCACATGCCCAGCATATCTACGTAGACAGAACCTATCGAGAGGTAGCGGCGACCCCGGCACCTGAATTGGCCACGGCCTTGCTTAGCAGAAGCATCATGGTGCATCCATTCTTCCTCGCCTGAAGAAAGAAGGGATGAATTATCAACGTCATCGAAAAAGAGGTCCAGGGAGTCATCGGGCAGGAACAGGCAAGGATATTTGTGCACACGCCGTTTTGCGGCACATGCCAGCTTGCCGAAAAAATGCTCCTGACAGTCGAGACTGTGACGGGCCAGGAATATTATCATAAACTGAACGCCTCTCTATTTCCTGATTTCATGCAGGAATATCAGATTGAAAGCGTCCCTTGTCTCATTATCTTCAAACAAGGAAAAGTTCAGGAAAAAATATATGCGTTTCATTCCGTCCAGCATATGCTGGCGAAAACGCTGGATGAATAAACAGCTTTCCAAATGGAAAGCTGTTTTTTCTTGCAGGAAATTTGGTGACTTGGAGCCAAATACAAAGCAAGGGGGGATGGAGCATGATCATCGAAGAATTGAAAAAGCTCAAGCAACAGATCGAAGCTAGGGAGGATCTGTTGCCTTTATGCAACGACAAACGGCTGAAGGTCTTCATTGAATGGGAAGATGACCATTTCGATTTGCATATTGATAGAAGCAGTCTGACGACACCAGCTTCAAAGCCTTATGGATTTTTGCATATTCGTACAGATGAACAGACACTTCATCAGCTCCTTGCCGGCGAGGTCCAGCTTCGCAGTATATGTAACAGGCAAGTTGTGGAAGGGGATTACCAGCATATTCTTCTTGTGGAAGCTCTCTTGTTTCTGGGAGCCGGAGCCAGACTGTAATATATGTTGACAGAACTTTGTACTAGTGCTAAACTCCTTTTTAGCAATCATATATAAAAACTCTTATCCAGAGTGGCGGAGGGACTGGCCCGATGAAGCCCGGCAACCACAGGTTTTCCTGTATGGTGCCAATTCCTGCAGGGAAACCTGTACAGATGAGAGAACAATTTTCGCACATAAAACCGCGTCTTTTTGTTCTCATGACAAAAAGACGCTTTTTTATATTTGCAGAGCAACACGAGGAAGGAGGAGCGGATATTGATCACCATCAAAAACCTCTCCAAAATATATCGCACAAAAAAACAGAATATTACAGCAGTCGATCAGCTTGACCTCACGATAGAGTCTGGTGAGATTTTCGGTGTGATCGGGTATAGCGGCGCTGGTAAAAGTACCTTCGTACGCTTGTTGAACCGTCTCGAAGAACCGACTGCCGGTGAAATAATCATCAATGGCAAGGACATCGTCAAACAGCATAAAAATGAACTCCGACTTGCCAGACAAGAAATAGGGATGATTTTTCAGCACTTCAATTTGCTGTGGTCCCGTACGGTACACCAGAACATCGCCTTTCCGTTGGAGATAGCAGGTGTGCCAAAGAAAGAAAGAAAAACCAAAGTCGATCGATTGATTGAACTGGTCGGATTGAAAGGACGCGAAAATGCCTATCCATCACAATTAAGCGGCGGACAGAAGCAGCGGGTCGGCATTGCAAGAGCGCTCGCTAACGATCCAAAAGTGCTGCTATGTGATGAAGCGACATCAGCATTGGACCCGGAAACGACAGATAGCATCCTTGATTTGCTGGTAGACATCAACAAACGGCTTGGTTTGACCATCGTAATGATTACGCACGAAATGAACGTAATCCGCAAAATCTGCCACCGTGTTGCCGTAATGGATACAGGCAAGGTCGTGGAAGCAGGCGACGCAGCGCATGTATTCCAAAATCCGCAGCAAGCGATCACGAAGCGCTTTGTTCAGCAGCTTGATGGAAGTGAGCAATATGAATCCTTATCGGCGGCCGCGCTGAAAGAAGGGTCAGGAACGATCGTGAAGCTTTCCTTCTCCGGCGAAAATGTCAACCAGACAGTTGTCAGCCATACTGCGAAACAATTCGATGTGGATATCAATATCCTTCAAGGGAATGTACTGCAGACACAAACCGGTGCAGTCGGAAGTCTGTTTTTGCAGCTTGTGGGCAGTGAAGCGGAAGTGGAGAAGGCACTGGACTTCATCCGCAGTGCAAATGTGAAAGCGGAGGTGCAGGAACTTGTTTGAGAAATGGTTTCCGAATGTAGATATAGCAGATTTGAACACAGCCATCTACGAGACATTCTATATGACGATCCTATCTTTGATCGGTACTTTCATCATCGGCATCATCCTTGGACTTTTACTTTATCTGACTAGTAAAGGGAAGCTGTGGGAAAACAAAATCGTCTATTGGATCGTGGCGGCGGTAGTCAACGTATTCCGTGCCATTCCATTCATCATCCTGATTTTGCTGCTGTTCCCATTCACCGATTTTATCGTCGGCACGATCCGCGGACCGGAGGCAGCATTGCCTGCACTTATCATCGGGTCTGCACCTTTCTATGCGCGGCTTGTGGAGATTGCGCTGAAAGAAGTGGACAACGGGGTAATTGAAGCTGCCAAGGCAATGGGTGCGAAAAACAGTACGATCATGTTCAAGGTATTGCTGAAAGAATCCATGCCGGCGCTTGTCTCAGGTATTACGGTAACAGCGATCGCCCTTATCGGATCTACAGCAGTAGCTGGTGTGATCGGCGCAGGCGGATTAGGCGATTTCGCTTACTTCTACGGTTTCCAGCGCCGGCAGTTCGATGTCGTATTCATCTGTACGCTATTGATTGTCATCGTGGTATTCGTCTTCCAATTTATTGGAGACTTGATTTCAAATAAATTAGATAAACGATAAAGGAGAGGGATTCAATTGAAAAAGGCATTATTAGTCATTTTATCGGCTGTTTTCATGGTATTCCTGGCAGCTTGCGGTTCTTCCGATAGCGGCTCAGGCGATGAAGAAACAACAACAATCAAAGTGGGCGCTTCCAGCACACCACACGCAGAAATTCTTGAAGAAGCAAAACCGCTTTTGGAAAAAGAAGGAGTCGATCTTGAAATTGAAGAGTATCAGGATTATGTCCTTCCCAACGACGATTTGGCCAATGGCGACCTGGACGCTAACTACTTCCAGCATATCCCTTACTTGGAGACTTCCAATGCAGATACTGGATATGATTTGATCAGCCTTGGCGGTGTTCACTTGGAACCAATGGGCGTTTACTCTAAAAACATCAAGAAAATCGATGATATCAAAGATGGCACAGAAGTACTCATGGGTCGTAACGTAGCCGAGCAAGGACGTGTGCTATCCATCTTCCAAGAAGAAGGTCTTATCAAGATCAAAGATGGCGTCGAGCCTGTTGATGCAACTTTCGATGATATCGCAGAAAATCCAAAGAACTTGAAGTTCAGCATGGAAGTTGATCCTGCCTTCTTGCCGGATACGTACGAATCCGAAGAAGACGCATTGGTCGTCATCAACACGAACTATGCTTTGCAGGCAAATCTTAAACCTTCCGAGGATGCATTGATTCTTGAAGGCACAGACTCTCCATATGCAAACATCGTTGCTGCTCGTGCCGAGGATAAAGATAACGAAGCATTGCAGAAATTGATGGACGTGCTTCATTCTGATGAGATCAAACAATTCATCGAAGAGAAGTACGATGGTTCCATTCTCCCTGTCGATGAATAAGAAAGACCATTCTCATGCCTTTGCTGGTATTCTCAGCAAAGGCATTATTTTTGGCTTGAAATGGAAGTGTGATACAATAGGACAAGACCATGTTAAAACTGTGTTTTTATCTAGTAAAAAAGTTGATAATGGTCGAACAATGCTTTAAGATTATAATGAGAATAAATTGATAATGTGTTTAAATAACATTATCGAAATTTATAAAATAGCAGCTATCGGAGGGTTAATAAATGGCAGGTTCAGTTCTAGAGATCAAAGACCTACATGTTTCGATTGAAGATAAGGAAATTCTTAAAGGTGTAAACCTTACGATAAAAAGCGGGGAATTCCATGCGGTAATGGGACCAAACGGTACTGGTAAATCCACATTGGCATCCGCAATCATGGGCCATCCAAAATACGAAGTGACAGGCGGAAGCATCACTTTGGACGGGGAAGATGTGTTGGAAATGGAAGTGGACGAGCGTGCTCGTGCCGGTCTATTCCTTGCAATGCAGTATCCAAGTGAAATCAGCGGTGTAACAAATGCCGACTTCCTTCGCTCCTCTATCAACGCCCGCCGCGAAGAAGGCGATGAGATTCCATTGATGAAATTCATCAAGGAAATGGACGAAGCGATGGACTTCCTTGAAATGGATAAGAACATGGCTCAGCGCTACTTAAACGAAGGTTTCTCCGGCGGTGAGAAAAAACGTAATGAAATCCTTCAGCTTCTTATGATGAAAGCTGAAATCGGTATCCTTGACGAGATCGACTCCGGTCTTGATATCGATGCACTGAAAGTTGTCGCAAAAGGTATCAACAAACTGCGCGACGAAAACTTCGGTTGCCTAATCATTACCCACTATCAGCGTTTGCTAAACTACATCGAGCCTGACTTCGTACACGTTATGATGCAAGGCCGTGTCGTTAAATCCGGCGGATCCGAGCTTTCCCAGCGTCTGGAAGCAGAAGGCTACGATTGGATCAAACAAGAGCTGAACATCGAAGACGAAACAATTAACGCGTAAACTGGAGGAGGGATCTTATGACTGTTGAAACGAAGCAACCATATAATGATGAATATATCAGCCGTTTTTCCAGTTCCCGCAATGAGCCTGAATGGATGAAGGAACTTCGTCAGCAAGCTCTTTCCCAATCGGAATCTTTGGACATGCCAAAACCCGATAAAACTGGGATCAAGAACTGGGATTTCGACACGTATGTGCATGAAGTAGAAGGGGAGAAAATCAGCGCATTGGACAGCCTGCCAGCAAGTGTGGCGGCTTTGATCGATGCGGATAATGCCCCAAACCTTTACATTCAGCGCAATAATAGTGCGGCATACCTTGCCTTAAGCGAAAAATGGAGCGAGCAAGGCGTCATCTTCACGGATATCTTCACTGCCTTGCAGCAGCATGGTGACTTGGTGAAGAGATTCTACATGAAGGATGCTGTAAGTATTGATGAAGATCGTCTTACTGCTCTGCATGCAGCATTAATGAACGGCGGCGTGTTCGTCTATGTTCCGAAGAATGTCGTAGTGGATGAGCCGCTTCAGACAATCTTCTGGCAGGAAGATGACAAAGTAGCTTCCTTCAATCATATATTGATCGTTGCCGAAGCGAATAGTGCTGTAACATATGTTGAAAACAGCATTTCCCATAACGCAGATCAAGCAACATTCGCAAACGTTGTGACAGAAGTCATAGCAGGCGATAATGCCAACGTATCTTATGGTGCGGTTGATAACTATGCTGCAGGTACGACTGTCTATGCAAAACGCCGCGGTGTAGCTTACCGAGATGCTCGCATCGACTGGGCGATCGGCCAAATGAACGATGGTAACACAATCAGTGAGCATATCACTCACTTGATCGGTGATAATTCCGGTTCCGAAGCGAAAAGTGTAGTAGTCGGACGCGGGAAACAAATCCAGAACTTCACAACGAATATCGTCCACTTCGGTAAGAATTCTGTTGGAAGCATCTTGTCCCATGGTGTCATGAAAGACCAGGCAAGCTCTGTATTCAACGGTATCGGAAAAATCGAACATGGTGCCAGCAAATCTGATGCCACTCAAGAAACACGTGTCTTGATGCTTAGCCAAGGTGCACGCGGTGACGCGAACCCGATTCTTTTGATTGATGAAGATGATGTAGTGGCAGGGCACGCAGCATCTGTAGGCCGTGTCGATCCGCTTCAGCTTTATTACTTGATGAGCCGCGGAATCACGAAGCATGAAGCTGAACGTCTGATCATCCATGGATTCCTTGCACCTGTTGTAAATCAGCTGCCGATTGAAACTGTAAAAAATCAGCTGACTCAGGTAATCGAAGGGAAAGTAAACTAATGGATGCCCGCTCTATCCGTGAACAGTTCCCGATCCTGCATCAGGAAGTCAACGGACATCCGCTGGTCTACTTGGATTCCTCAGCAACTTCCCATAAGCCGATAAAGGTATTGGAAGCTGTGGATGCCTATTACCGGAACGATAACAGCAATGTACACCGCGGTGTGCATACGCTGGGAACCCGGGCTACGGATAAATATGAAGGTGCCAGGGAAAAGGTGCAGCAGTTCATCAATGCCAGAAGCACCAAGGAAGTTATCTTCACACGCGGTACGACGACAGCGATCAACACGGTTGCTCACAGTTACGCCCGTGCAAACTTGGAACCTGGTGATGAAGTGATCATCACACCGATGGAGCACCATAGTAATATCATCCCGTGGCAGCAGGCGGTCAAAGCGACCGGAGCAACACTGAAATACTTTGAACTGAACGAAGATGGTACCTTGAATATGGATGATGTGAGAAAATCGATCGGTCCGCAGACGAAGATCGTCGCTTTGACGCATGTATCCAATGTACTGGGAACCATCAATCCGATAAAAGAAATCGTCGAGCTTGCTCATCGGCAGAATGCAGTCGTCCTTGTGGATGGTGCCCAAGGTGCTCCGCATTTGAAAGTGGATGTACAGGACACCGATTGCGACTTCTATTGCTTCAGCGGCCATAAGATGTGCGGACCGACTGGAATAGGTATCCTGTATGGTAAGCAGGAACTGCTGGACAATATGGAACCAGTCGAATTCGGCGGCGAAATGATCGATTTCGTCCACTTGTATGATTCAACGTGGAAGGAGCTTCCTTGGAAATTCGAAGGGGGTACACCGATCATAGCCGGTGCAATCGGTCTCGGAGCTGCAATTGATTTTCTCAATGAAATTGGGATGGATCAGATTGCTGCCCATGATCAGAAGCTGACAGCATATGCGATGGAGCGCATGAGTGAAATTGAAGGATTGACCATCTATGGTCCATCCGCTGCAAAACGCTCAGCGGTTGTCACATTCAATATCGATGGTGTGCACCCGCATGATACGGCGACTGCCCTCGATACGGAAGGCATCGCTGTCCGTGCCGGACATCACTGTGCCCAGCCGCTTATGCGCTGGTTGGATGCAACAGCTACTGCCAGAGCAAGTATGTACGTTTACAATACCGAGGACGATATCGACAAACTTGTCAGCGGACTGACAAAAACGAAGGAGTTTTTCGGAAATGTCTTTTGATAACCTTGATACACTCTACCGGCAAGTGATCATGGATCACTATAAACATCCGCGGAATCGTGGTAAGCTGGAAGGAGACGCATTGGTGGTCGACATGAACAACCCTACTTGCGGAGACCGTATCCAGCTGCAGCTTCAGGTGGAGGATGGCAAGGTGAAGGATGCGAAATTCGAAGGAGAGGGCTGCTCCATCAGCATGTCCTCTGCTTCCATGATGACCCAAGCCATCAAAGGCAAATCCATCGAAGATGCACTCCGGATGTCGCAATTATTCTCCGATATGATGCTGGGGAAAGAAATCGACCCTGGTGATCTGGAACTCGGTGATGTAGAAGCGCTGCAGGGCGTAGCAAAATTCCCGGCGCGCATCAAATGTGCGACACTCGCCTGGAAAGCGATGGAGCAAGGCGTCGAAAAAAACTAATGGAACACTGTCGTGTGAAATAGATGTAATCCTATAAGGAGGTTTTACCATGGCTAAAAAAGCGCCTGAAATTGGAGATTACCGGTATGGCTTCAGTGATCGTGATATTTCCATTTTCCGTACGGAAAAAGGCCTTACACCTAGAATCGTTGAAGAAATCTCTAAGATGAAAGAAGAACCACAATGGATGCTGGACTTCCGTCTGAAATCCTTGGAGCAATTCTATAAGAAGCCGATGCCGCAGTGGGGCGGAGACCTTGCTGAGCTTGACTTCGATGAAATCACTTATTACGTGAAACCATCCGAGCGCTCCGAGCGTTCATGGGATGAGGTACCGGAAGAAATCAAAAACACATTTGATAAACTTGGTATTCCAGAAGCTGAGCAGAAGTACCTTGCCGGTGTTTCCGCGCAGTACGAATCAGAAGTTGTGTATCACAACTTAAAAGAAGACTTGGAAGAAATGGGTATCGTCTTCAAAGATACGGACACAGCACTTAAAGAGAATGAAGATTTGTTCCGTGAGTACTTCGGAAAATTGATTCCGGCATCGGATAATAAATTCGCTGCCTTGAACTCTGCAGTATGGTCCGGCGGTTCTTTCATTTATGTTCCGAAGGGTGTTAAGACAGATATCCCATTGCAAGCATATTTCCGGATCAACTCCGAAAATATGGGGCAGTTCGAGCGTACACTCATCATCGTTGACGAGGGCGCATCCATTCATTATGTCGAGGGATGTACAGCTCCTGTGTATACAACGAATTCCTTGCACAGTGCGGTTGTTGAAATCTTTGTCGCAAAAGATGCTTACTGCCGTTACACTACGATCCAGAACTGGGCAAACAACGTTTACAACCTAGTTACCAAACGTGCGACAGTTGATGCGAACGGTACAATGGAGTGGGTCGATGGTAACATCGGTTCCAAACTAACAATGAAATACCCTGCTGTCATCTTGAAAGGCGAAGGCGCTCGTGGTATGACATTGTCCATCGCTCTGGCTGGTAAAGGCCAGCATCAGGATGCCGGTGCGAAAATGCATCACTTGGCACCAAACACATCTTCAACGATCGTTTCCAAATCCATCTCCAAACAAGGTGGTAAAGTAACGTATCGCGGAATCGTTCACTTCGGCAAGAAAGCAGACGGCGCACGCTCCAACATCGAGTGTGACACGCTGATCCTGGATAATAAATCCACTTCCGATACGATTCCATACAACGAGATCTTCAACGAGAACATCTCCTTGGAACACGAAGCGAAAGTTTCCAAAGTATCCGAAGAGCAATTGTTCTACTTGATGAGCCGTGGTATCTCTGAAGAAGAAGCAACAGAAATGATCGTAATGGGCTTCATCGAGCCATTCACGAAAGAACTTCCAATGGAATATGCCGTAGAAATGAACCGTCTGATTAAATTCGAGATGGAAGGTTCTATCGGTTAATACAGAAGACCCTTGTATATCAAGGGTCTTTTGTTTGTGATTATAATTAGGAGAGTGAATCATGGAAAATAACGTTTTTGAACAGTTGGCAAAAAAATATGATACGGAAGAGAGAATGGCATTAGCTAAAATTATAGTGAAGGAAATCCGACCCGAATTACAAGATAGTAAATCAAGCTCTTTGCTGGATTATGGGAGCGGTACCGGTCTAATTAGTTTAGAATTGACGGATTTAGTTGATTCCATTTTGTTGGTGGATTCATCAGAACAAATGTTGGAGGTCGCAAAGACAAAGATTTCCAACAAAGGAATTACCAACGCCAGTGTGCTTTATTCAGATTTTACCCAAGATACTCCTGAACTTAAAGCGGATATCGTGGTCATGTCACTGGTTCTTCTTCATATTCCGGATACTGAAAAGATTCTGCAGGAATTGTTCCATATTTTACATGACGATGGCAAATTGATCATTGTTGATTTTGACAAAAATAATAAAATAAATCACCCGAAAGTCCACAATGGTTTTTCGCATGACGAACTAAAAGATACTCTGTCTGCAGTTGGATTTAAATCAACTGAAATTAGAACCTTCCATCATGGAAATCGCATTTTTATGAATCAAGATGCCTCGATGTTTATATCCAGCAGTATAAAGTGAACGTTAGTTTTGAATGCCATATTAACGACAGCTGATCTCTAGGCGAACTTTTAAAGTTCGCCTTCTTTTTATGTAGTTCTAAGAGATATTCATTGTCATTACCCTGCTGGGAAGTTGCTTTAAATATTAGGATGGAACACGCTATTTTTATTTGTTAAGATTCAGGAACACAAAACTTGTCTGTTGTATAAAGATACATGAGTTGAATCTTTGTAGAGGGAGAGGATTTTCATGTATCAAGATTCTTCTTATACTAACTCCATGCATAGACAAAGAATAACGATGCAGCAGGCTCAAGAAATAGCTCTTCAAAGAGTTCCAGGAAGAGTTATGCATGTGGATATGGATTTGGAAAATGGCGTTCTAGTATACGAAGTATTCATTATGACAGCTCAAGGTATGATCTTTGAAGTAGAGATACTTGCAAAAAACGGCAGAATCTTAAAGATAGACCAGGAAAATGATAACGACTAAGGTTTTGAATATCAGCTATAAATAAAGCTCTTAAGTATATAAGCTTATATTTTGTTCAAATCAGAAAGGTATATATCGATTTAAATTACGCACAGCATTTTTCCCAGGAGAAGAGTGCTTTTTCTTTTGTATTTCGATAATATGTATATATTAATCAATAATTATTTATTGTAAAACGATAAATAATATATTAAAATCGTCTTAAAGAAAAACAAATGAGGTGCTTTTTTTGAAACGTGAAACACTCTTTTTAAAGTTGGCTGTCTTTCTCATGGCATTGCCGGTTCTAGCTTTGTGCATTTTTGCCATCCCGCCGATTGCTTTTGGTTCAGCTGACTATTATCCCGAGGCTGAATTTTTAAAATATCCCGTTTTAATCGGTTTGTACCTGACTGCATTGGCATTTTTCATGGCTTTGTATCAGGCTTTCAGGCTGCTGGGCTATATTGACAGAAATATAGCTTTTTCTGACTTGTCGGTGAAAGCGCTGAAGAATATAAAAAAATGTGCGATCACCATCACTGGCGTTTATGTACTATTCCTGCCGCTCATTTATATCGTGGCAGACAGAGATGATGCACCAGGTCTTATCCTGATAGGTATGGCCATTATCTTTGGAGCGCTAGTCATTGCATTCTTTGCTGCTGTACTCCAAAGACTCTTGAAAAATGCCATCGACATAAAATCAGAAAATGACTTGACGGTCTGAGGTGAACAATATGGCGATCATAATAAATATTGATGTAATGCTGGCAAAAAGAAAAATGAGTGTGACAGAGCTGTCGGAAAAGGTGGGCATCACGATGGCGAATCTATCCATTTTGAAAAATGGAAAAGCTAAGGCGATTCGGTTATCAACATTAGATGCAATATGTAAGGCGTTGGATTGTCAGCCTGGAGACATCCTGGAATACAGAATGGATGAAGGATAAGGAAGCTAAGAAAGTAACTCGGAGGTGTGAAGAAATGTACAGAAATCGCAACCTGCCCACTTACTATGCTGGACAGGAATTACCTGCATTCAAAAAGAAAAAGCTGGCTGCAAAGTTCCGGATGGCATGTATACAGCTTATCCGTTTCGGCTGGGAGCAGGCATTATCTTGTTTGTTTCCTGTCATCATTTTTGCTTCGCTGGCACTGACGCAAGTCATTCCGCTTCCCTTGCTGCCGCGCTATGATTGGCTGCTCATCATCTGCCTGCTGATGCAGTGGTTGATGCTTCGTTTGGGGCTTGAGACAAGGGATGAACTAAAGGTAATCACACTATTCCACATCATTGGCCTTGCCCTCGAATTATTCAAGGTACATATGGGTTCTTGGTCATATCCTGAAGAAGGTTACTTTAAAATATTCGGAGTTCCGTTATATAGCGGTTTTATGTATGCAAGTGTAGCGAGTTACCTTTGCCAAGCATGGAGGAGGCTGAAAGTGGATCTGGTCAGATGGCCGCCTTATCTGGTTGTTGTACCTCTAGCAGCTGCGATTTATTTGAATTTTTTCACCCACCATTTTTGGATCGATATTCGCTGGATTTTATCCGGCCTAGTGTTAGTTGTGTTTTGGCGGTCATGGGTTACGTATGAGGTTGGTGAAAGCCGTTACCGAATGCCTTTGTCCCTTTCATTTGTGCTGATCGGTTTTTTTATCTGGATTGCTGAGAATATCGCTACCTTTTTTGGCGCTTGGGAATATCCGAACCAAGCTGATGCCTGGAGTCTCGTTCATTTGGGCAAGGTGAGTTCATGGCTGTTATTGGTGATTGTCAGTTTCCTGATTGTGGCGACACTGAAGCTGTATAAGAAGAAAATGTCGATGGATTAGAAGTGGTTGACGTTAGGCTAAACCTTTTTATACTCGGTTTACAAAAAGACTGAATCCGAGGGCATTCTTCTCATCCAACCTTGAGGGAAACCGAAACACTGTTTTGCTCTAGGATGCTATCCAAAAACCGTTACGTCCGATGAATCAGGCACAAATAGCAAAGCATTAAGCTGAAAGCCAAAAATGTTTTGCTTTCCTGGCGTTCGGGAACATTTTCTTTATGTGAATGAATAAAGGGGATGAAGTCCATTGGGTTACAATCTCGAAGGAAAAGTAGCAATCGTGACCGGAGCCAATGACGGTATTGGTTTAGAAACGGTAAAAGCATTTCTGGATGAAGGAGTCAAAGTTATCGGAGTCAGCTTGAAAACAGATGACGTGAAGGGCATTGCCGATCGTTCTTCCTTTCTGCCGCTGGAGCTGGATCTGACTGACGAAGGTGCAGCCGAGAAAGTGGTCGAGGCTGCTGTGTCTCATTTCGGCAAACTTGATATCCTGGCGAATATTGCGGGGATTGCTATCTATAAGGATAGTTTCATGGATGTGACACTTGATATTTGGAAAGAGACTTTCGAGACAAATCTATTTGCTGTAGTAGCTATGACAAAAGCTGCCATCCCGGAGCTCCAAAAACAGCCGGGAGCAAGCATTGTGAATGTGGCATCCGAGAGCGGGCATGTGCCTGATTCGTTTGCGATCGATTACAGCGGAAGCAAAGCAGCAATCCTCAATCTCACGCAAGCCTTGGCTGATGAATTCGGCGGGGATATCAGGGTGAATGTCGTATCACCTGGTCCGACGCGGACGACAATGTGGAATAAACCAGGCGGTATGGTTGATATGCTCAGTGATATGTTCGACAAAGAAGGCGAGGAGGCTGTCAGCTATTTCGCAAAGGAAGTCCGCCAGATACCTCGTGGGGAAATCGGCAAGCCGGATGAGGTTGCCGATGTGGTTACCTTCTTGGCTTCTGACAAAGCAACGTATGTCAATGGCGCGGAATTTCCGGTGAACGGCGGATCGGTCAAATATAAATGAATTCTGTTATAATAGTATGACTGCGGTATGCAGTCATACTATTTTTATATTCTACATAAAAGATGGAAGGGATACCTATGGTTTTTGCCGTAAGTTTAGTAATAGGGCTCCTTGCAGCAGCGCTTGGCAGTCTGGTAGGTTTGGGGGGCGGTATCATCCTTGTACCGCTGCTGCTTATTTTGAGCGGTTTCTGGGATGCCTTCAGCTGGGCAACACCGCAAGCAATTGTGGGAGTTTCTGTCATCGTGATGATTTTCACCGCTCTATCATCCACACTCACATATATGAGGAGTGGGCGTGTAGATTACAAAAGCGGACTTATTTTCATGGCCGGAGGGGTGCCGGGAGCCATACTCGGTTCTTACTTGAATCGATTTGTATCGGGGGATGGTTTCTCCTTGTATTTCGGTATTCTAGTCTTGCTCGTCTTTTTCATGTTTTTCGTGAAGCGCAAGGAACGGGAAGTGAAGAACCCGAAAGGCATCATCGTTACGAAAGAGCTGGACGGTATGACTTATACATATAGTTTCCGATTCATCGCGGCATTTGCGCTCTCCTTATTCGTCGGACTGCTTTCCGGCATGTTTGGAATCGGGGGAGGCAGCTTTATGGTGCCTGCGATGATCCTGTTGTTTGGGTTCCCGGCGCATGTTGCCGTATCAACCAGTATGTTCATGGTATTCTTCCTCAGCGTTGTCAGTACCGTCATGCATATTTCGCTCGGACATGTGGAATGGAACTATGTGTGGGCCTTTATTCCGGGTGCGATCATAGGTGGAATTCTCGGGGCGAAAGTCAACCAGATGCTAAAAGGTAATACGGTTGTCTGGATATTGCGTATCATGCTCGTATTAGTTGCTGTCCGTCTGATTTGGGATGGGTTGTCGTAATAAAGGAGTAGAGAAGGATGCAGGAAAAGCTGACTATCAACTACACAAATGATTTGCATAGCTATTTCGAAAACTGGCCGAAGATTGTCGGTTACTTGAAGCATAATAAGCAAAAGCTTATGGATGCGGGTCAAACGTGCTGGCTGCTTGATATTGGCGATCATGTTGATCGATCGCGTCCGATTGCAGAGGCATTCCGAGGCAGGGCGAATATCAGCTTGCTGAATGAAGCGGGCTATGATTTTGCGACCATCGGGAATAATGAAGGAATCACGCTTGATTATGATGATCTTTATCATTTATACGATGAAGCGGAATTCCGAATTGCTGTTGCGAATCTTCATTCACAAAAGGGCGAAGATCCTGGCTGGATGGAGCCATCTTGGATTGTTGAAGCGGCCGGTGGAACAAAGGTAGGCATGATTGGGCTGACAGCGCCTTTTCCGGATTTCTATAATTTGATAGGCTGGGATATCGAGGATCCAATGGAAGTGCTGAAGCGGGAGATTGGTCAGCTTCGGTCTTCCTGTGATGTGGTTGTTTTGCTATCCCACTTGGGGCTTTATGCTGATCGTGATATAGCAGCTGCCTTTCCGGAAATAGACGTCATCATCGGCGGGCATACCCATCATCTTCTCCATGAAGGCGAATATGTGAATCAATGTCTGATCACGACTGCGGGGAAGCAGGGATTTCATTTCGGTGAAGTGGAAATCATCTGGGACACAGAACAGAAAATCATTCTAGAAAAGAAAGCCAGGGCCATTCCTGTCGCAGACTTGGAAGATGATGCAGATACGGCTGAGCAAGTTGCCGTTTACTCGGAAAACGCAGAAAAAGCACTGCATCGTTCTGCCGTTGTGCTGCCAGATCCGCTGCCGTCTGCTCCTTATGAAGATTCCCTTGCAATGGATCTTTTGACAGATTATTTGCGCCGATGGACGAAAGCAGATCTTGCTTTTCTCAACGCAGGAGTACTGCTGGATAGTTTTCCGGCAGGAGCTGTATCCTATATGGATATCCACCGAATCTGTCCCCATCCGATCAATCCTGCCACTGTTCCATTGACGGGTGAAGAACTGGAGGAGATCGTCAACGCTGCCTTGCAACCGGATTTCATCACTTTCCCGCTCAAAGGTTTCGGCTTCCGCGGGAAGGTGATCGGAAAGATGGTTTACAGCAGACTATCGTTTGATATAGCAGGTACGGCAGCTAAACCAAAAGCGGTGAATCTGCGGGTCAATGGCAAGCCGCTGGAACCGGAAAGGCTTTATCTGACAGCTATGGCTGACACTTTCACATTCGGCAGCTTGCTTCCTTGTATCAAGCAGGCAAAAGGAAAGAAATATTATATGCCGGAGATGCTCCGGGATTTGCTATTGGAAGCATTCAAGGAAATAGCAAAATGAGCAAACGCCTCCGTTTTTCCAACATAGGATATAACGGAGGTGTATTTAAATTGATGACTGTAGAACCCATGTTCCTGGAAGGAAAGCCTTTTACCGCAGTGACAGTCAAACTGCCGAAAACAACGTTACTGGTCGTGTCGAACGATGTCGGTTATATCATGTGTGGTGCTTTGGATGTTGATTTACTCAACAATAAATTGGCCGATCGGAAAATCATCTCCGGCAGGGCAGTCGGCGTCAAGACGATTGAGCAGCTGCTGGCGGCACCACTTGAGAAAGTGACGGATGCTTCCTGGGCATATGGCTGGAAGCCTGGTATCACGGGTAAGGAAGCGCTGCTCCTTCTGCCGTGAAAAAATTGTCGAACCCTGTACCATCAATCTAGATTGTTTGCCGCTTTTCTGGTACTATTTTATCAGAATGGAATGTTGGAGAAGATAAGGGGTACGACAATGAGATTAGTATCGACAAAATCGGTAAAGCCCGGCAACAGGCTCGCGCAGCCAGTATATAATGACAAAGGCAGTATTCTTATCCAGCGGGATGTGGAATTGACGGCTGGTATCATCGATCGTTTGCAAGAGCTGCGGTATACTTATGTCTATATACAGGATGACAGGCTGCAGGACATCGAGCTCGAATTCTCCACTTCCAATGAAGAACGGCTAAAAGCGATGCAAGTCATCCATAAGTCCTTTCAGGAAATCAAACAAAGCGATAATGGCCGATATTTGACGGAAAAGATGACTGATAAAATCACAAGTTCCATCCAGGAGATGGTCAGCAATCTGCGGCCAAAACGCCAAACATTGACGATTCTTTCCGATATGCTCATATATGATGATTATATCTTTTCTCATTCGGTCAATGTTGCACTATATGCGATGGCCATCGCCAATGAAATGCGGCTTCCGATTTCTGTTGTAGAGGAGATAGGATTTGGCGCAATATTGCATGATGTAGGTAAAATGTTTGTACCCCAGGAAGTTCTGCAGAAGACCGGCAAACTGACGGATGCGGAATTCGAGCAGATCAAGGAGCATACGACGAAAGGGTTTAATTATTTACGCAAGATGAACAATATCCCCCTTGTCATTGCCCATTGTGCCTACCAGCATCATGAACGGATAAATGGTTCCGGCTATCCGCGCGGCATAAGCGGCCCGGACATTCATTTGTACGCAAAGATAATCGGCATCGCGGACGTATTCGATGCTGTGACGAGCAACCGGGTTTACCGGGATGCCATGCTCCCGCATGAGGGTATGGAAATATTATTTGCCGGAGCAGGTGACCAATTCGATATGGAGATGGTCAAAGCTTTCAAAAGAAGTGTGGCCATTTATCCAACTGGCCTGACTGTACGGCTGAGTGATGATCGTATGGGAATCGTCATCCGGCAGAATGAGGATATCAATACGCGGCCGATCGTCAGGATCCTGCAGGAGGCTGATGGGACAGAGCCGGAACCATATGAAGTGAATTTATATGAGCATCTTAATATCACGGTTGTTGCTTGTTCGACATCCGCTGAGGATAACTAGCCTATTCTAAGCTCCCTAGGTCAAGCATAAGCTTGTTTCGAGGGGGTTTTTTTCATGCGTCCATGGCATCGCAGAGCTTCTAAAGCACCACCTTCCTTTCGGCATGTACTACTGATGAGCATGCTGCTTTTCCTGCTATTCACTTCCTTGAGTCTATGGATGGTGAATAAAGGCTTGGAGCCGACGCTTATGGCGATTGCCGAAACAAAAACAGAGCAGTTTGCAAAACAAGCGATCAACCAAGCCGTCCAGGCAGAAAAGGAAGCGGATTTGGACTTGAATGCATTCGTGCAAGTAGAGAAAGATACCAATGGAAATGTCACACATGCCAGCTGGGATGCAGCAACCGTGAATGAAGTGCTGCGGAAGGTGACATTTCGCGTACAGAATTATTTGCGGCTGATGGAGGACGGCGAAATGCCGGCTGTCAGTCAGGAGCAGCTTGCAGAGGAGGCTGCGGCCGATATCATCCAGGAGAAACTGGAAGAAGATCCGACTCTGGTCGATATACCGCTCGGTCAAGCAACCAATAATGCTTTGCTTGCTAATCTCGGCCCGCGGATTCCGGTGAAATTTGAAATGATCGGTTATGTGGAATCCGGTGTCGATGTAAAGGTGGAGGAATACGGCATCAATAATGCGATGTTCGTCTTCATGGTAGAAATCAAAGCAAATGTCCGGATCATCATCCCATTTTCAACCAAGACGACGACAGTGACACAGGATGTGCTGCTTGGCAGTACTGTCATCCAAGGGCAAGTACCGGAATTTTATAATAATGGAGGGGGAACCAGTTCATCACCATCGTTCTCCATACCAATGCAAAAGGAAGGCGAATAAACTCAGCCTTCCTTTTTTTGCTGTTTCGATTTTTGTTCCCAAATCCTTAGGTAAGGATATGGGTCGAAGGAAAATTCCGACCTTCCATTGTCTTTATACATACCGTAATGCAAGTGTGGCGGAAATTTTCCTGATGTTCCGGGAGGTCCGTAACCGCTCGCTCCTACATATCCGATGACATCACCAGGTTTGACGACATTCCCGACGGATACCCCTTTTTCGAATCCATTCAAATGGGCATAGTAGTGATAAATATTATTGCTGTCCCGAAGACCGATACGCCAGCCGCCATACAGATTCCAGCCCTTCAGTTCAATAACGCCATATGTGGTCGCATAAACTGGTACACCGTAATTGGCGAAGATATCCGTACCTTCATGGATTCTTCTGCCGCCAAAGCCCCTGGCATCTCCCCATGTGTTCCGATAGCTATAGTTATGGTGGAGCGGAAGTGGAAAAGAGCGCTCATCCAGCTCGATTGTCCCGAACTTCTCATAGAGCTTGGCGGTATTCATGATGGTCTGAACGGTAAGGTCACGCTCATAATAATGCCAAAGGGCAATTTTGATGTCGTTCTTCGTCGTCCCAGACTTTTGGATGAAAGATGCTATGGTATACAGAATATCCTCCGGGTTATCAGGATCAGCCTGTTTGTCTCCATTTCCATCCCGCCCCAATCCGTGGAACCATAAAATGGAGGATTCGTCTGCATCCTCTCCATGTTTGGCTGCACCAAACCATTTTTCCTCCGGGATTTCGATTGCAATCAGCTTCTCCTCTTTGGATTGGGTGGGGAGATTATGCTCATATTGATCGATTGCAGCCAGGTAATACCAAGGAAGTCCTGTGGCAGCTGCGGTTTTCTTGTAAAGTGCCATGCGCTCCTGTTTTGCTTCATCGCTTTTTCCCGTTTCCTTGGCAGAAGCCGGGAATGGAAAGCTCATGAACAGGAGGATCATCAGCATGGCGATGTGTATCTTTTTCATGTGCTGCTCACCTTTCCTTGCACGTTTGCTGTTAGTTTGTACAGAGATTGGCATTTCTAGTCGTAATAGCGACTTAAAAGAAGTGAAGCGAAAATATGAAGAAAATATGCTACACTAGAAGCAAGATAGGGGTGTCGATAGTGGTGAAAACAACAGTGCAAGGCAAACATTATGAAGTTGTGCAGGATATAAAGGATGCCTTTCAGGAACAGGCATTCCTAAACCGCTACAGTGAAATCCTGACAAAATATGATTACATTGTCGGTGACTGGGGATATGAACAGCTTCGTCTGAAAGGTTTCTTTGATGACGATAATCCGAAGGCCACCTTCGATACGAAAATCAGCACATTGGAAGATTATTTGTATGAGTATTGCAATTTTGGCTGTGCCTACTTTGTCGTGAAAAAGACTTCGGCAAAGTGAGTGCAAGAGAGGGGCAATGACGATGTACTTTGTTGATAAACGAAAAATAGAAGCAATCCTTACATATATGGAAGAACTGCTTGCAGCCGAGATGACTCCTTCAGAAGAGCTTTCCGGGAAGCTTGCGGCAGAGCGCCGGGCACAGCTCTTGATCGAAGGGATTCTTGATACGGGAAATAGTGTGATCGATGGATTCATCATGCGGGATCCCGGCAGCTATGATGATATTATCGACATCCTTGCTGATGAACAGGTGATAGCGGAAAATACGGCACCTGCCTTCAAGGAAATCATTGCATTGCGCAAGATGCTTACTGGTGATTATCTGCATGTGGATCACCAAAAGCTTGCCGGGACGATGGAAAAACATCTGGACCTGCTACGACATTATGTAGAATGGGTAAGAGCTTACCTGGTGAACGAAACGCGGACAGCTTCCGCTTTTGCAAGGAGCAGTGACAATGAAAGCTTATGAGGGGTATCTGATTGATCTCGATGGAACCATGTATATTGGGAAGGAACCGATTGAAGCAGCACCGGGATTCATCCGCAGCCTAAAAGACGCTGGTAAAAAGCATTTATTCGTGACGAATAATAGCACGCGTACCCAAAAACAAGTGGCGGATAAGCTCCGTCTAATGGATATAGAAGCTGATCCGGAAGATGTTTTCACGACAAGTATGGCAACCGCTGCCTATATCCGTGAGCATAATCCGGCAGCAAGGGTATATGCCATTGGCGAGGAAGGACTTTTCGATGCGCTGGCAAAAGAGGAACTTACGTTGGCAGAAGAAGACTGTGATTATGTCGTGATCGGTCTTGATACTTCCATTACCTACGAAAAGTTGGCGAAGGCTTGTCTGCTTGTCCGAGCAGGTGCAAAGTTTCTTTCAACGAACAGTGATAAAGCATTGCCAACCGAAGCGGGCTTGATGCCGGGTAACGGATCATTGACAGCTGTCATTTCCGTCAGTACCGGAATCGAACCGACTTTCATCGGAAAACCAGAAAACATCATGATGGAGCAAGCTAGGAAGCTGTTGGATTTGGACAAAGAACAAGTCCTCATGGTAGGGGACAATTACCTGACAGATATAACAGCCGGGATCCGTGCGGGTATGGATACACTGATGGTATGCACCGGTTTTACAAAGCGGGAGGAGCTTCCATTGCTTGATCCAAAACCGACATATACAATCGACACGTTGACCGAATGGGAATTCAAATGAAGAGCAGCCTCCAAGAGGTCTGCTCTTTTTCTTTTATTGATACATATGGTCGCATTGACCCGCTATTGGATTCATGGCGTCATACTTACGCATATATGCTTGGATCTGTTCTTGATCCTCTGGTACGATCTGATACATGGCACCGATTTTGCTGGCCATTTCCGGATTCGCCTGTTCGAGTGCATAATACCCTCTTTTAACAGCGTACCGCCACATATCTTAGGCAAGGGAACAGTTCCAAGAGAAATCTTTCACTCGGAAATGATGAAAAGCAAATGTTGTCAGTAACCCATTTGCAGTGCTCTATTGGCATTGCGGATGTCATTTTGCAGCAAACGTTCAAAGTCGTAAGCAGGGTAAAGTCCTCTTCTATACATAAAATCAAAGATTCTTGCATGGGTATCTATTGCCAGCTGTAATTGTTTTCTTAATGTTTCCCGAAGAGCTGGTGTTGCAGTTTCTGTAATGGCGATGGCATAATTACGAACAGAAGTTTTGGCAAAAACAAGTAAATCACTGGCGTAGAAGGCTGTGCTGACCCGAGTCTCTGTTTGATTGTGTACGCTTGGTGCATATGGGAAAAATTGAAGCAATTCATTGAGATTGTTTTCCAACCCTTTGATGGTTTGCTCATATATAATGCGAAGTTCTCCGTCATTGACGTTTCCAATGAATTGCTTGAGCTTCATCAATGCTACAGCTTGGGAAGCGACGAGTTCATGCAGCTCAAGTGTTTCATGCCATGCCAAATGATTTGGATAGCTGGTCGATGTATTTTCCAAGAGATTTACCTCCTCGTATAATAGACGTTTACACTATATTCGGGCAGTTGTTATCTTGATACTTTTGCCATAAAAAAGAAGCAGCCTCTGTAAGCTGCTTCTTTTGTTCAACCATCGATATTTTCTTCTTCATTCTGACTATGGGCAAGTCTGCTGGCTGCGGCTGCGGCTATCGCGCCGACGATATCATCCAGAAACGTATGACATTCCCCGCTGCTCTTGTCATTCAGCTTTGCCAGAATCCCTGGCTTTTGCTTGTCGATATAGCCGTAATTCGTAAATCCAATCGAACCATAAAGGTTGATGATGGAGAGTGCAATGACTTCATCGATTCCATACAGGCCCTCATCGTTTGCCAGGTTATCCTGAAGCGGCTGTTCCAATTTTCCTTGTTCGGTAAGCACATCAAGCTGGATCCCTGTCAGGATGGCATTCTGGACCTCTCTCTTGGACAACACTCGTTCCACATTATAAATACATCGATCCATAGTCAGACCAGGATAATATTTGTCTTGCAGGAAATGGACAAGCTCAGCGATGTCTTCTACTTGTACCCCTCGTTCGATGAGCCACTCCCGTGCTTTTTTTTCTAATTCAGCTGTCATAAGATCACTTCGCTTTCCTATGTATGATACTGGTAGCAGTATACCCTTCTAGCTTATGCGTCAACCATCAGCTCTGAACATGATTCGCACAGTTGCTTCATAAAATAAAGCAGGAGGTGTTTGCTCGTGTTGCAGTTGATGCAGCAATATATACCTGGATTCACCGGAAAACCGGTTTCCTATCGCAATTATCATGCATATCAGACAATGGATCGTTTATATGTCATTATACCAGCAAGGACGGATCAAGACAGCTATTATGAATTAGCTGCCATCACCGCCTATATGCAGGAGGCGGGTTTTTCGCGTCTCGCGCAGCCGTTACTCTCGACGAAAGGACAAATTTTGACTGTTTATGAGAATACCGCTTATCTAGTCGTGGAGATGCCGCCGCCATATACGCGAAAGCTTCATGCCCATGGGGCTGAATTGGCGTTATTCCACCAGCTTGGTGCCGGCTGTCCGTTTGCGCCGGATACTTTATCCAGCTACGGAAGATGGAGTGATTTGTGGACTGCGCGTTTGACCCAGGCGGAAAAGCTCTATTCCGATATTTATCAAAAACGTCCACTTGTCCATGAGGAGCGGGTTTTCCTGGACACGTTTTATTATGTGATTGGCAGGGCGGAACTCGCCATCCAATATTTGAATGAAACAAACACTGAATTCCGTTTTACAGACTATGATCAGCCAACGACGGTATTTGTGAAATACCAATCCGAGCTGGCTGATACATATGTACTGCCACACGCAATCATATATGATCATCCTGCACGAGATCTGGCGGAATATACAAGGAATTCCTTTTTAAAAGAGGAAATGAGTGAGGCGGCGGACTTCCTGCAGTCTTATATGCAGGTCTGCCCTCTGTCTGTATTCGGCATGAGGCTGCTGTATGCCAGGCTGATCATGCCGCTTCATCTGTTTGATCAAATGGAGCGGGGACTGGAAGGAACAGCTGGGAAAGAGTATGAAAAACTCATCATGCAGCAAAGTGTGTATGAACAGCGTTTAGCTGGACTTTTTCAGCATATGCAAGTGGATCCGCAGGCTCTTGAAATACCTTTGTTGGAAAATTTTTTGTAAAGTTGGTTGCGATAGTAGATTGATAGAGTTATAATGTCCTTTATATAAGAACACTTGTGTATTTCAGGTGGACAGGAGGCTGGATGAGATGAAGCAAAAGATACAAATCGGCTTATGCGGCCTTGGTACAGTCGGAAGCGGTGTTGTTCAGATTCTGCAGGAGCATCAAGAACAAATCCGCTATAGGCTTGGCTGTGAAGTGGAAGTGGCCAAGGTACTCGTCAAAAATAAGGATAAAAAGCGGGAATATATGGCGGATGGCAGCATTTTGACCACAGATCCTGCTGCTATCACCGATAATCCAGCGATCGATATCGTGGTCGAAGTGATGGGCGGACTGGAGGACACCTATCAGCTGCTGGAACGCAGTATCCGGAATCGCAAGCAGATTGTGACAGCCAATAAAGACCTGATGGCCGAGCATGGGGATAAGCTGTTTGCGTTGTCCCAGGAATATGATACGGATATCTACTACGAGGCTAGCGTGGCCGGCGGGATTCCGATCCTCCGTTCGCTAAGTGACGGCCTTGCTTCAGATAAGATCCAGAAAGTGATGGGGATCGTCAATGGGACGACGAACTTCATCCTGACGAAGATGACAGACGAGAAACGATCATTTGAAAAGGTGCTGAAGGAAGCCCAGGAGCTCGGATTCGCTGAAGCAGATCCCACTTCGGATGTGGAAGGTCTGGATGCAGCCCGTAAAATGACGTTGCTTGCGAATTTGGCTTTCAAGATGCCTGTCGCCTATGGGGATGTCGATGTAGCGGGTATCACTTCCATTTCCCGGGAAGATATCGAGTTTGCCGGGAAGCTCGGCTATATCGTGAAACTGATCGGAATTGCCGCGATGGATGAGGGCAAAGTCGAAGTGAGTGTCGAGCCGACTTTGCTGCCAGAAGCACATCCGCTCGCACAGGTGAAGAATGAATTCAATGCTGTCTATGTATATGGGCAGGCAGTGGGAGAGACGATGTTCTATGGTCCGGGCGCCGGCGGACTGCCCACAGCGACGGCAGTCGTATCGGATTTGATGGAAGTCGTCAAAAACATCCGGCTTGGCGTAAGCGGAAAAGCTTATGTACAGCCGCAATACAAGACCGCTTTAAAAGATGATACCGAAAAACATGCCAAGCACTTTATCAGAGTGGAAGCAGAGGACCAGACTGGTGCATTCCACGCAGTCACCAACGTGTTTGCCGAACAAGATGTCTCATTTGCGAAAATCCTTCAGCTTCCGCATCCTAGCTCGAAGACAGCAGAGGTTGTCATGGTGACGCACAAACATAGCAAAAGGCAAATCGAAAACAGCATACAGCAGCTGGAACAATTGGACGTCGTGAAACGTGTTATCAGCTGTTATCGTGTAGACGGAGAGGATTGAGCAGGATGGTATGGAATGGACTATTGGAAGCTTATAGAGAGCATTTGCCAATTTCAGAGGAAACACCAGCTGTAAACCTTGGGGAGGGCAATACCCCCCTTGTAAAGCTGGAGAAAATATCAGCAGCGTATGGCATCGATGCCTATGCCAAAATTGAAGGAGCGAACCCGACAGGCAGCTTCAAGGATCGCGGCATGGTGATGGCGATTGCCAAAGCGAAAGAAGCAGGGGCCAAAGCAGTCATCTGTGCGTCGACAGGGAATACATCGGCTTCAGCAGCAGCCTACGCCGCACGTGCCGGAATGCGCTGCTTCGTCGTCATTCCGGAAGGGAAAATCGCCCAAGGCAAGCTTGCACAGGCAGTGATGTATGGAGCGGAGATCTTTTCGATCGAGGGTAACTTCGATGATGCACTGCGAGTGGTACGGAACTTGAGCGAAACGGAACCTGTCGCACTTGTCAATTCCGTCAACCCATATCGTCTCGAAGGACAAAAAACGGCAGCCTTCGAGCTGTGTGAACAATTGGGACAAGCACCTGATTATCTTTTCATTCCCGTCGGAAATGCCGGCAATATCAGTGCTTACTGGAAAGGCTTCAAAGAATATGAGCAGGAAAAAGGATTTAACCTGCCAGTTCTGAAAGGCTACCAGGCAAGTGGAGCAGCACCAATTGTGCATGACCGCGTGTTCGAGAATCCAGAAACCGTCGGAACGGCCATCCGTATCGGGAATCCGGCAAGCTGGCAAAAGGCGACCGCTGCAAGAGATGAATCCGGCGGTACGATCGACGAGGTGACAGATGAGCAAATCATCGCAGCTTATCAGAAAATCGCCCGTAAGGAAGGCGTATTTGCTGAGCCGGGTTCATGCGCGTCATTTGCAGGACTTTTGAAGGCATTGGAACAAGGAGAGGTGGCAAAAGGTTCAAAAGTGGTCTGTGTGCTGACTGGGAATGGATTGAAGGATCCAAATACAGCAATCGAATACAGCACGATCAAGCCGGTTGTTCTCCCGAATGATGAGACAGTGATTGCGGATGCCATCAAGGAGCGGATGTAATGAAGCGCTGGCAAATAAGCGTCCCGGCTAGCACTGCCAATATCGGACCAGGCTTCGATTCTGTTGGAATTGCCTTGGATCTGTTTTTGGAACTAAATGTGCAGCTCGGGGACGAGTGGGAATTCATCCCGTTGTCAGATGCAGTACAAGGCCTGCCGTCTGGCAAGGACAATATGATTTACCAAACGGCCAGGTTTGTCGCTAAACGATATGGATTTGAAGATCTGCCAGCTTGTACAGTCCGTATGAATAGCGAAATCCCGCTGGCAAGGGGACTCGGCAGCAGTGCGACTGCCCTTGTGGCTGGGATCGAGCTGGCGGATTGCCTCTTATCGCTTCAGCTGAGCGATGAAGAAAAGCTTGAGATCGCCGTCAGTTTGGAAGGACATCCAGATAATGCAGCGCCATCGATTTTGGGCGGCTGTGTGATTGGATATTATGATGACAAAGTCCATCATGTGCAAACACCTATAAAAAATGTGCGTTTTCTGGCTGTGATTCCGCCATTCGAGCTCGCTACAGCGGATGCCAGGGCGGTCCTGCCCGAACAGCTTCCGTATAAAGAGGCGGTAAAAGCTAGCGGCATTGCCAATGTAGCAGTGGCTGCCTTGCTGCAGCAGGATTGGAAGCTGCTTGGGGAGATGATGAAAAGGGATCTTTTCCATCAGCCTTACAGACAGTCGATGATTCCTCATTACGGCGAAATAGCAGCGTCTTTGCAGGGTACAGCGTATGGCGTCTATTTGAGCGGAGCCGGTCCGACGATGATTGCTGTCGTAGATGAAATAGCAGCGGATGCCATCCATGCGGACTATCAAAATAAATATCCAGGCTTTGAGTGGCTGTTGCTTTCTTGTGCTGCAAAAGGCAGCTGTACAGAAGAACTTGCGGTTGAAGCTTAATCCGAACCACAGAAATCATATATTTCTGTGGTTTTTAACGTTTATTGTTTTTGGGGGTTGTATGTCTTCAGGTTACTAGGATTTTACTTCGGACGTTAGGAATCAACAAAAAGCCTGATGTTGGTTTTCATTTTCGCTAGGAAGATACAGAAGAATGGTGTCACACTAAACATGGTTGGGTAGGGGGTACTTATGAGATTAACAATCGAACGAATAATTCTGAAGATGAATTCTCAAAGCAAACGATTGCCGAATTGTGGAAATCTGCTTCAATGTGCTTAACAAACCAAGAAGCTATTGACTATGGTGTATACCATGAATTTGAAACTGATTACAAGGGTGACTATACTTTGAGCATTGCGACAGAGGATGATACAAGCGAATCTTCAATAGAGTTATCTGATAATACAAAATATGAAATCTTTCCTGTAGACACAACAAATGAACAAGGTATCATAAATACTTGGAAATGTATATGGAAGCATGAGGAGGAGGGGACGCCTGCAAAGAGAGTTCTCATATGATTTGGAGGAATATCATCCGAATGGGGAAGTAGAGATTTACATAGCGATTAAGTAATTTTGTAGAAAAAACCCACAGAGAAGGAGCACTTCTCTGTGGGTTTGTTGTTTCTATTAGAATACTTGCTCGATCTCACGCACTCCAGGAACCTCAGCCATCAAGGCACGTTCGATTCCGGCTTTCAATGTGATCGTAGAGCTTGGGCAGTTACCGCATGCTCCCATAAGGCGCAGACGCACGATACCTTCATCAACATCGACAAGCTCGACGTCACCGCCATCACGAAGCAAGAATGGACGTAATTTATTCAGAACTTCTTGTACTTGGTTTTCCATCATCCATTATCCCCCTTACGATTATATATTCATTATAAATCCTTTCCGTCAAAAAATCCACGATAGCTAACTGAGAAATTTTATCAATTAAAAATGTATTCCAACATCTTACTGGTTACGGTAAACTGAAGGTAACAGCATACGAAAGGGTGGAACAGGATGACAACCAGGATCACCGTGTACGGTGCAGATATCATTTGTGCAAGCTGTGTCAACGCACCGAGCTCAAAGGATACATATGAATGGCTTCAGGCAGCCTTGGCAAGGAAGTTTGCAAACAAGCAGTTCCAATTCGACTATATCGACATCCACGAACCGCCGGCGGATGAAAAACACAAACAATTTGCGGCTAAAGTGATCGATGAGGATTTGTTCTATCCGGTTGTACTGGTAGATGATGAAATTGCTGGGGAAGGGATCATCTCGCTTAAGGCGGTCACAAAAGCAGTCGAAAAGTCAGCCTAGTTGTGCTTGCATCCCGCATTATGGTAGGATTATCACTTGATAGTGTTACATCCTAGAATAGGAGTGAGCGGGATGAATCCGATCATCGAGTTTTGTGTAAATAATCTGGCCTCCGGCTCGCAGGAAGCTTTCGAAAAGCTCGACAGCGATCCAGGTCTCGATGTGATAGAATACGGCTGTACAAGCTTTTGCGGCATTTGCGCGCAGCACATGTTCGCGCTAGTTAATGGCGAGCCGGTGACTGCTGAAACAGCCGATGAACTTGTCGAGAATGTTTACAAGTTCATTGAAGAAAATCCGTTATTTTAATTGGCCATGCGTCTGCATTCCGCAGGCCATGGCTTTTTTCATAGTAGAGGAGAAGAGACAATGGACATACCTTTTGTAAAATTGCACGGCTTGAAAAATAGCTATATTTTCGTAGATCTATTCCAATTCCAACTGGAGGAGGAAAGCTTGGCACCGCTTGCGATAGCTGTAGCAGACAGGAATACCGGCATCGGCTCTGATGGCTTGATTCTCATCCATCCTAGTGATACATGTGATGTCGGCATGCGCATTTTCAACCTTGACGGATCTGAAGCCATGAATTGCGGAAATGGTCTGCGCTGTGTTGCAAAATACGCTTATGAGAATAACTTAGTGGAAAGTGATACATTCACCATCCAGACAAAAGCGGGACAGGTAGAAGCACAAGTCCATGGAACCAGAGCGCATGTACATGAAGTGACGGTGGATATGGGCGCGCCGATTTTACAGCGGGAATTGATTCCGATGCAAGGTGCACCAGCCCAGAAAGTAGTAGCGGAAGATTTTCAGTCAGGGGAAGAACAGCTTTTGGTAACGGCGGTGAGCATGGGCAATCCGCACGCGGTCTTCTTCGTCGATAACATCGATGATGCGCCGCTTTACACACAAGGTCCCGTTATTACGAATGACCCTCGATTCCCGGAAGGAGTCAATGTTGAATTCATCGAGATGCTCTCAGATAGGGAGATGCATTTCCGCGTTTGGGAACGCGGTTCAGGTGTGACACAGGCATGTGGCACCGGTGCCTGTGCGGCAGTTGTTGCAGCTATCCTGAATGAAAAGGCACCATACGGGGAAGAAGTGACTGTTCATCTAAGCGGTGGCGATCTGTTCATTCGCTGGGAAAAGGATGGATCTGTCTGGATGCGCGGTGCAGCCGAAAAGACAGTATCTGGAACATTCCATTGGGAGCGCGGTGCTTGAGCATCTTTATATAGGAGCGTATACTAAAGATAAGATTAGAATGGGAGGTAACCTGAATGGTGTTGAATATTACGGACAGTGCCAGCCTTCAGATCAAGGACATGTTGAAGGAAGAAGACGAAGAAACTGTCTTTCTCCGCTTTGGCGTCAAAGGCGGCGGTTGCAGCGGTCTTTCCTACAGCCTCGGCTTTGAATATGAGAAAAACGAAGAATTGGACACATATGAAGTGGTTAACGATATCCCGGTCATCATCCGTTCCATGGATATCCCGGTCATCGACGGAACCACCATCGATTTTAAACAAAACATGATGGGCGGCGGGTTCACCATCGATAACCCGAATGCCATTGTCAGCTGCGGGTGTGGGTCGTCGTTCAAGACAGCGACGAATGCTGGTACGCCGGAGAATTGCTAGCGTTTCATCATCCGATAGGCTAATCGGAAACGTTAGCGGAGGGTTACGGATTGCGGGCGGATTTTGAAGAAAAACAATTCCGATAATGAACGTAAACAACCGTAATATCGGCGGGAATGGATTGTTAATCACGGCTTTCTTAACGGTAAAACTTACTCGTTAGGAAGGTCGTTTTATTATGGCGTTAAAGAAGAAGACACGGAAAAGAGTCGTAGCATTATCCGAAAAAGTGAAGGAGTATCCGGAGCTTTCGCTAGATCAAGCGCTAGAAATCGTAGTTGCCGGAAAACGAGCGGAGGGCGTGCGGGATAGAACGTTAAGAGACTACGTAAAGATGTTCGGATACTTCCGAGAATGGCTCGACGAAAATTACGAGGTATCGCATGTCGGCGAATTAACTGCGGAGATGTTCCGAAATTACATCAACTATATGAAATACGATAAGCCTCGTTATGGCGGCCACAAATTTATAACGGCGGACCAGGGCGTAGGTCTCTCCGATACTACGATAAACATTAACCTCCGTGCGCTTATCGCGTTGTTTAATTTCTTGGAGCGCGAAGAATTGATTCCGGTTAGTCCGATGCGGAACATTAAGCTGCTTCGTTTCGACCAGAACGATTTGACTAACGCGTTGACTGACGATGAAGTGCGCAGGATCCTAGCGGTACCGAATCTAAAGGAATACGTATCATTCCGAGATTATGTTGCGATTAATATTCTGCTTGACTGCGGATTGCGTGCGCAGGAGCTATTGTCGCTACGAACGGCAAATATCGATTTCCAGACGCGGTTCATCCATATCGACGCCGATAAAAGTAAGAACCGGAAAGAACGGATGGTGCCGATGTCTACGCATACTTCGAAATTAATATTGCGATTGATAACAGAAAACAACGAGCACTTCCGGACAGACCGGCTGTTTCTTTCCAGCTACGGAGAGCCCCTCGGTCAGAACCATTTTAACAAGCGACTGAAGTATTATGCGGAGAAGGCCGGAGTGACTGCGAAGAAAAGAACAGCGCACGTTTACCGCCATACATGGGCGAAAAATATGGTCCTCGAAGGCTGCGATGCCTTTACGCTGCAGAAGCTCGGAGGGTGGTCGGATATTCGTACGATGCGCCGATATATTCAGATGGACATAAAAGAAATGCGCGAGAAGCACGATCAGTTTTCGCCATTCGTGAGTAACCGATATAAATAAGAAACGATAAGACTAGCGTCATCCTTTTCGGAGGGTGGCGCTATTTTTGTACCTTCGTTTTTTCCGTTAACTTCCGTTTGTTTTCGCTGACACTTCGAAAACGCCGTCATAGCAACGTTTTAAAGGGTTTTTGGTGCTGATTATCGAAGATGGAGAATAGGTGATAAAACAGTATGAGACACAAATACAACTATGACAAATTTGAACACGAAATATCATTAGGCAACCGAGAAGTTAGAGCAGAAGGAAAAGACTTAGTAGTAGATTATCTGTTTTCCGAAGCTATTGATTCATTTATTAACGTAAAGAAGGCGGAGGGCTGCCGAAACAGTACACTAAAAGAGTATAGCAGGACCTTTGGTTACTTTACGGATTACCTTGACGAGTTCAAATCGGAGATTCGATTTATTCATGAATTAACAACATCAGACGTCAGGGATTACATAAACTTTCTTCAGTTTGATCGGATCCAATATGATGGATTATCGGACAAAGAGAACGGAAAGGTCGGACTGGCGCCGGCAACAATAAATATAAGGCTACGTAATCTCCGGACCTTCTATAATTTCTTGAATCGGGAAGGCTACACGGATATCAATCCGATGACACCGATAAAACAGCTGCGTACTGATACCGAGAAGATCCGATATTTTACCGACGATGAAATAAATAAGATACTCAACGTAATTGATGTTAAAACATACGCAGGGTTCCGCAGTAAGATACTTATTTACTTTTACCTGGACGGAGGATATCGAGTGGCTGAGCCAGTGAACCTCCGGAAATCTGATATTGATTTCGATAGACGTATCTGTACGCTACCGGCAAATGAATCCAAAACTCGGAAGTATCGTGATGTACCCGTATCAAAGTTTGTCCTCGATCTTATCGGGAGGCTTATTAAGGAGAACGAGAAATTTTTCGGAGAGAGCGATTTTATCTTTTTGTCGGCGTTCGGGGATCCGTTGAAACCTGATGCTATTCGTCGACTATTTCACCGGTATGCCAGACGGGCAGGTTTGGCGCAAATACAGCCGGGAAGATTCCGCCATACGTTCGCGATAAAGTATCTAAAAAAGGGCGGAGACATAATGACGTTAAGCAAGATAATGGGACATTCATCAATAAAGACAACGGAGAATTATCTGCAGTTTTCGCGAGATGATATCGTTGCAGCTCATGAAAAGTTTGCGCCGAGTAAGGATTTTTATAAACGAAAGTCGATCAGGAATCGAATATGACTTTTCTCGGACAACATGCGGTCAAAACCCGCCCTATCGTGGCAGTAATTCCGCCGAAAGGTGAGCAATCGGTAAATACGCGGACGGTTTGACGTCAAACCATTTCGGAGAACGTACTACGTTATTCGTCGACGTCGAGATTTACTCCGATCAGCTACCGGAAAAGTGATACTTGGGCAGATACCGCGCTAATTACTACTACATTCCGTTTAGCAGGATAAATGTGCTAAAATCCGTCGAAAACGTTGATATAATGCGGGTTGTAGCGTCTTTCCCTTAAAGAGAGTATATAAAAGTGCTAAAATACAAGCACTGCATATCGGTACAAAAACCGTACCTCATGCCATCTAATTCCACCGATAAGATATTATTCGGAGTAAAGTAATCTGCAGGGCGATCTTTCCCTGCTGAGGACGTTCTTTGTCCGAAAGGGTCGGTAGTGTAGTAGTAAATATCATCGGAAATATTTCCCGTGTAAAGCTGCACCTTGTCGCTATCCTCATGCACATATCGACGGCAATAAATCGCCACGAATCGCATAGCCACGCGCTTTACAACATATATCGGAGGTAGCTGCAACATGTGCCGAAACCTTGACGAGGGTTTACGATATGCCGATATACCAGGCGCAGGCTTCACGCGGGAGAGGGTGCCAAAATTTCGGGGGCTGAATGAATCGGATATGCAGCCGAATGAATAACGACAGGCCTATCGTTTATACATTATCGGCGGATTTCACAAACGAAATAAGCGTGACGAATGCCGGTATATCAACGATGTATAAGAACGTGCATAAACAATAAAATTCGGCACTTTGTGAAACGTTGATATGATGCGGTTTGTGGCATAACGCAAGTTCCGAAAATGGTGATTATGTAAACTGTAAATTTATACGATATACAACGTTATGCAACGGTGATTGGCCGGAAGTGTATGCAATATTCCCAGATCGGCAGCCGAAGAAAGCCGCGGGGGTGGTCGCGCCGGGTCCGCCCTCTCCAAGCAGCCAAACCGAACGAGCATCATTTTTAACTCCGGGGGCTGAAAAATTCGCGCCAAAAATTTTAATCTCAGGGGCTTATATAGGAATTAACTGCGCTCATGCTACGGCATCGGCGCTTTTTTGTATTCTCTAGGCGGTTGAGCTGGGTACTATATATAGGGACTTTTCTCGGAGGGGCGTGCGATGATGCTTCGGACGATGGCGGAGGATGCGAAGTGTGCGGCGAGGGTTATCGTTCTTTAACTGGTACGACATCGTACCAAAATAAATGTTGAACTATTATGTTTGTCCGAAATACGTACCCGATTCCTATGAGCAGGAATTACGCAATAAAAAAGACGCCTAGTTGGCGCCTATTCTGCGTCATATGTAAAAACATCAGTGACGTTGAATCGCTTGTCTATTTTCTTCTCGGAGGCAAGTCTATTGATCGTATCGAGTATCGCGGTCAATGTATCGTAGTTAATCGACTTACTTTCGCTCTTAACGATATCCGCAATAGTTGCCGGACGTACCTTTGCTTCTACGGCGAGCTTGTTACGGGATACATCTAGTGTGTTTAGTGTGTCTTCTAGTGTGAATCTTATTTTCCCCATCCTATATATAACCTCCGTTTATTTATGCGTTCATTATACCTTAAAAAATTCTTTTCGTAAATCGCTTGACGTATGACTCGTCGAGTTATATTATTAACTCATAAAGTATTACTCAAATAGTTAAACTGAAAACGTAAGGAGGCGCTCACAATAACAAATCCGAAAATAGCTTTCCCGATACTATTCGCAGCAACGCTGGCCTTTGTCTACGTCACTTTGATTATCGCCTTATAGCGAAAGGAGCCGGAAAATGAACGAAGTTAAAGTAGAAATCCGCTTTATGGACGAGTACCGCAAGCAGCAATCCGTCACTGTAACAGGCAGCGCATTATCGGAGGACATCGTAATGGTGCCGCACGATCCGGAGGAAGTCACTTTTTACCGATTCAGCCGCCGAATTGGAGATCGAATCATCGTTATATCGGAGGAAAACGAAACATTCGCGCTAGCATTTCCGACGCTGGATGCCGCAGGCGCAGCCGCCATCGTTAACGTATTCCAGTCCGATAGTCTACTCGAAGTCGTCCGCCGTGGTATTACCGAAACTAAAAAACGCCTACAAGGGAGCGATAAATAATGAAAAGAAACGAAATCATCGAAGCGATTAAGGTACAAGGTCATCCGCAGGTCCGCCCGGATGTATCCGCAGAAGCATTCGAAAAACTAGCCGATCTATACTTCGCGGCATTCGATATGCCGGAAGCTGTCCGCAAACATTGCCGCGCTTCTATCGATGAAATGAGTAATATCGACGAGATCTTCGATGCAATCCGCCAACGTTACAATATCCCGGATGTTGCCGGAGAAATGCCGACCGGTCCTTACGTAAAATGGCGCAAGGTGGACGTCGAGGAGTTCTTCCTATTGGCAACTCGTGTCGGGAACCGTGTACAACTTCGATTCAACGATGAAGGATTTAACCGAAGCAAGGCCGTATCAATCGCGGAGTATGATCGCATGTTTCCGACTGATCCGCTAGAGGAATCGCAGGATAGCCGAACGCTATGTGTTTATGTCGAAGTCCTTACAGATATCTTCGGCGAAGAATTGGACGCAGAACTGCACGCAATTTACGGAGACTTCCCGAAAGCAGAGGCGGAAGCTACCGAGCCGTCCTTCCGATGGATTAGCGCCGATCCTTTCGAAGCTGAACTATATCTCGCGCAGTTCGTCCGAGTTGCCGGCGATATTACAGTGAAGTACCAAGCGCCAAACGGACATACCTTTGTCGCGCATATGACGCCGGAAGAGTACGCCGAGCTATATCCGCATGAGAAGCCGTTAGGATATGTCGAGTCAACTTCTGAAATGATTACGGCCGGCTGCCTAATTGCCATTTTCGGAGCAGAAGTCGAAACTGCTGTAAAGGGGGCGATAGCATGACTCTCGCCTCTCACTATTTCGAGCGTCTCAAGGAACTACATAAAGAAATTGCCGAAAATTTCGAAATGCTGAATAAGATGCAATCCGAAGCGGACAAGCAGGTCAGCGCCATATATCACGAGATCGAAAAGCACGATTTCGATGAAACGGAAGGATTCCAGTATGCCCGTGAACTGAAAGACGTTCTGCAGAGACGCCGGTGCATTAAGAGCGAATTAATACAACTGCAGCCAGCTCACGATCTTCTGCGCCGTCATATATCGGAGGTTGAGCGAGAATACAAGCGTCGGGTACGAAAGGGCGAAGAGGTTGCGCGTAGTTTGAACGCCACGATCACGATTGAGGCCGTTTTGAACTGAAATACTTATCAATTTTTTTAGATTATAAACATAGTGCATTTACTCGAATGATTTTATGAGTCTGAATAAATTACAATTTATGTATTTTTTATTACGAGAATGTTTCGTTGTGATTAATGTTACATTACAAACGCGAAAAACGGACATGAAAAATGCTCCAAACGCAATCGGGACGCGTACATACAGTAGGGGGTACTTTTTGCCCTTTGCTTATTTGATGGTTGTTACTAACAAAATTTATGGGAGTGATTTGATGACAATCAATGTAGTGGATTCGATCATGGGTAGTGGTAAGACGAGTTGGGCAATCAATTATATGAACAAAGCGGACAAGCCACATAAATTCATTTACATCACGCCGTATCTTTCCGAAGTGGAGCGAATACAAGAGCAGAGTACCCGTGATTTCATTGCTCCGAATAATAACAATAGCGAAGGGAGTAAGTTGCGCAGCCTTAAAGAACTTATCGTAAGTGGATGCGATATAGTTTCGACACACTCATTATTCCAAGCTTCTGACGACGAGCTAATCGATCTATTAACGGACGCAGGTTATACGTTAATTCTCGATGAAGTTATGGATGTTATTGAACAAGCAAACATAACTAAGCGAGACATAACAGACTTACAGCGATTGGGTCATATCCAAATAGTCGATAATAAAGTGGTTTGGAATTGCGATGAGTATGTTGAAGGTCGATATCTGGACATTAAGTTACTAGCAAACTCAAATAATTTATTTTACCATCGCGGCCAGTTTTTAATATGGGCTTTCCCGCCGCAAGTATTCCGCGCTTTTGATAATGTCTTCATACTAACATACCTTTTCGATGCACAAATCCAACGCTACTACTTCGATCTCTATAGCTTCGATTATAAATACAATTCTGTCCAGAAGCAAGGCACTGAATACGTTCTCGCAAGTTATGACCGTTCTTCGGAGAATCGGCAGGAGCTTTTTAATCTAATTGATTTATATGAGGGGAAATTAAATGAGATCGGAGATAGGGAAAATGCCTTTAGTTCAAGTTATTTAGGTAACATGAGCGCAGAAATAGAAGAAGAAATTAGAAACAATATCTACAATTACTTCCGGAATATCGCGAAGGCTAAATCAAAGGAAATCTTATGGACCACAGTTAAAAAAGCGAAGTCAGGACATTCCGGAAGAGGATATACAAGGTCATTCCTTCAATGTAATGCCCGTGCAACTAACGAATATAGTGACCGCAAAGCATTGGCGTATGTCTTTAATCGATATATGAATCCATTAGAAAAGGCGTTCTTCCAAGACAACGGTGTAAAGGTTAATCAAGACTTACTAGCGGTTAGTGATTTGCTGCAGTGGATATACCGTTCGCGGATTAGAAACGGACAACCTATTCAACTTTACTTGCCGTCGTCAAGAATGCGTCGTGTACTTCGGGAATGGGCGGAATACAAACTTTAAAGGAGTGGTCGAATGAGGTATCGGAATCCGGGAGAGGGCTCGATTAGATATGCAAGAGATTATGTTTATGGATTAAGCAAGTCGGCCGCACTTCAAGTTATTACCTCCTTATTACGAGGGGATCTCCATGATAAGAGTGATAAGCGGATAAAGACTTGTGATTACTGTGGATATCTTTATCGTGACAGTACTAAACCAAATAATAGTAAGACATGCTCTGCTGGCTGTAAAGTTGCACGTGATACGATACAGCGCCAAATGAAACGTGAGAAACAAGCGCTTTTTAAACCAAAGAAAAGGACCAAGCGCGAACTGAATTATTACCACTGGTTTGAATACCCTTTTTGGCTAGATGAATACGAAATGCTTAAATCTTCATGGAAGCACGAAGCACCTTACGACGTACACAAGATAGAGCGTATTGCCGCTGCAAAGCAGAGGGATAGTCTTATCGGTGGGAAACGCAAGCCGAAGCACGTTGTACCCTACAATGGGAATGAAGTCGAACGACCAAAAGTATCGGTTAAATTCGGAAAGCCGATCGGAAGAGAGCCGGGAGAAGTGAAAACATATTACATGGATCCTGACGAGATAAATAAATATCTCATTGAGAAATATGGGGTTAAAAAAATGTATCACGAAAGGAAAAGAGTAAGAAATTTAGCCGCAGTAAAAAGGTATAAGGGGAACGAGGTAGGTACGCAAGCCGGCAGCGTATCTGCTATTTCTTTGGCTTAATAGTGATAAAAAGGAGGGTAGCTTATGAGCGGGGATAAATTTAAGACAATAAGATTGTATCTAGGAATGAATCAGACACAATTCGCCGAGTTTTTGGGAGTGGCGCAAGCAACAATTGCGATGATTGAGTCCGGTAAACGACGAGTCAGTGACGCTGTAGCTGCTAGACTTTCCCATAAATTCATAGTTACAGAAGAATATATGAGATTTTCAGAAAATCATAGAAGAATTATACAGTAACTTTTTCCATGATTATATTGGTTACTATCTACACTTGTCCAAAATAACATTACCATATCAAATGTAAATAGTCAATAACTTTAAAAAATTATAGCTAACACCCGATGAAGGCTCATACCGTGGCAGAGCTGGAGGGTGTCTTTTTATACAAAAAATAAAAGAGGGGTTTCAATGGGATCAAATGAGATCTGGAAGCAGGAAAAGGGGTGGCTTGCTGGATACACAGAAGACCGAGAGCTCATTCGCCGAATCAAACGCTATAAGAAAGATTGGCAGATTACGGCCGAGTATTTCAAGTGGGGCAAACTTATCGGCGTTCATTTCCGGATACCGATTGAGCAACGCCGTCCGGCCGAGAGAATGTTCGATTGTAAGGTAACAGATTTTTAATGTTTTAAGCCGTTCTAAGACAACTAAGCAGTCGGAGGTATAAACACTCTAAGGCACTGCCTAACGGCTCTAATTCGCACGTTTTGTATGGATTATCTGTTCATTACAATCAAAAACCAAAGAAAAAGCGAGGGCGACGAAATGAACGAACAATGGATAAAGGAACGCGCAGAACTGGAAAAGCAACTAGAAGAAGCAAAACAAACCGTACTCAGGTATCAGCGCACAAGCGGAGCAAAAAGAACAGTAACAGAAAGTGAGTATCAAAGAGCATTCAGTAACGTACTTGTCCTTTCTACTAAAATAGCAAACGGAAATCATGAAGCTGGACGACCGGCTGCCGAACAATCTCCGAGGCTAGCCGAATGAAATACACATTGTACCTAGCCCAGGCCGGCGACGATGCGCGGACAGTTTATTCGTACATTCTGACTAACTTTGAGGGCGAAAAACGGTCTGGCATATTCGTAGCAACCGGCGAGCATAAGCACGACGAAGAATACTGCAGCCATGTCGCCTTGCAGCGGGCTTTACGAGATACGGCAAAAGAACCCGGAGTGATACAGCTTACTGTCCACGTAGATGGTCCGCTTGTGGATCCGATTATATTTCAAGTAGAGGGCATTAACTCACCGTTATATCCTTCGCTAGCCAAAACAACAACCCGCCTAATGAAACGATTCTCGGCGGCGGAGTTTGCAGCTACGGATTTTAACGACGATGATGCAAGTTGGCAGGAAATCGCAACGATGGACAACGCATTAGATCAATTAGAGTATTCCAGAACAATAAAGGGCCGCTGGCAGTTGCTATGCGATCGACTGTTTAATCCAACAAAAATAATACGATAAGGATGGGATCATATGAAATTCTCAAAAGAGTTACAAGGAAAAATCGAAGAGCTAAAGTCATTAAAAGAAAGTTTGGCGAAAAGTAATGAGACTATTAAAACCCACAACGAAAAGGTCGCAGAAGAACTTGTAGTAGCTAAAGAGGAACTAAAAGCAGCGATGGAGGCTATGGGTGACGACCCTTCCGAAGAGAATCGAATAAAAGAAAATGAGATGCGCCGGAAGGTAGCTTCTTTAGAGTTGGAAGTGAGTGGAGCAGTAGAGCGGAAAAGTGCCGTTACTAACTCTAAGAATATGAAGATCATGGCATTACACGAAGAAGTTCTCCGAGATGCAAGAAAAGAAATACTGGTAAATTATGAATCTAAGAAGGACGAGACATTGGAAACAATTGCAAAAGCTAAACAAGCTTATCTCGAAGCAGCAAAGGCATATCACGATTTGATAATGGTTGATAGTCAAGGGAAGTATTACGACTTAGCCCGTGAATTAGGAACTAACGAAAGAATGACCAAAGATAACGCTCCGAATTTGTCGGTACATCATCCGATTTACACAGATAGAGCAAGCGGCCCTAATAAGTACGGAATCATTGAACCAGAAGTATACCGTGCATGGCGACGTGGAGAAATCAAATAATTTTTAAGTTGTGAAAAAGGAGGTGTATAGATTGGTAGCAGATGATCGTAAAGAAATGCAAGAGCGCATCAAACAGTTTCACGAAGAGGTTACAAAGCGTCGTTTGGCTGCCGGATTACCTGCCGATGCTCCGGATTTAAATATCGTTCCGGCTACAGTCGGCGAGTATGCATACGTTAAGCTAGGCGGGCTTGTCCCCGTCGTAGCAAAGTACATTACAACGTTGCATAAATTCAATCGACCAATTCCGATGGATACCGAAATATTTGAGGAATATGATCTGCCGTTAGTGCTCCTGTCTCATTGTTCGGAGGATAACGGACTAGCAATCGGGCTTGAAGTGGCAATCGGTATCGTGGAGAAATGTAACGATCTAATAGAAAGCGGCGAGGAATATGATATCGACGATTTAAAAAGCCGATCATTCTACGCTGGCCAATTTATTAAAATCGGCGGCAGGCATCAGTTTACGCCGTGGGGCGGTAGCGTAACTAGAGAAGATCAGGACGAGCATAAACGTGAAGTGCAACGACTGTTAAATGACGATGAATACTTAAATAAAAAACTGCGGGAAGTTGGCGACAGGTATCGCACAATTGAACCGCTATTAGAGGAGAGATATAAAAATGCCAAGCTTAAAAGATTATGAGAAAGCACTGGATCCTACGCATGCTATAGCTGCTCGATTGCTAGTGGAAAACCAATTCAAACTCAAAAATGAGCGTAAGACGATGGAGGTGATTGCTGCAGAAGTGGGCGTTAGCCGACAAAGCCTCCATAACTGGCAAAAAAGCCCGGACTTCATTCGCTATATGGACGCCTTATCGGAGCAGCAATTGGCTATATTTAAGCCATTGGTCGACTCGCAACTCATTAAGTCAATCCGGGGAGACGCTCAAAACAATGGATTACCGAGTCAGAAGGCGTTGGAGCTTTACTATAAGCTTATCGGCAGACTCGCAGAACGTCACGAAATGTATTTTGCTGACAAGCCTACTACTCGGAAGACATTCACCGAAGAGGAATACGAAGCGGAACTCGAAGAGCTTGCAAAATTAGCAAAAAAGAAAGGAGAGGGTGAATAGACAATGATGGATACCTATTTGACTAAGCAGATGCAAAAGATACATCAAGAGCATTTCGTACAAAATCAATTCAATGGCCTAGTAACTCAGAATATTAATGAACAAAAGGCAATTGCTAAGCACATCAAGGAAAATATGAAACAAGGTCTCAAGAAGTTAAAAAAGCTGCCGAACACACCAAATCTAAAACCAAGCAAAAAGGCGCTTATCGATTTATTCGAAGTCTCCATTGATGCAATGGTTCTTTACCAAATGGGTCATTATGAAAGCGGGGATAAGAAAACTAAAGTGATTGAGCAAAAAGCAAAAAAGTATTACGAAGCATGCGAAGCCTATATTCGAAAAGTAGATAATATCAAAAATAATTAGCGTCCAATTATGGGCGCTTTTTTATTTATAAATATTTGACCATTGGTCAAAAAAGGAGAGGTTCTTCATGATGGAACATAGGAAAAGGTTTAACACCGTGATTAGATTATGATAGGAGACGTTTTAGTACGGGTAACAGCCGACATATCCGATTTTACAAAAGGTATTAATTCAGCGGTCGGCCAACTTCAAGACTTTAGCCGAAACATGTCTCAAATGGCGGCCATCGCAGGAACAGCAATGGCGGTCGGAGTGGGGGCAGCCGTAAAGACTTCGGCAGACTTTGAAGCGCAGATATCCCGCGTAGGTGCAATCGCAGGGGCTACGAGTACCGAACTAGAGGAATTGCGACAATCTGCATTAGAACTCGGAGCCAGTACTTCAAAAAGTGCGGCTGAAGTTGCTCAAGCGCAAGAAAACCTCGCAGCACTCGGATTTACGGCTACTGAAATCATCGCGGCAATGCCTGGTGTTATCTCGGCGGCAGAGGCATCCGGGGCTGATATGGCGCAGACTGCGGACGTAGTTGCATCGGCGTTAAATATATGGGGTCTTGAAGCAGGCGAAGCTTCGAGGGTTGCCGATATTTTAGCACAGACAGCGAACCAATCGGCAGCGGATATTACCGATATGCAGTACGCTTTAAAATATGCGGGAGCCCCGGCGTCAGCACTCGGGATCAGCCTCGAAGAATTAGCCGCATCAATCGGTCATATGACCGATCGAGGGCTATCCGGAGAAAACGCAGGTACAGCACTACGGGCCTCGTTACTTGCTCTATTAAATCCATCGGAGAAGAACACGAAAGCAATGGAAGCGTTAGGCGTATCTGTAACAGACGCTGAAGGTAATTTTATCGGTATATCGGGAGTCGTCGAGGAGTTTAACAAGGCACTCGAGGGTCAGACGGACACTCAGAAAGCGGCAACGCTGGCGCAGCTAGTCGGAACAGAAGCAGTATCCGGATTCCTAGCTTTAATGGAAGCTGGACCATCCGAAATCGATAAAATGACTGCATCGTTAGAAGACAGCGCAGGGGCTTCGGCAGAGACGGCCAAACAGATGAAGGATAACCTAAAAGGTGCGATAGAAGAGCTTATGGGTGCCTTCGAGACAATGAAGATTACTATAGGAGCGGCACTAACGCCAGCCATAATTGCCGTGACTAACGTAGTTAGAGACATGATAAATGCTTTCAATGGACTACCTGATGAATTGCAAACAACTTTCGCGATTTTAGCAGCTATAACCCCGATAGCGTTACTGTTCGGTGCCGGGATTTTATACATTATTTCGGTATTACCTGGACTTATAGCAGGTCTTGGCATCATCGCAGGCGTACTCGGAATATCGGTAGGGGCATTCGTTGGAATTTCTGCAGCTATATTGGCGTTAGTACCAGTAATCATCGGACTGGCCGTCGCAATAACGAAGAACTGGGACACAATTAAGTCCGCAACAGCTTCGTTATTCACAGACTTCAGCGGTACGATGGGCAAACTCGGTACTCTAATCGCAGAAACAGCATCGACGATAGGGGCGAAGGCAGCGGAGCTTGGTCAATCTTTATATAATATGCTTCCGCCAGGAGTACAGTCGGTAATCGGTGCCGGTATCGAGGCCATATCTGGATTCCTTTCGAAGCTAAAAACGGTATTCAACGATGCAATAGCGGGCGACTTCAGTAGCTTAGGCAATCTTGTTGCGGGGCTTATTCCGACTATTGTAGGTGCGCTTGTCGGCGGACTTCCTGGATTACTAATTGCGGGATCTCGTTTCCTACCGGCTATATCCGAAGGAATAACGAGCAATATCAACATGATCTCCGAGAAAGCAAACGAGATTATTTCGGCGTTACTTACCGGTATAACGACGTACTTGCCGATGATATTAACGGCCGGAGTTCAGCTTATTCAAACAATCCTTGACGGTATTGTAACGGCATTACCGCTAGTTATCGAAGGGATCACATCACTCATAACGTTCATCATAACAGCAATCGCCGAAAACCTGCCGATGATTCTCGAAGCGGGCGCGACGATATTGACTACGTTGCTGCAGGGATTGGTAACGGCGCTACCGGTAATCATCGAGGTTGTAACGACATTGATTTCGACAATCACGATGACAATTGCGGCTTTGCTTCCGTTAATTATCCAAGCGGGGATTGAACTTCTAGTTGCGCTAATCAACGGAATTGTGCAGGCTTTGCCGCAAATAATCGAGACTGTGATGACGCTTATTACGACGCTGATTAATACGATTGTTGAGCTATTGCCGATTATTATCGAGGCTGGGATTCAAATTGTGACTGCACTAATCAACGGACTTGTATCGTCGCTTCCACAGATAATCGACGCGATACTACTGCTAGTCACTTCGCTAATTGACGTAATCGTGCAAAATTTACCAATGATTATCGACGCAGGTGTTCAGATATTGCTTGCCTTAGTACAAGGAGTGATTGATGCCTTGCCTCAGCTTATCGATGCGGCGCTATTGCTAATCATTAGTGTTGTTGGCGCAATCATCGACAATTTACCGCAAATCCTAGAAGCAGGCGTTCAGTTACTGCTAGCGCTAATTGACGGAATCATCCAGATTATACCCGAGTTAATCAGTGCAATCATCGAGATTATCGGCGTAATTATCGATACTTTGATCGACCATCTGCCGGAACTACTCGAAATGGGCGGCGAGTTGATACTAGCGCTTATTGACGGAGTCCTCGACTTGCTTGGCGATGTCGGCAGCGCAGCCTTAGATATCGGCGGCGAAATCCTCGACGGAATCGGCAGCATTATCGGCGATATGATCGACATTGGAGCCGACATTGTTAACGGACTTATCGAGGGTATCCAATCGATAGACCTCGGCAGCGTTATCGCGGGGCTGGCCGATAAAATTCCAGACTGGATTAAGAAGCCACTCGGAATTCACTCGCCTTCTCGCGTAATGGCGAAGGAAGTCGGGCGTTGGATACCGCCGGGCATTGGCGTAGGTATGACTGACGCAATGGGTTCCGTATTAAAATCGGCGGAACGTATGGCGGACGAAATAACATCAGCAGCCACGCCAACAATGCCAGCGATAGACTCCCTGAATATGGAAAAATTCGAAAGTGGAATGAGGTCTTCAAGCCTTCGAGCTATGGAAACCGCTGCAAATATGGAATTGTCGGGAGCTGGAGGATCTGGTGACACGTATAATATTAGTATGCCACTTGAATATCACGGCCCAGCAACGAGAGAATCAATGACAGAGATGGCTAAATTCACTGTAAAATATCTCGAGCGTGAAATTAGAGCTGAAGGTGCGAGAAGAGGTGTTACGGGAGCAGTGAATGAAGTGAACGCCCGGTCGAGAAGGGCTTTGGATAGGTATTAAGAATAAGAGGCTTCGGCCTCTTTTACATAATTTTCTACTATTTAGGACGATTGTATTATATAATCCAGTTATAAAATTAAAGGGGAGTCTAATTTGAAAGAACCATTGTATAAAAGAACATGGTTTATTATCTTATGGCTAGTTTTATTTTTCCCGGTCGGACTTGTAATATTATGGGTTAGTAAGAAATGGAGTACGGTTACTAGATCAGTCATTACAATAGTTATTATATTGCTTGCTATAATTGGTTTCGGAACGAGTCCTGATACCTCAACTTCAGCTAATACGGACGAAGTTAAGAGCGAGGATAAAGCGGAACCTTCGGCAGCTAAAGCTGAAACTAAAGAAGACGACGCAGCAAAAGAAGCCGAAAAACAGAAAGAAGCAGAGGCAAAGGCTGCCGAAGAGAAAGCTGCAAAGGAGAAGGAAGAAGAGCAAGCAGCTAAAGAGAAGGCTGAGAAAGAAAAAGCCGAAAAGGCAGAAGCCAAAAAGAAAGTCGAACCTTCTCTCGAGGAGACTATAACTAAGGCGATTAACAAGGCTGCTGGCAAAGAATCGAACATGGATGAAAAGCGGATTAAGGAACTCAAAATAAATGATAATGCGGGAACCGAGGCGGCCGACGACAAGATTGTAATAGCCTCACTTCGGGCCGACGATAACTTTTCGGAAGGCTATATAAAGGGCGGAATCGAGGATGACTCTTCGCAGATATTTAAAAAGCTTTTCGAAAATGAAGAAGTATCCAATGTCGTTTTAGATTGGTACTACCCTCTTGTAGATCAGTATGGTAACGAAGAGGAATCCGTAATTAATACAATTGGAATGACTCGAGAGACTTTCGATAAAATCAATTGGAACAATTTCAACCGAGATAATTATCCGAATGTCGCAGATGATTACTTTATTCATCCAGTATTGAATAAGTGATATAAAGGGGCGGATAGTGTGGAAGGTAATGGTAGGTACACGTATGAAACGGTAACGGTCAGCAGGTCGGAGATTGCTACGGGTGGCAAGCGGAAAGTGAAGAATGTCCTATCGATTATAACGGGCTTTGTCCTGGCGTTAATTGCGTTATTACTAACGATCACAATTATCGGATTCGTTATTGCTATTCCGGTATGGCTCGGAGCATTTGCGGCATTTGCATATCCGTTTATATATGAAGCGAAAATAGAATGTCCGAATTGCGGAAAGAAACGGTTTGTACGGAAGAAACAAGAGACTGCGATTTGTCTTCGGTGTAGGACGCCGATAAAAGTGGAATGGATCGATTAATTAGGCGAGGTGGCTACGGCTGCTTCGCCTCTTTTTTTTGTGTTCATTTTGCCGCGCATAATTCCGATGAAAAAACGTAGGATGATAAAGGGAAGTCGATAGCGACATTATAACGATAATGTCGCGGCTTGGCAGTATATTCCGTTTACTATGCCGAACAGCACCGTTAAGCCATTCGGAATATTCCGGATCACTATTCACCTGCGGACACTCGACGGCATAGCGAACAGCATAGAGAACAGAATGTGCTTTGGTATAGACTTCAGAGTAGAATTACTGCTTGTCTTAACGGAGGACTTAGGGTAAACTGACTACAACGAGATTAACCGTTCTGTACGGTCGTGATCGACAATCCTGCGGAAGAAAAACAATCCGCCTACATAACCGAAAAACCCCGAAATATCAACGATTAGGCTATCGGAAAACGAGCGTAAAGGGTACCGATAATTCACCATCGATAACCCGAATGCCATTGTCAGCTGCGGGTGTGGGTCGTCGTTCAAGACAGCGACGAATGCTGGTACGCCGGAGAATTGCTGATTCATTAATTCAGCGAAAGTCTGAGGCTGCTCCTGAAAGAGTCTGGTACTTTAGCTAGAAAAAACCGAACTATGACGTGAATCTTTCCATCAAGATTCGCGCAAGTTCGGTTTTTGTTTTGGAGTTTCTGCCGGCACAGGCAGAAATATGGTTCGTTCGTTTTAGGCACTGTTATAATGTTAAAAGTTCCCTTGTTTCCTTCACTAAGTAAGTGGGTTTTGCCTGTTGAAGACTGGTGACGGAATGGCTGCCCCAGGCAACTGCACATGTATGGCAGCCGGCAGCATGTCCCATTTCAATATCAAATATGGCATGACCAATCATGATGCATGCATGAGGCTGCTGGCCATAGCGCTTCATAATTGTATGAATACCATCGGGGTGCGGCTTGTAATATGTCACTTGATCCGAACCAATCCAATCCGTAAAATACTTATCCAGCTGTAATGATTGTAAATTACGATAAAGCACATCTGTCTTTTTACTTGAAAGGACAAATAACTGAATACCTTTTTGTGATAATCCTTCCATACGTTATGTATGTTTTCAAATGATCTTAAGGTGACTTGTTCCAATTCTTTATAAGTGGAGCGAAATAATGTGAGTAGCTGCTCGAAGTATTCCTCGCATAAAGGCTCAGTCGACATTTCTTTAAATGATTGTTCAATCGGTATCCCCATGTAGTGTAAAACCTGATTGGAATCGGGGGGTGTCAGCCCTGAAAGTTTAAAGGCTTCTTGTGTAGCTAAAATACTGCACGTTGCTGAATCTGCTAATGTACCATCAAAATCTAATATGAATTTCGTATAAATTATCCTTTGTTTTGTCTTTTAACTGTGATGGACTTTTAAGGAGCAGACCTCCTCGGATGCGTTCGATTATGCCTTCTTTTTGAAAAGAATGGAGTATGCGATTTTGATGCCGGACTGTTGTATTGATACAGCCTGCTATTTCTTTCAGGTCTTTGCTTGCAATTTTTTTCTGTACACAATTTCCATTCTCATCATGCGTTATGGAGTATAAATAACTTGCAAAACGAACATCGGTTGGATGAAGTAAATGAAAAGAAAGCGTGGTAGACTTTGTAAGGGATTTCCGGCTTATTATATCAAGCAGTGTACTGTCTAAATCGCTCGCAGCCCGCAGCCGATTTGCTTCATTCACAGAAATCCGCCCAACGACTATTGGAGTGACTGCTTCCACCGTATTTAATAGATGTACATTCTGAATTAGCTCCACATCTCCAAACACCTCTTAAGGACAATTAAACGCAACGATTAATTGTCTGCCTTCAGGAGAAGTGGTATAAATCTTTACCTTCCCTTTAACGAGGAAACTAAATATACTCCAAGGGATTGCCCTGTTGGCAGATAAGCTCGCCTGATGTGAATTTCAACCATCTGATTTTGCAGTTTGATAGCTTATACTTCATCCTGATCTGTTCTAAATAAGTTGGAATCAATGCTTGATCAGATAGGAACTTCATCGAAAAGACCTCCTTCTTCTGAGTTTATCGAAAGACTCAGATTTCTTAAAGGACATATGTCCAGAAATATCCAAGAAAGTGAAAAAAGCCAGCAGGGAATATTCCCCGCCAGCTAAAAATGCATCAATTTGATATACCAGTCACATTAATTAAAGAGTTATTCTGTAAGCGCCTCTTTAATATAGTTGTTTACTTGATAGCTGTTCAGAAGACCGATATGAGAAACCCCATAGATCCTGATGTTATTTGCACCAGATAAAATAGACAAGTAGGAACTGACAATAGAGTCGCTCGTCGAGTAGATGGAAGTAGTGTCTATGCCATCAGGAGCTACGCTTGTGGTAAGTCGATTCGCTCCTCCTATTGTCACCAGCTTATCCACTTTATCATTTCCGCCTTTGTTCAAGATGTAATAAAGGCTGTTTGCTCCGCCCATGCTATGCGCGACGATGTTTACTTTGTCACTGCCTGTTTCCGCGAGTACATCATCAACGAATTCTCGAATGGCAGCTGAATTCAATTCTTGATGCCCTTGCTTGCTAGGGAGGTCAATGGCAAACAGCTCTTCATCCGACCAGCCTTGTCTCTCCAGATATCTTTCGATGAAATAGAAATTCGAATCCGATCCTGTTAAGCCGTGAACGAAGACAACGGGTGTGTTGTTGACAGCAGCGTAGGATTTTGCTGGCTGCAAGGAGATGGTCAATGAAAGTACCATTGCGAGACTGACAAACAAAACAGTTATAAACTTACTTCTATTCATTTCATGTTTCCTCCTGAATATTAATTTATGTAATCCTATCTTAAATTGTAAAATATAAAATGGAAAACCGGTATTGGGAAAATGGTGGTGATGAACCTCCTTTTAATTTCCTATTTGAAAGCTAATATCAGCTTTGCAATCATTTTTTTTCTCCCTTACATGAGACTCTATTTCCCAAATTGAGTGTGTCTGGAGGTGTTCACATATAAATAGTGACAATATATGCTAGGATTATATTTAAAAAATCTAGCACCAAAGCAGGAGGAATAGGATGATCACATTTGCTGAACCGAAGGATGCGTATGAAATCCATCGTGTCATGCTCGCTGCATTTGAGGAATACAGATACATCGCCGCTCCATCCAGTGCATTGGATGAAACGGCAGCTTCTATTAAATCTTTATTAGAGGATGAAAAAGAAAGAGCCCTTATATATTGGCAGGCCGATAAAGCGATAGGTGCTCTTCGATTCAAAGAACAAGAAGATGCTTTATACTTCTTCCGTTTGTCTGTCCGTCCAGAAGAAAGAGGGAGAAAAATAGCGAGACAATTACTTTCGGCTTTAGCCGACCATGCTGTCAGTCATGGATTTAATATGCTGCGCTGTCAAGTGAGGCTTTCCGTCCGGCGAAATATTGCATTATATGAGCAGGAAGGGTTTTCCATCAGTGATAGGAAAACAGTCATAAAACCTGATGGTGCAGAAATAGAAACGGTCTTTATGACCAAAAACCTATAACAAGTGAAAAACGCTCTGTAATACCACTGTTACGCGGAAAATGAAATTGTCATACAAGAAAAATGATTATCTTAACAGATTACGGGTATATAACTCCTACCAACCCCTACATACAACCAAGGGTAAAGGCACTGTTTGTACTGCAGACAACATGCGAAAAATGGAGGAGAGAGAAGATGGACAAACAAGCGAATGGCAGAGGGAATGTCCCTCAAATCGAGGATGATGGCCGAAGTTCGAAGCGGAGGTTGAGACTGATTGCATTCATCTCTACCTTCGGAGGATTATTATTCGGATATGACACAGGTGTCATCAATGGAGCGCTGCCTTTCATGGGGCAGGAAGACCAACTGAATCTGACGCCCTTAACAGAAGGAATGGTGGCGAGTTCCTTGCTTCTCGGTGCAGCGTTCGGTGCTGTATCCGGCGGGAAGCTTGCCGATAAAGTCGGGCGCCGGCGTGTCATTTTATACTTGGCTGTCTTATTCTTTATCGCGACTTTGGGCTGTTCTTTCGCGCCGAACACGGAGACGATGATTGCCTTTCGCGTACTGCTCGGACTAGCTGTCGGTGGTGCATCGGTTACAGTTCCGGCTTATCTTGCGGAGGTGTCACCTTCTGAGTCGCGCGGGAAAATGGTGACGATCAATGATTTGATGATCGTTACCGGTCAGCTGCTTGCTTATTCTTCCAACGCATTGCTTGGAAATCTATTTGGAGATACTGCACATATTTGGCGTTATATGCTTGTTATCGCAACATTGCCTGCGATTGTATTATGGTTCGGAATGCTTGTCATGCCGGAGAGTCCAAGATGGCTGGCGCAGCAAGGTATGCTGAAGACAGCTTTCCAGATCCTATTAAAGATCCGCCGTAAAAATCGGGCCAAACAAGAAATCGAACAAATCAAAAAAACAGTGGAGAAAGAAAAGAATCTTGATAAAGCTTCCTTTAAGGATCTGGCCATTCCCTGGATCAGGAGAATCGTCCTTATCGGATTGGGTATCGGTGTCATCCAGCAGATAACCGGTGTCAACTCCATCATGTATTATGGTACGCAGATTTTAAGTGATGCAGGGTTCGGCCGGGATGCAGCATTGATAGGTAATATTGCCAATGGTATCATTTCCGTCGCTGCCGCAATCTTCGGTATCTGGCTATTAGGCAGAGTACGTCGCCGACCAATGCTGATAACCGGTTTTATCGGAACGACAAGTGCATTGCTTTTGATAACAATCGTGACAACTTTCTTTGAAGGTACTGCTCTGCTGCCATATTTGGTTTTGGGCCTCACTGTAACATTCCTGGCATTCCAGCAAGGAGCGGTGTCACCTGTCACATGGCTGATGCTGTCTGAGATCTTCCCTTCACGCATTCGCGGAATGGGGATGGGGATTGCGGTATTCTTTCACTGGATGACGAACTTCACTGTGAGTTTGACATTCCCGGTCCTGCTTAGCGCAATCGGACTGTCCAGCACTTTCCTGATCTTTGTCATACTGGGTATTGCTGCGATTATCTTCATCCATAAAACGTTGCCGGAAACGAAGAATCGCTCATTGGAGGAATTGGAGCAGGACTTCCGTCAAAAGACAATCCGAAAAACAGTACCGAAAATGAAGAAAAAAACAGAAGTGGGAGAAAGGGTTTGAAACAGTTCAACGCTAATGGAAAGACGCTCGGAAACTTTTCCAAGCGTCTTTTCATCATTTTTTTATATCTACTAATTCAAAACGCTCACACACTAGCTTCATGTCTTCTGAATATTCGAGTCCTAACTTTCTCAGCTCTTCCGTAAAGAATTCTACGTGAACATCCTTCCAATATCGGTACGTTCTGTCCCCCTCACCTTCAGCAATGGCAAACTCCTCTGGAACCTCATTCATCGGCATTATTTTTACATCAGAGGTTCTGATGATTGCCAGTGGTTCATCTTTGCTGCTTAAGACAATATTGTAATCATCAACGGAGGGCAAAGGCTCGTTTTCGAGTTCATAAAAAATCAGTCCCGAACAAGTGGCTGTTTTTATACCATCCATTACTAATTGAGCCAAGTAATCGGGATCAGCTCCGAATTGCCATGCACTGACTTTGTTTGGTTTTTGTTTATCTTGGGCCTTCCAGAATTCATCCCAATATGACTGTGATAACTGATTCATATTTTTCACTCCTTATACAAAAATAAACAGTTCCAACATATTATATCATTCGAAATCCTAACAAGGCGCAAAACAAAAAGAAAGCCCAATTCGCAAGTGAATTGGACTAATCAAATGTTGATGAATTTTTATTTGCTTGTTTCAGTTAACTTTTTGAGACCTTCTTCCAATTCTTCAAAGAAAGCAGGCATGCCGTGACCGGTTCCGGCTGCTTTGGGATGCAGGTCCTTCAATTTCCGGATCGAGCGAAAGGCTTCTTGCTCGTCCATGGTGAAGTAGCGGGGAGGACCATTGAATTCTTTTTGCTGTGTCAGAACTTTATGCAGGGATTCTTGCTGGACAGTCGTAAATGCATCGCCGGCAATCAAGACTTTGTCTTCTTGGTGGAATAAGCTGATATGACCCGGTGTATGTCCAGGAGTGTGGATCCATTGCCACCCCGGCAGATGCGGTACTTGATGATCAAGCGGGATGAGGCGTACATGCTGGCTCAAATCGATGCCTGCATTCGGGAATGTTTTGGATATTTTCGTGATCAGACCACCGCCTGCATTTGTATTGCCTTCCGGATAGTCCAGCTGTCCGGTCAAATAAGGCAATTCCAATTCATGCGCATAAACAGGAACATCCCATTCTTTCACCAGCTCTACTATACTGCCGACATGATCGAAGTGGCCATGTGTAAGGATGATGCAGGCTGGTTTTGCGTCTTCTCCAAACAGCTCGGCAGCTGCCTGTTTGATATTGCCCGCGGTATCGGGTACACCGGCATCGACAAGCACCCATTCTTTTGTATCAGGGTTTTCAATGAAGAATACGTTGACGATTCTGTCCAAATATCCATGGACGGTCGGGGAGACGGTCGTTTCCTTTCCGCTCTTGATCGAGGCAAGCGGAATCAAGCGATGTTCGAATTCGTTTTCCATACAGCTCCTCCTTTATCGCTACTAGTGTGTGATAGAAGGGCTTCCTTATACAAGAAGCATATAAAAAGCACCGGTTTCCTTAAAGGTAACCGGTGCGCTTGTGTTTAAAACATGCTTGTGGAATGCTTTGGCTGTACACGTGCATCTGGATCGATATACGTTTTGGCATTGTTGATGGCTGTCGGGCCTTCACCGAATCCAGAGGCGATCAAGTTGACTTTACCTGGATATGTGCAAATATCACCTGCAGCATAGATACCAGGGATATTCGTTTCTTGTTTTGTATTGACAACGATGCTGTTTTTCTCTATTTCCAAATCCCACTGTTTGATCGGTCCAAGGGAGGAGATGAAGCCATAGTTTACAAGCACTTCGTCTACATCAATCGTTTCTTTTTCTTCGCTTTTCACCTTTTGCAGGACGACTTGCTCGATGCGGTCCGTACCCAGCATTTCGACTGGAGTATAAGGAGTCATGATTCTTACATTGGACTGCATAAGTCGTTCCACACTGTGTTCATGGGCACGGAATTCATCTCGGCGATGGACGAGGATGACTTCTTTGGCGATCGGTTCGAGCATCAGCGCCCAGTCGACCGCGGAATCGCCGCCGCCGGCCAGCAATACACGCTTGCCGGCGTATTTTTGCATATTATCCACGTAATAGTTCAAGTTGATGCCCTCGAACTCATCACATCGTTCAACCGTCAAGCGGCGCGGCTGGAAGGCACCGTTGCCTGCCGTGATGATGATGGTCTTGGAGAAATGCACGTCCTTGTCCGTCTCGATGCGGAATGTATCATCTTCCAAACGCTCGACTTTATCGACTGACTCACCGAGTGCAATCGTCGGATCGAAGCGTTTCAGCTGTTCCATAAGGTTGTCCACCAATTCCTGTGCACGGATCTGTGGGAAACCTGCTATATCATAGATGTATTTTTCTGGGTATAGGGCAGAAAGCTGTCCGCCGACTTGGGGAAGGCTTTCAATGATTTTGACACTTTGCTGACGCATCCCACCATAGAATGCGGTGAAAAGTCCGACTGGACCTGCACCGATGATGGTCACATCATATACTTGATCTGACATACCGGTTCCTCCTAGTATTTTTAAACGTAACAACTGGTATTTTATCATAGTTACAGAAATATGAGTAAGAAGAAGGATTTTTATCTCGAAAGTAGCAGGCTCTATGCCAGGAATAGCTTCTCCTTTATTGGTTGATTAAAGGAAAGAAAACGTTTACCATAATATTGATGAAGGTTTTGTGACAGTTTTATGTTTTCATCTGCTTTATAAAGTGAATAGTATCACAAACAAAAAATTAATGTGTTGTTAGGTTGTTGCAAGCTTTGGAAAACCAAACTATGTTAATGGATGTGATCGAAGATGAGCAAACCGAAAATTGTGATTGCAGGCGCAGGTTACGGCGGCCTGATCACGACAGTGAAACTTCAAAAACTGATTGGAGCGGACGAGGCGAGCATCACACTCGTCAACAAACATGATTACCACTACCAGACGACATGGCTCCATGAAAATGCGGCTGGCACGAGGCATCATGACCAGACACGCATCGCAATCAAGGATGTCATCGATGCGAAAAAAGTCAATTTCGTCCAGGATACAGTGACGAAAATCAAACCGGAGGAAAAGAAGCTGGTGATGGAGAATGGCGAACTCTCTTATGACTATCTTGTCGTCGGACTGGGCTTTGAGCCAGCGAACTTTGGCATCGAGGGACTTCTTGACCATGCGTACATTATCCGCAGCATCAACTCTTCCCGCTTGATCCGGGAACATATCGAGCATAATTTCGCTGTCTATAATAATGAAAAAGAAAAGAAAGAAGAGCGGTTGAATATCGTCATCGGCGGAGGAGGATTCACTGGCATCGAGTTTGCCGGAGAGCTTGCAGAACGTGTGCCGAAGCTGTGCAAGGAATATGATATCGACCGTGATAAAGTGAGAGTCATCGTTATTGAGGCTGGGGCGTCTGTCATGATGGGATTCGATCCGCAGCTCGTCGAGTATGCCTTGAATTCGTTGGAATCGCGCGGAATCGAATTCCAGACGAATGCCTTCCTCAAGGAAGTGACGGCCGACAGCATCGTTTATGAAAAAGCAGGCGAAAGGCACACGGTAAAAACCAATACAACTGTATGGGCTGCCGGTGTCAAAGGCAATTCCATCCTGGAGGAATCCGGTTTCGAAGTGAACCGCGGCAAGGTGATGGTGACAGAAGATCTTCGCGATCCGAATCATGACGATATCTTTATCGTTGGTGACTGTGCTGCCATCATGAATGAAGAAACCGGCAAACCATTCCCTCCGACAGCCCAGATAGCTACGCAAATGGGATTTAATTGTGCCCAGAATCTAAAAGCACTCATCCGCAGGGAAAGCAATACGCAGAAATTTGTTCCAGAGATCAAAGGCACACTTGCTTCCTTGGGCGGCGGTGATGCCATGGGTGTCGTAATGGGCAAGAAGCTGTTCGGGAAACCAGCGGATGTCATGAAGAAAGCATCCGATAATCGCTATCTCTATCAGCTGGGCGGTGTCGGATTGGTCTTGAAAAAAGGGAAATTCAATATCTTCGGCTAACGAAAAAAGCAGCCAAGCGGCTGCTTTTTTCGTATAGGGCGTGATTCATTTGTCGATGCTGTTACCAGAGGTGAAAGATATGATCCGACGTTGGTGCAAAAGAGCTTTGCTTTGTACTCTCTGGCTTGCAGCTATGTATGTGACATGGAGCCAGCTGACCAATTTGACAGTGGAAGACGTCATCGAATATGAACAAAGGCAGCTTCCAGTACATGATTCAGAAGGCAAGCAGCTGCAGCTACAGTCAAAACAGCAAATAGATGACAAGGGAGATGGCGATGCCGGTTAATGCTCCGAAAAAGACTTCTATCGGCTGGTGGCCGAGCATTTCCCTGATCTCGCGATTTTTTTCGAATTCCTGCTTACTGCCCCAGTTTCTTGCTTCCTCGACAAAGCGCTGGAAATCCTTCAAGAGCAAATTCAGCAAGATTGCTTGCTCACCTGCTTGTCTTCTGACACCGGATGCATCAAACATGATGATGATGCTAAAAACGAAGGAGGCAGCAAATACGGGAGAGCTGAGTCCGCTTTCGAAACCAATGGAAGTCGTGAGTGCAGCTACCGCGGCGGAATGGCTGCTCGGCATTCCTCCTGTACTGAATGCTAAATCAGGCTGAATGCGTTTATCTGCAATAGCACGGATGGGCACTTTGATTACCTGTGCGAATATTATCGCGATCAATGCACTCCATAAAGGCAAATTCTGGAACAATGACATGTGCGGCGACATCCTTTCGGGAAAAAAGCTATAATGTATGATGTAATCATTATAACTAAATTTCCCTGAGAAAATGTCATTTAAACGAAGTATTATATGTTACTTTACCTTTTCCAAACGCATAAGCCACTCTCGGATAAAACATTGCTGCAAGTATCGCGAAACAGATATCTTTGACAAAGAATGGGACCATGCTGATCCAAGCGGCCAAATAACTAATATCCACGCTCATCCAAAGCTGCATGGCAGCGTACATATAGGTGACCCCGATAAGATAATTCACCAGCACGCCAGCGATCACCGCTCCGAAAATTCGAAATCGGAAGTGGGTTTTTTCCATGATGAATCCAGCGATGAATGCAATGAATATGAAAGATAGCAAGAAACCGCCAGTAGGTCCTGCAAAGACAGCAAAACCTCCTGAGAGATCCGCGAATATTGGCAGACCAGTCAAACCAAGCAATATGTAACAAATCATGCTGTAAGATCCCCACTTGTACCCTAACAGCAAACCGGCAAGCAATGCGAAGAAAGGCTGCATCGATAATGGCACTGTTTGTCCTCCGATTGGAACGGCGAGAAAAGGCAGCCAGACCGAAATATTCCCACCGACGGTCATCAAGCCGACAAACATGGCGCTTGCAGTCAATTTACCAGTACGACTCATCATTTATCAACTCCTTGATGAAATAGTAAACAAGCTCCTGTTTATTGTCAACCTATTTTTTTATTGGGTTTACAATTTAAGCATAGAAAAAGGCATAGAAGCCTCCTTCTATGCCTGGATTGCAGCATCCAATGCGATTTCCATCATGTCGCTGAATGTAGTCTGACGCTCTTTGGCAGTTGTTTCTTCACCTGTCAGGATGTGATCGCTGACTGTGAGGACGGATAGTGCCTGACAATCATGTTTCGCTGCAAGTGTATACAGGGCAGTTGTTTCCATTTCAACAGCCAAGACGTTATAATCCGCTAATTTTCCATAGAACTCCAAAGTGTTGTCGCGATAGAAGCGATCGCTTGTAAAGACGTTTCCAACACGGATATTCAAGCCCTTGGCCTGTCCGGCCTGATATGCTTTCAATAGCAAATCGAAATCAGCTGTCGGAGCGAAATCGACCGTACCGAATTCCTGGCGGTTCATTTGGGAATCGGAGCTGGATGTGGAGGCGAGGATGACGTCCCGTACTTGGACATCTTTTTGGATAGCGCCGCATGTGCCGACACGGATGAGTTTCTTCACGCCGTAGCTCTGAATCAATTCATTCACATAGATGCTGATGGAAGGAACACCCATTCCAGTACCTTGAACAGAGATTTTTTCTCCTTTGTACGTACCAGTATAGCCGTACATTCCTCTTACTTCGTTGTAGAGCTTCGCATCTTCCAAAAATGTTTCAGCGATGTATTTTGCGCGCAGCGGATCACCAGGAAGCAGGATCTTGTCCGCAATCTGGCCAGCTTCTGCATTGATATGTACACTCATGACAGCACTCCTTTTTGCTAGATGTGTCAAAATTACCATAAAAACAGGATAAACTCAAACTTCTGCCGCGTGGCGGTTTTTAAACTTAAAAAAGTGGCTTATCCATTTAAAACCGCTTTCTTATCTCCTATAATGAAATATGTTATTACAATCACATTCAATTACATGTACATAAGCTTTGGAGGGAATAACATGCAAGAAAAGACTTTCACAATCACAAGCGAAACGGGGATCCATGCGCGCCCTGCAACGTTACTCGTCAATAAAGCCAGTCAGTTCAATTCTGAAATTGAACTGACATACAAGGAGAAAAAGGTCAATCTGAAATCGATCATGGGTGTCATGTCACTAGGTGTCCCGCAAGGTGCACAAGTGGTCATAACTGCAGATGGTAACGATGAGGAAGCTGCATTGGAAGGTATTAGAGAAATATTGGAAAACCATTTAAGCTGATTAAAAAGGCTGGAGAATTCTCTCCGGCTTTTTTACTTTTCTAAAGATATAAAGGGGATGGGATATTCCATTATACCTGTGGGAACAGCTATCAAAGATACTATGGATCTAGTTCAAAAAAGTTCCTTTTTGGGAGTTTTTTCTAGGTTTTGTATTTAGTTCTGAGGAATATTTTTCACAATATCGAATTAATAATTTAATCACTATACATACAACAAGTCGAGGAACATGCTGTGATCCCGATCCGGGATAGAAATCGAAGGCGATTTATAGTACCGAATAAACGTAATCACACGGTCCCGGGAGCTCGAGACAATTGATAAAAGGCAGGAGCAATGCTTCCTGCCTTTTTCTTTCAGCCGAAATAATCTTTTTCCAGCGAACCCATATTTGAGAGTGCGAGATCACGGTAAGCGGAGGCGGGCTGTCCATTTAAATCTTCCTTGAGCTGCTGCAATGCTGTCTGTAAAGAAGCGGGATAGTCTGGAATGTCATCTGTGAATGCAGTTACGGCAGACTTCGGTATATTCGCTTTTTCATGATGGGCGAGTGCCCGTCGTTCATGGAAGAAGACACCTTCTGTTTCCTTTGGATTGTGCAGATCGCCTTGTTGCGGATGTTTAAGGACTGCAAGTACTTCTACTAAATAAAATTTGCCGCGCTCTTCCTTGATTCTACCGACATAGGCACCAGTTTTGTACCGAGCTTTTACAATACTCCCGATTTCCAATGGGTTCATATCGCTGCCTCGAATTCTTTCAGGCTGTTCATCAGGCGCTTGAGCGCATCACGCATCGTTTCAGGTGGACAGGCGATATTCATCCGGACAAAACCAGCACCAGCTTCGCCGAATTGAATGCCGTCATTGAATCCCAGCTTCGCTTTTTTAGCAAAGAAATCCATCAATTCTTTTTGTTCCAGGTTCATATTGCGGCAATCAAGCCACATCAAATAGGTGCCTTCCAGCGGAGCAAGCTGAATCAGTGGATTATCCGCCAATGCATCTTCAGCCAGCTTTTTATTGACTGCCAATATATCCAAGAGACCTTTCAGCCATTCCTCGCCGTCCATGTAAGCAGCCTCCATCGCAGCAACCGCCATTGTATTCAGCATATGGAACCCTTGCTTGGAGAATGTTTCTTGCAGCTGCTTGCGCTTATCTTCCTGTTCGACGATTGCATAGGATGCTTGCAGTCCTGCTAAATTGAATGTTTTCGATGGTGACAAGAAGGTGATCGTCCGTTTACTCATGTCCTCGGACAGGCAAGCAATCGGGATGTGCTGATGTCCTTCATGAATCAAATCAGCATGGATTTCATCCGACAGCAGCAGAACATCATAGGTTTGACAAAGATTCGCTAGCTGTCCGAGCTCTTCTTTTGTCCAGACACGACCAACTGGATTATGCGGATTGCATAAGATCATCGCTTTTGCTCCTGCTCGGAAACAGCTCTCCAACTGTCTGAAATCCATTCGGTATGTACCATTCTCGGCGATCAAAGGATTTTCGACAAGTTTGCGGTCATGTGCTTTGACTACGTTATAAAAAGGTGCATAAACAGGTGTTTGGATGACGACTTGATCGCCAGGTTCTGTGAATGTCTGAATCGCCATATGCAGACTAGTCACAACTCCAGGGCTATACAGGAGCCAGCTGGGTTTCACACGCCAGCCATGGCGTTTTTCTACCCAATCGGATACGACTTTGGAAACAGTGGCATCAGTGATCGTATAGCCATAGATGCCATGTTCCGCCCTATTCTTCAAGGCTTCGATCACGGCTTGCGGAGATTGGAAATCCATATCCGCAACCCACATCGGCAAAACATCTTCCGCTCCATATAGTGCCTTCAAATTGTCCCATTTTACGGAGCGGGAATTCCGGCGGTCATGAATTATTTCGAAATTATGCATATTCCCCATTCCTTTCATCATTTCTTTCTCCCATTATATAAATAAATGCTTCGAAAAGCGAAATGATTGATCAGTCCATAAATGAGACCAGTGTCTCGGGTGTCTCTTCCGGCAGGAGATGGCCAGCATCCGGAAGGACATGAAGCGTGGCGTTGGGAAGCTCTGCAAGCAGACGATAGCCGATGGAAGGTGGAAGCAATGGATCTAAATCGCCCCAAAAAATGACTGTCTCTGCCTGGATCTGTTGCAGGCTGTCATTTGGCAAGTCCCCGCCTCGTGTCTGGATGAAGGCCGCCAGATTAGGATAAAGTTCCTTTTTCATGAAGGGGATGCTGTACGCCACTACCATGCGCAGGGTGACTTTCTCGGGATCGGCGACGAGATGGCGCAGGAATTTGACAACACTGCTTGCTTCGAACACGAGCTGCATGATAGCAGGGAAGAAATTGGCGGAAGCGATCAGGCTGCTGAATGCGTCAGTTGGCAGCATATAGCTTGATGGGGCGAACAGATACAGTTTATTTATGCGGTGGGGATACGCATATGCAAATCGCATCGCAATTTGGCCGCCCATGGAATGTCCGCCGATATCCAGTTTTTTGATATGCAAATGATCCAAAAGGGAGACGACAAGGCGAGTGTAATAGTCATATGAAAACACCGCTTTTGCACATTTACCACTATTGCCGAAAGGGGGGAAATCCATTGTCAGCACATGATATCGCTGGCGCAGCTCGGGAATCATGCGGTGGAAGCAGTATCCTGAAGCTAGGAAACCATGAAGCAAAAGGATCGTACCCGAAGTATGATCGTTGAGAGATGGGTAAAAACGGTAATTAATAGCTGATTCATCGTGATGGTAGATATCGTTCGAGTAAAACATCCTGCGTTGCCCCTTTGCCTCCAATTATCATTAGTTTCAGCTCCTTTCGCCTTTATATGCAAAAAAAAGAGCAAAGCGATACGCATCGCTTTGCCTACAGGGGGAATACGAGAAAGTCTTACAGTAGTATGTATTGCCCAAATAATTACGGTGCAAACCTGTTCTGAGAAAAAAACATCATTTTATAATTTTTTGCCGAATCCAACTTACTATGATAGAATTATATATTGCGAATAAAAGTAGAAAAAATCGGGAGTTGTTTAGTATGGCAGAGAAGTTTGAAACAGGACAAGTATTGACAGGAAAAGTTACGGGAATCCAGCCTTACGGCGCGTTCGTCGCTTTGGATGAGCAAGTACAAGGTTTGGTTCACATTTCCGAAGTGACTCATGGTTTCGTTAAAGATATCAGTGAACACCTATCCGTAGGTGATGAAGTGAGAGTCAAAATCCTTGATATCAACGAAGAAAACGGTAAGTACTCTCTTTCTATCCGTGCGACGGAAGAGGCTCCTGCCAAAACGCAAAACAGCCCAAAACAAGCTGTTTCCGAAGATGCGCCAGCAGGCTTCAACACATTGAAAGATAAACTGCAGGACTGGATCAAACAAACAGAAGGCAACCGTAAATAATGGAAAGACCCCCTATCGCAGGGGGTCTTTTTTGATTTATCCGCTTATGCCTTGGTTGTTGTCGCTTCTTCCACTTCTTTACGCTCGAGGAAAAGTGCAGAAATCGACACTAGACCAGCCAATCCGACAAGACTGTAGATGATCCGCGGCAAAGCGGCCGCCTGACTGCCATTACCAAAGATACCTGCAACCAAGTCGTAGTTGAATAAACCGACTAGTCCCCAGTTGATCGCGCCGATTATGACAAGAACAAGAGCGATACGCTGTATCATATTCAACTGCATAACCTCCATTTCATGAAGCGAGATGATAAATCTTTCTTAGCATGCGTTTGTTGGATGATTTTATTCCTATAACAATTCTTGCTTTACTTGTCCAGTTTCGGTAAAGTTGCAGTAGTAAGCAGTTTCAAGGAGGATGAATATGACACACATCGGATTCGATTATAAGAAAGCGATGCCATATATCGGGGAGCAGGAGCTGGATTACCTGGCGCCGCTCGTACAGGCTGCGCATGAACAACTACATAATAAAACGGGTGCCGGCAATGATTTTCTTGGCTGGCTTCAGTTACCGACAGATTATGATAAGGATGAATTTGCACGCATCAAAAAAGCTGCAGAAAAGATTCAATCCGACTCGGATGTCCTGCTCGTTGTGGGAATCGGCGGTTCTTATCTTGGCGCCCGTGCTGCAATCGAAGCATTGACGCACAGTTTTTTCAATGTACTTTCCAAAGAAGACCGCAAAGCACCTCAGGTATTCTTTGTCGGCAATAGCATCAGTGCTCCTTATCTGAATCAGCTGATGGATGCAATCAAAGGTAAGGACGTCAGTGTGAATGTCATTTCCAAAAGTGGTACGACGACTGAACCGGCCATTGCTTTCCGTTTGTTCAAAAAATATCTGGAAGAAAAGTACGGCATCGAAGAAGCACGCAAACGCATTTATGCGACGACGGATAAAGCCAGAGGAGCATTGAAAACACTTGCTTCCAAAGAAGGATACGAATCATTCGTCATTCCTGATGACGTGGGAGGGCGTTTCTCAGTCCTGACAGCAGTGGGATTACTGCCGATTGCAGCAGCTGGCGTCGATATCGACAGCATTATGGCTGGTGCACAAAAGGCGCAGGAGGAACTGACTGTATCCGATCTTAAGGAAAACCCGGCTTATCAATATGCTGCCATCCGGAACGTTCTATATAACAAGGGCAAAACAATAGAGCTGCTTGTGAACTATGAGCCGTCTTTGCAGTATTTCAGTGAGTGGTGGAAGCAATTGTTCGGGGAAAGCGAAGGAAAAGATCTAAAAGGATTGTTCCCGGCATCTGCCAACTTCTCCACAGATCTGCATTCCCTCGGTCAATACGTCCAGGAAGGACGTCGTGACTTGTTCGAGACAGTCGTGCATGTCAAACAACCTGAATCTGATGTAACGATCGAAGCGGAAGAGGAAGATCTTGATGGCCTGAACTATCTTGCAGGTCAGACAGTCGATCAAGTGAATCACAAAGCATTCCAGGGTACACTGCTTGCGCATACAGATGGAAATGTACCGAACTTGGTTGTGGAAGTTCCGGCGCTTGATCCATTCAGCTTCGGCTATCTCGTATATTTCTTCGAAAAAGCTTGTGCGATCAGCGGATACTTGCTTGGTGTGAATCCGTTTGATCAGCCGGGAGTGGAAGCATATAAGAAAAACATGTTCGCTCTTCTTGGCAAACCTGGCTACGAGGAAGAAAAAGCAGCCTTGGAAAAAAGACTATAAGCAGATAATCCCTTCAGTCCATAGCGGGCAGAAGGGATTTTTTATTCGATATGTTGCAAGATGATAATGCTATCTTCTATATGCATCGGCTCTTGGAAGTCCGGACTCATATCCATGTTTGCCTCACGCATATAGCCGATCGCTGTCTTGTCTTTGCGAGCGAAATAACGGTTTGCTTCAAAGTAACTTTTACCGACTAATTCACTCGGTAAAGGGATGATCCGGATTTCCTGTTCTTTAAGGAAATGCAGCAAGAGCTCCAGATGGCTCTTCTTCTCTTTGTGATACACCTCATGGAAAAACAACGTACTAACGAAATCATTCGTCCGGATCACGACATCCGCTCCCGCACGTCGGAGATTTTCTTTTTGATTATGAGTCAGCACTTCTGCCACAATATGAATTTTAGGATTGTTCCCGCGCAAAGCAATCGTTGTCAGGATTGTCAGATAATCAATTTGTTTTTCGTTCTTTCCTGCGTTTGCCGTAATAATAGCGGTGGTTGCTTGCTGGATGTTGGCTTTTTGAAGTGTCTTATCCTCTGAAGCATCTCCGCGGATGAAGTGTAATGGATGATCACGGTAGGGGAGCTGGGTCAATGTCTGATCGATCAAAACAACGGGCTGTTCCGGGTGTTTTTCGGTCAGCCGTTGCAGCAGTGTCCGTGCCCGCTCATTCCAGCCGACAATGATGATATGATTGGATCCTTTGAAATCGGTCAGCCCCTTGGAGAGATCTTGGGTGTACTTGACGGTCCCTGCCGCGATGGTAGCCAAATAAAAAGTGAACAAACCTGCACCTGAAAGGATAAGTATTATCGCAAGGATCTTGCCATGTAATGTTTCCGGGATGATATCACCGTAGCCGACAGTGGATGCTGTCACGAAAGCCCACCAAATTCCGTCAAAATAAGTGGGGAATTGCTTTGGTTCTATATAGTGCATACTGATTCCGAAAACCAGCATGACAAAAAGTACGGTTGAGAAGAGACGAATGAAAATAGGCAGCCGAAAATAGAAGCGTCGCAAAAATTGAGTGACCAACCTATCCCTCCTCTTTTTTGTTAGTATATGTATAATCACATGCTTTAAACGGAGGTGGTGGATCTGACTGCGTTAACATGGGTGGAAACATACATCAAGGAACCAATTAAAGAATTGGAAACCATTGATACGGGCTGGGATCATGAAGTGTATGTCGTGAATGGAAACTGGGTGCTGCGGATACCGAAGGAAGAAAGGCTTGTCAATCGCGCTGAACAGAAGCTTTTATCGGAATTGCAGCTCAAAGCTGATATCAGGCTGCCGGCATATCGTATTTGCAAAGCCACGAATGGTAATTTGGTAATGATTTATCGATATATTCCCGGTAGTCCGATACACAGGAATCTACCGGCGGAAGCACTGAAAGAAGCTGCGATTCAACTGGGTTCTTTTCTCACGACTCTTCATCATGTCGATGCGTCTCGGTATGAACTGCCGAAACGGGATAAGGGCTATTATGACCTGTTACTTGAAAAAGTAAGAAATTTTTATCCGGACATGCCTGCATCCATCATCCATCATACAGAGAGGTTGTTTTCGACGTTGCAGACCGAACGGATGGCTGTGGTACATGGAGACTTAAGAACAGCACATATTTTATGGGAGCAAGCGGCAGCTGAAATCGGCGTCATTGATTTCAGTGATGCACATATCGGCGACCCGGCTATTGATTTTGCAGGTATTTCTCAGGTGAGCAATGCTTTTATGGAGCAAGTACTTCTTCATTATGAAGGGGATAAAGAAGGCATTTCACTGCGGGCAGACCAATTATGCAAGTTGGGCTTGTATTATGATCTGCTGCAAAATGGAACGAGCAATGCATTATTGGAAGAGTTGGAGCGCAAGTTGCAATAGTCTAACAAAGCAAAAAACATCCATGTAGGATGTTTTTATGCTTCTTCAAGTCCTCTTTTCATACTTGCATATACCCGCTGCCAGAAATCATGGTTGTCTCGATAGGATTTTGTGATGAAGGTGAGCATCTGGTCACGTTTTTCTTCATATTCAGGGGCATCCTTATCGGGCAGGCTGCTGAACGATTCATCGATGTATACTTGCAATTCAGGAGCACGCGGACCCCACTTAGCGACTTCATCCCCATTTTGGTTGATGAAGATGATGATCGGAATGGAACGGCTCTTGCCATTCGTCAAGTATTGGTACATCAGTTCGAGATTTTCATCGCGGCGAAGGATGCGGACATCGATCGCGCCTGCCTGGGCGATATGATAAAAAATCGGCAGGTTCAGCATCGCATCCCCGCACCAGTCTTCTGTCAGCACGATGGCTCGAAGTCTTTGGGAACGGAGAGTGTTAAAGAACTCCGTATCGGCCGGAAGCTCGTAATGATCGTAAATATGCAATGTATTTTCTTTATGCGTCTGCATGGATTCCAAATAGGCATCGATATTGATTCCTTTGTCAAACCATTCATTCAATGTCGTCATATCTCTCATCCTTTCTGATGTTTAGTTTACCCGACCGTTCGGTTAAACTAAACAAATAAGCCTCTGTTTGTGCTACAGTGTTAGAAGACTTCATATAAAGGCGGAATAGATATGCAACTAGAGAATCAAAACTTTTTAATGGATCTGCTGCGGACAGCATCACCGTCCAGCTTTGAAATGGAAATACAGAAAAAGTGGATGAAGGAATACGCACCATTTGCCGATGAGATGCGCACCGATGCGTCAGGGAACGCTATTGCGGTCATCAATCCGGAGGCGAAATTCAAGGTCCTGCTTGCAGGGCATTGTGATGAGATCGCGATGGTGGTTACAGGAATCGATGAAAATGGATTCCTCCGCATCGATGAAATGGGACGATTCAATGCCAAGGCAGCGCTGGGTATGACCGTTCAAGTCTTGGGAAATGGCAAGACGATTCCTGGTGTTGTCGGCGTGAATGCGATGCATCTCGGCGGGGTGAAGGGAGATTTCGAACTGCCGGATTTGTATATTGATTGCGGTGCAAAGTCCAAGCAGGAAATCGAGCAATACGTGCAAGTGGGAGACTTGATCGTTTATCAGCGGCAGCCGTCTATATTGATGGATCGCTATTTGACTGGGCGGGGATTGGATAACCGCACTGGTTCTTTCATCGTCGGGGAACTCGTCCGCAGGCTGAAGGCAGAGAAGCTGAATGTAGGCGTATATGCAGCCAGTACCGTGAATGAAGAAACGAATATGGGCGGTGCATACTTCGCTGCGGCTGGTATCCAGCCTGACTTAGCGATTGCATGTGATGTAACGTTCGCAACCGACCACCCAGGTGTGAACCGTCGAAAAGCAGTCGACGTCAGCTTGGATGGAGGTCCTGTACTGGCCAAGGGAGCGCCGATCAACCGCAAGGCGAACCTTTTGCTGGAGCAAGCAGCAAAAGAGCTCGACATCCCGCTGCAATACGAATTGACGCCGCGCATCACCGGTACGGATGCAGATAAGATGCGCTATTCAGGAAAAGGTGTTTCGACTGCACTAGTATCCTTGCCGCTTCGCTACATGCATTCTCCGGTAGAAACAGTCAGTCTGCAGGTCATCCAGCAGGAAATCGACCTGCTGGTAAAATTCTTGACAAACCTGACAGGCGAAGAAAGCCTGAATCCATTGGACCTGTGAGCATAGGGGTTGCAAATGCATGAAAAGCAGGTATAATAAAATGACAAACTAAATCGATTCTATCTTCGGGGCAGGGTGCAATTCCCGACCGACGGTGACAGCAGCAAGCTGCTGAAGTCCGTGACCCGCAGGACGATTGTTCTGCGGCTGATCCGGTGTAAGTCCGGGACCGACAGTGAAAGTCTGGATGGGAGAAGATACGAAGCAGAAGATGGGTGCCACACGGATACCCTTGTTTCCTTACGAGGAACATCTTCTTGCTTATTTGCGTATATTCCAAGCCCCAGAGCGCTATGCTCCGGGGCTTTTTGACGTAAATGAGCTGCTTTCCCTTCATCAAGAGTTAGAATCGATAAACAAGATGAAGGAGGAGAACGATCATGCGTTCATCCAAATTGACTAAAACGATCACTTTTGCTTTACTGGGGGCAATCAGCATGGTGCTCATGCTGCTTAATTTCCCGCTTCCGATTCTTCCCTCTTACTTGAAGATAGACTTCAGTGAGATTCCGGTATTGATTGCAGCATTGCTGTTTTCACCGCTGGCAGGCGTAGCTGTCGAAGCAATCAAGAACTTATTGTATCTTATTTTCACAGGAGCCGGAGATCCGTTTGGAGTCGCAGCCAATTTCCTGGCAGGTATGCTTTTCGTCATGCCGGTTGCATACTTTTATCATAAATTCAAAGCAGGCAAAAAAACACTCATCTCCGGGTTGGTTACTGGTACAGTTGCCATGGCGGTCGGAATGAGTGTGCTGAATTATTTCATTGTCCTGCCGTTATATAGCATCTTCTTGGGCTCTCCTGTCATGAGTGACGATGCGAAATGGGTTGCAGTCACTGCTGGTATCCTTCCTTTCAACCTTGTGAAAGGTATTGTCATAGCAATTGTATTTGTACCGTTGTTTGCTAAATTGAAGCCTTGGTTCGCCAAGCGTAAACGAACAGCTGCAGCCTAAAAGCTCCCCCTCGGGAGCTTTTTTTAATGAAGTAAAACAGTCATTGCAAAGAACGACAGATCATGCTACAATAATCTAGCGATGAGCTGAATTGCATAAGTCGGTAAAGCACGTCTTTGACACGTGTGGATGTGGCCGCACGGCTTTACACGCCGCAATTAACAAAGGCACCCTGCGAGGGTGCCTTTTCTTATGCTCTTCTTTCTTCTATTTCTTCCTGTTCCTCAACGAGGAGGCGGGCAGTCGGCTCGGCTTCCAGCCGCTCCTCGGGGATAGGTTTGCCGGATTTCTCACTTAGTCCATAAGAGCCTTCTTCGATGCGATCAAGTGCATCCTCAATATCGCGCAAGCGTTCACGGGCAGATTCCTTAAGCGTTTGCGCTGTTTCACGATCATGCATTTCCGTACCGAGATCACCGGGGTGATTGACGATGGTGGACATTTCACCGATTGAGTCATTCGGAAATTCTTTTGCACTGTTATAGCTATCGTTCCCTTTGATTTGTTCTTCTGCTTCTTCTTTCATCGCAAGTAATTGTCTGCGGAAAGAATCCAATTTATCTTTATCCATTTCATCCATCTCCTTTATTGCTGTTTCGTTTTCACAGCCAGCGTACAGCGGGCGATAGAGAGCAGGTTATTGTTCTCATCCGAAATATTGATTTGCCATACCATCGTCGATTTCCCGATATGGATCGGCGAAGCGATAGCTGTCACGATTCCGGATCGGACACTGCGAATGTGGTTCGCATTGATTTCCAGACCAAACACAGCCTGGGTTGATGGATCTGCATGCAGATTGCCGCCGATGCTTGCTGCTGTTTCAGCCAACGCAACACTGGCACCGCCGTGCAAAAAACCCATTGGCTGCCGGTTATGCGGTCCTACCGTCATCTTCATCACAACTTGCTCCTTACTTGCTTCAACCACCTGCATTTGCAGCTGCTCCATTAATGTGTTTGAGAAGTCCATAAAATTTTACCCGCTTTCTGTATGTATTGTATTCCCGCACAAGCATGCATTAAACCTAAATAAAAAGCGGGCATGCTGCCCGCTTTTAGAATGAGAATGGTACGAACTGCTGGATCAATAAAGCGATCACTAGCAAAAGTCCATAAATCGTATTTGTTTGTCCTGTGGCCTTCATGGCAGGCATCATCTCAAGCGGTTTGGTCTTGCCGAGAAAGCCTCGGTATGCATCCCGAGCTTTCTTGATGCTCAAGAATGTAATCACAGCCCAAATTGGGAGCAATCCTACAGCGATTAATACCGCAGTGATCACATAGCTGATGATGAACCAGATACCAAGGAACGTAACGCCTTTTTTTCGGCCGAGTAAGATGGCGACAGTCCGTCTGCCATTAGCTTTATCTCCGTCATGGTCACGCAAATTATTGGCAAAGTTGATGCAGGCAATAAAGATGGTGACGGGGATACTGATCAATACGACATTGCCGGTAAGCGTATCCGTCTGGATATAATACGTAATACAGATGATGATGGCACCCATGAAAACGCCAGACGTCAATTCACCGAATGGTGTATACGAAATCGGATAAGGACCACCTGTATACAAATAACCGCAAAGCATACATGCCAGTCCGATCAATGCGATATACCAGCTAGACTCCATACAGATATAAACACCTAACAGCATGCTGATGAAATAGAATGTCAAAGCAAGTGCCAGAACAGTTTTCGGCTTGATTCCATCACGTACAATCGTTCCGCCGATTCCGACAGACTGTTCATTATCAAGACCGCGAACAAAGTCGTAATACTCATTGAACATGTTCGTCGCACACTGTATCAAGATACATGCAAGCAGCATGGCCCCAAAAAGCAGCCAGTTGATCTTGCCATCCAGCGCAGCGAGCATCGTTCCGATAAAGACGGGAACGAAAGAAGCAGTCAATGTATGGGGGCGCATAAGACGCCACCAGATTTGGAAGCCTTCGCGCTCATTAAGTGCTTGTCGCACATTATCGTTTCCGATAGATTGCATAATACTTTCTCTCCTTAAAAATGCAGGGCATTATATCATATTAATTTTAGGGAAACAAAGATAGCATGTCAATGTTATTTACTTACTTAAGATAAGTTAATAAGTGCTCCTCCTTGTTAATCGGCGAAAAAGGGAATAGAATAGGGAAGGACATCCAAAAATGAACGTAAACGTACTTTAATTGTCCTTGCAGTAATGTGGAGGTCGGAAAACATGATTCAACAATATAAGACAGATTTCGAGTCTTTTCTTCGTGAAGCTGCCGAGAATCGACAGCAGAAAATACTGGTCAGCTGGACTGAGAAAGTCGGAGCGATAGATCCTCTCCGATTCTTTGCCAATGGTGCTTCTTTGGAAGGGCATCGTAATTTCTGGTACAGCCAAAAGGATGACTTTTGCTTGGTTGGTGCCGGACCAACAGTGATGGATATGCGTAAAGCCGATGAATGGGAGCATGCTATAGAAAGTGCAGTTGTTCACAATCTTTCGGCAGAAGCAGGAACGGGCCCAGTCGCTTTCAGTGGAATGAACTTTCAAAAAGAGCGGGAACGCTACCTGTGGCAAGAGTTCCCGGACACACAATATCGCATACCTGCTTTTACTTTGACCAAAACGAAGGCAGATTATTATCTAACGATCAATCAGTTAGTCGATGGCTCAAATATCGAGAGCCAAATAACAGCCGTCCTTGGACAGCTGGAACAGTTATTCGCTGAAGATACTATTCCAGCTGTCCGCAAAGAGCTCATCAGCAAGGAGGAGCTTGAATCAGAAGCTTGGAAGCGGTTAGTAAAAGAAGCAACGGACACAATAAAATCGACTGAACTGGATAAAGTCGTGCTGGCACGTGGGATGAAATTGGAATTCAAAGCGAAAATCCACGTGTCAAATGTGCTTGGTAATTTACTGGATACACAAAAGGACAGTTTCATTTTCGCAGTGGAAAATGGCTCAGCTTGCTTCCTCGGAGCTACGCCTGAACGTCTTGTACGTGTACAGTCCGGCATATTGCATACAAGCTGTGTTGCAGGCACTGCACCACGAGGCAGAAATGAGGCCGAAGATCAATCGATTGGAGAGGCGTTGCTGCACGATAGTAAGAACCGCGAAGAACATCAATACGTCGTGAAGATGATTTCTGGTGTGATACGTAAATATGCCAAGGACCTGCGCTTGCCTGGCGGGCCGCAGTTATTGAAGCTCCGTCAGCTCCAGCATTTGCACACGCCTGTTTCCGCTAAGCTCCTCCCAGGGGCATCGTTACAGCAAATCGTCCAGGAACTGCATCCCACACCTGCTTTAGGAGGTCTTCCTAAGCAGGAAGCACTGGATTTCATCGAAGTAAAAGAACCGCTAGAGCGTGGCTGGTACGGTGCGCCGGTAGGCTGGATGGACAGCTATCGTAATGGAGATACTGCCGTTGCCATACGATCCGGCTTGCTGAATGAGAAACAGGCTGTTTTATTTGCAGGCTGCGGTGTCGTGAAGGATTCGGATCCGGATATGGAATTCGAGGAGACGGCGATTAAATTCCGTCCGATGCTGGAAGCTTTGGAGGTGTCAAAATGAGCCATATTGAAACATTGTCCAAATATGTAGGGCACTTCGTGGACGCCCTTTGGCGCAGTGGTGTGGAGCAGGTCGTCATTTCACCGGGATCTCGTTCCACTCCGCTTGCCCTTTTGATGACGGAGCATCCGCATATGAAGCATTGGGTGAATTTGGATGAGCGTTCCGCTGCGTTTTACGCGCTTGGTCTGGCGAAGGAAAGTCAAAAGCCAGTGGCGCTCGTCTGTACATCTGGAACTGCAGCAGCCAACTACATGCCTGCGGTCGTTGAGGCGTTTTATAGTCGTATTCCTTTGATTTTATTGACGGCTGATCGCCCGCATGAATTACGTGATGTAGGTGCACCACAGGCAATCAATCAGATTCAAATGTACGGCGGCTTCGTCAAATGGTTCCATGAGATGATGCTGCCGGAAGCGAATCCGTCAGCACTTCGATATGTACAGCAGCAAGCGGGCAGAGCGATGCAGCAGGCGTTGGAAGGAAATCCAGGACCGGTGCATCTCAATTTTCCGTTCCGCGAGCCGCTTACGCCTGATTTTACCATTGAAAACATATGGTCCTCAGGAGAATCCGCTGCTAAGCCGCCGTTGTATGGCACAACTCGATTGCATGAAAACGATATACAGCGTCTTGTCGAAATACTCGAGACTGGTAAGAGGGGCTTGATTGTCGTCGGTCCCCAGGATGATGCGGAGCTTGCCCATGCTGTTGTCGGATTGGCGGAGAATTGGCAGCTCCCGGTACTGGCCGATCCATTATCGCAATTGAGAAGCGGAGCCCATACAAAGGACGTTATCATCGAAACATATGATACAATCTTAAAATCGGCTTCTGTGCGTGCGAAACTGCAGCCGGATTTCATTATCCGCTTTGGAGCAATGCCTGTATCCAAGCCGTATTTATTCCTTATGAAAGAGTATGCAGGCAGCAACCATATTGTTGTAGAAAAACACGCCGGATATCGTGAGCCTGTGGGCATGAACACACAATTTGTTTACAGCGACCCTGTCAAGCTCTGTGAGGCGCTATCAGAATCTTCACCTGCCAGGATGGATACATGGCTGCCTGAATGGCAGCAAATGAACCAAATTGCTCGGCAGGTTCTGACTGCTGATACAGAAAATATGGAGCTTACAGAGGGAATCGCAGTTCAAGACATCCTCAGGAATACTCCTGATGAAAGTAATGTGTTCGTTGGCAATAGCATGCCGATCCGTGATTTGGATAGCTTTTTCTTCACCACGGACAAACACATCCAGCCATGGTGCAACCGTGGAACGAATGGGATCGATGGAGTCGTTTCTACCGCATTGGGTGTTGCCGCCAGCGGTAAGCGCACCACGCTAGTGATTGGGGATCTTTCTTTCTATCACGATATGAATGGGCTGATGGCAGGTCGGAATTACGGGCTTGATTTGACCATTGTCGTCATCAATAACAATGGCGGGGGCATCTTCAGCTTCTTGCCGCAGGCGCAGGAAGCTGCTCATTTCGAGACGCTTTTCGGTACACCGACCAACTTGGACTTCACGCACGTGGCAGGTCTTTATCAGCTGCCATATACACTGGCAGCTGATCGGTCAGCTTTTGCCGAAGCCTTGCAGGAAAGCTATAATAAAAAAGGCATGCATATCATCGAAGTGCGTACCGAACGGGAGTCCAATGTCAGCTGGCACCGTGAAAAATGGCAGGAAGCTGAAAAAGAGCTTTTACATTACCTGGAGAACAGTCATGCCTGATTTTCACTACATGGAATATGGTAGGGGACATGATGAGACACTCTTGTTGTTTCACGGCTTTACTGGTACCCATCAGACATGGCTGCCATTCCTGGATGCATGGGCTGAAAAACATCATGTGATAGCATTGGATATGCCTGGCCATGGCCAGTCGGACATTCAAGAAAACCTGACGATGGACCGTTTCACAGATGAGATTGCTGCTTTCCTTGATAAGCTAGGTATTCAAAGGGTGAAGCTTCTCGGATATTCCATGGGAGGCAGGGCAGCACTTACCTTTGCCTGCCGTTATCCAGGCAAAGTGAGCGAACTGCTTTTGGAAAGTGCATCACCTGGATTGCTGACAGCCGAAGAGAGGCTGGCCAGACAGCGGCAAGATGAGCGTTTGGCCAGCCGGCTGGAAGAGGAAGGACTGGAACAGTTTGTGGATTTTTGGGAAAATATCCCGCTGTTCGAAACACAAAAAAGCCTGCCTGAGCCGCTCCGAATGGCAATCAGGCTAGAGCGGCTTTCCCAGCAAGCAAGCGGTTTGGCTAAGTCACTCCGCACCATGGGGACAGGCAGGCAGGATTCCAATTGGGACAAACTATCCCGGTTGGAAATACAGGTGACGCTTGTCACCGGAGCATTGGATCATAAATTCGTCGGCATCAATCAGGAGATGGAAAGACAGCTTCCTGCTGCCGATTTTCATATCGTGGCAGCGGCCGGTCATTGTGTCCATGTTGAACAACCGCGAATTTTTGATAAAATAGTAAGAAGATACTTGCTTCATGTCGAAGCGGATATATTGGAGGAATCATAATGGCAATTACATGGGAAGCTACCCGTACGTATGAAGATATTTTATACGAAGAATACAATCAAATCGCAAAGATTTCAATCAACCGTCCACACGTGCGCAACGCGTTCCGTCCACAGACGGTAAATGAACTGATCGATGCGTTTACATACGCTCGTGACGACTCTAACATCGGCGTCATCGTACTTGCAGGTGTCGGCGACAAAGCATTCTGCTCCGGCGGCGATCAGAAAGTCCGCGGTCATGGCGGCTATGTCGGGGATGACCAAATCCCTCGTTTAAATGTACTTGATTTGCAGCGTTTGATCCGTGTCATTCCGAAACCAGTAGTGGCGGAAGTTTCCGGTTACGCAATCGGCGGCGGTCACGTGCTTCATGTCGTCTGTGACTTGACGATTGCTGCAGATAACGCGATCTTCGGCCAAACCGGTCCTCGTGTCGGAAGCTTTGATGCTGGATACGGTGCTGGTCTTCTTGCACGCAACATCGGTCAGAAGAAAGCTCGTGAAATCTGGTTCCTATGCCGTCAATATAATGCACAGGAAGCATTGGATATGGGCTTGGTCAACACAGTCGTGCCATTGGATCAGCTGGAAGCAGAAACAGTTAAGTGGTGTGAAGAGATGCTTTCGATGTCTCCTACAGCATTACGCTTCTTGAAAGCTTCCTTAAACGCAGATACTGATGGACTTGCTGGTCTGCAGCAAATGGGCGGAGACGCTACATTGCTTTACTATACAACGGATGAAGCGAAGGAAGGCCGTGACGCATTCAAGGAAAAACGCTCACCTGACTTCAAAAAATTCCCGCGTTTCCCTTAATAAACAATGACTGGAACCTTTGCAGCAAATTGCAAAGGTTCTTCTTTATGATAGAAAGGAATGGATGAAACATGTCGGAAATCATCCCGCATTGGCTGCAGAAGCAGGCATCAGTCAGTCCGGAGCGGCTGGCTTTGGAAACACCGGAAGGAACAAAAATGACTTTCCGAAAGCTGCATGAGGCAGTCGATGACAGTGCCCGCAGACTCGCTTCATTAGGTGTGCGGCATGGTTCGCGCGTTGCTGTACTATCCCATAATAGTGTAGAGATGGTGGTGCTTGTCCACGCACTCAGCTATATCGGTGCAACATTGATCTTGCTCAATACAAGACTGACAGTGGCTGAATGGTCCTTTCAACTGCAAGACAGCGAAGCGGAACTACTGCTTGCTGCTGCAAAATATGAACAACAGGCCGAGGCCACTGAAGTTACTCTCCAGACGATTGAGATGCTGCATGAACAGCCGGCTCAGGAGTATACATGCTGCACAGAGCTTCGTCTTGACGATGTATTCAGCATCATCTATACCTCCGGGACGACAGGAAATCCAAAAGGTGTCGAGCATACATATGGCAACCATTGGTGGAGTGCCATCGGTTCGGCCTTGAATCTTGGGCTTTCCCAGGAAGACAAATGGCTGTCTCCGCTGCCGATGTTCCATGTTGGCGGTTTATCGACTATTTTCAAAAGTGCCATCTACGGGATGCCGCTGTATGTGACACAGGGCTTCGATGAAGAAATCGTCCAGACAGCAATCACAAAGCATGGTGTCACAATTGTATCGGTTGTCACTGTCATGCTTCAGCGTCTTTTGCGCCTGCAAAAGAAAGACGGTATTACCTATCCGGATACTTTTCGCTGCATGCTGTTAGGGGGAGGGCCGGCGCCGCTCCATTTGCTGGAAGAGGCAAAAACAAGTGCCATTCCTGTGTTCCAGTCCTATGGCATGACTGAAACCGCGTCTCAAATCGTGACATTGAGTCCTGAAGACAGTATCCGTAAGCTGGGCTCGGCTGGAAAAGCGCTCGTTCCGGCTCAGCTGCGCATCATGACCTCATCAGGATTGGCCAAGCATGATGAAGCAGGAGAAATCCAAGTGAAGGGCCCGATGATCACGAAAGGATACTATCGCAACCCGGAAGCAACCGGTGCAGCTTTCAAGGAAGGGTGGCTTGCGACAGGAGACATCGGTTATACGGATAGAGAGGGCTATTTGTACGTGCTTGATCGCAGGAAAGACCTCATCATCTCGGGTGGTGAGAATATCTATCCTGCCGAAGTGGAAGGCGTTTTGGCCAGCCATCCTGCTATCAATGAGGCCGCTGTCATCGGACAAACTGACACACAGTGGGGGGCTGTGCCTGTTGCATTCCTTGTAAAGGATAAAGATGTCAGCATCGACGAATTACAGGCATACTGCCAGGAGAGGTTAGCGCGCTATAAAATCCCGAAATATTGGCACTGGGTCGACGGACTTCCGCGAAATGCGAGCAATAAGCTGATGCGCTTTAAGCTGCAGCAGAAGCTCGAAGAGGACGGTGCATGATGGAGTTAAGAGGCTATCGCTTGTTCCGTTATACCCTGCCGCTCAAACAGCCTTTCACGACACATGCTGGCGTCCTGCATGAAAGGGAAGGAATCATCGTCGAGCTACAAGATATTGACGGACGGCTGGGATATGGCGAAGGAGTCGCTTTTGCCGAACCGTTCTATACGAGTGAAACAGTTGCATCGAGCTGGATACTGCTTCAGCAATCGCTGCTGCCGCTCTTGTTTGCCGGAAACGTGAATCACCCGACAGATGTTCCGAAACTGCTTGCTGGCATCGTCGGTAATCAAATGGCCAAAGCTGCTGTGGAAGGAGCCGTTTGGGATTTATATGCCAAGCAGCAGAATAGAAGTCTTGCTTCCTGTATAGGCGGTACAAGGACAAAAGCAAAGGCAGGTGCTGTCATCAGTCTATCCGACGATCTCGAGCAGACGATCGAGATGATTCGCAGCCAAGGCTTTGAGCGTGCCAAGCTGAAAGTATCAAAATATAACGAACGACAGGCAATTGAGCGGGTTAAATTAATTGATCCGGAGCTTCCGCTGATGATTGATGGGAACGGCATATACAGGGACCGGGATCTGCCTCTGCTTGCTGATCTGGACAGCTTGAATCTGCAGATGATTGAACAGCCATTTCCCTCAGGGGATATTGTCCTTCATCAACGGCTGCAAGATCAGATGCTGACCCCTGTTTGCCTTGATGAAACGGTGGAAAGCTGGCAGGATGCCTGGCAGGCCCTTGAGCTGGGAGCATGCCGGACCATCAATATCAAGATTGGAAGGGTTGGCGGTCTGACTGCTGCAATCCGTATCCACGACTTGTGTCAGCAAGCCGGATTGCCTGTTTGGTGCGGAGGTATGGTGGAAACAGGCATTTCGAAGGCGCATAATCTGGCGTTAGCCTCTTTGCAGGGCTTTTCGCTACCTGGTGATTTGTCTGGTTCTGACAGGTACTTTGAGAGGGATTTGCTGCAAGAGCCGCTGCGGGTGGAGAAAGGGAGCATCCAAATTCCAGCTAAGCCGGGTATCGGGGTAGAAGTGGATATGGACTACCTGCTGCATGTATCCAAAGAGGTAAAGGAAGGGAAATAGGTGCCAAAAGGAGTCAAAGGGTAATGCAACGAAGAGGAGGAATGCTGTTGGAGATTTTACTGCTATCAGTTGCCATATCATTCACCGGCAAACCATTCGAGGCATTACTGAATCTGGTTTTGACACTACTGTTTTTCGTTCCAGGTACCGTACATACTGCCCTGGTCGTGAAAGATCATTGAGATCAAAAGCAATTTGCTTAAGAAAGGCGCCCTGTCCGGAGCGTCTTTGTCTTACTTTTCTACTAGAATGACATGGTATACTTGTGTTGGCTGTTAATAGATGTTACATTCGTAACCATACACGAAGAGAGGGGTTTCTATTTTATGAAACGTTTGATGACCCTATGCTTAATGCTGGTACTGGCTATAGTATTGGCTGCATGTGGGAATGATGAGGATTCTTCATCTGATTCTTCCAGTGCTGAACAAAAAGCGCAGAAGCAAGCAGAAGAAATGCAGAAGAAGATGGAGGAACAGCAAGTGGATCCGGACGAAACAGTCGCGACTGTCAATGGTACCGAGATTAAAGGTGAGGAATATAATTCACTCCTATCCACTGCACAGCAACAATCACAGGCAAACGGCGAGGATCCGACAACAGATGATGGTGCAAAAGAATTAAAGGATCAAGTATTAAAAAGTCTTGTAGGAAATAAACTGCTTTTCCAAGAAGCGGAGAATAAGGACTACGAGGTTTCCGATAAAGAAGTGGATGAGGAAATGCAATCTGCCAAAGACCAATTTGAAAATGAAGACAAATTCAAGGAAGCTTTGGAAGCTGCCGGTACAACGGAAGATGAGTACAAGCAGCGGCTGAAAGAAGGCCTGCTTGTAAATAAATATGTCGATAACGAGCTGTCACCGAAAGAAGTGACCGAAGACGATATGAAGACATATTACGAAGAGATGCAAAAACAGGCAAAAGAAAGCAATCAAGAAGACAGTCTGCCAAAATATGATGACATCAAGGATCAGCTGAAAACGATGATGGAACAACAGAATCTGCAGACAGTCATGCTTGAAAGAGTGGATGAATTAGAGAAAGACGCCGATGTGAAATATAATATCTAAAAAAAGGCACCAGGGATATCCTGGTGCCTCTTTCTGTTTAATAAGTCAAAGCTGCTTGGTCAGAGATATCAACTGCACTTTCAGCCTCTGCCGGAATTTCAATGCTTTCTGTTGCATTAAAGTTGTCGTAATTCATATCCACCACTGCGTTGACAGTTGCTTCGTCACCCGCATCTTCCATATTCATGACCATATCCAATTTGATATTCTTCGGATAATTGGTCTTTTTATCGATGGAGATGGTGTAGTTGAACTTATCGAAAGTGAAGTTACCCAAGCTCTCGATGCTTTCGCCTGCTGCACCCATCTGCTCTTCCATGAAGCTCATCATTTTATCTTCGGCTACTACAACATCCAGTACATATTCTGTGTCTGTTTCTGATACTTTGATGTTATCAGCCAAATCCTTCACTTGCTGGATCTGCTCATCCAAAGGCTCAGCAACTTGATCGGTTTCAAGAGAAGCGCCAATCTCCGATTCAGCATCCATTTTCAGCCACATAGCAGAAGCTGGCTCATACATATAAATCATATTGTCTTTGATATACATATCGAACTGTTCCCCCATGGATTCCATGCTGAGCTTAGAAGACAATGGATCCATCACGATCGTTCCGTTCGCCGTCGTTGTCATGGACTGATCCATACCAGTTGCTTTCACATCCATATCCATTGACATATCCATATCATAGCTATTCAGATCTTCATTGGCTTTGGATGTGCTTTGCAGGATTTCTTCAGGTGTAGGACCTTTCTTCTCTTTGCTTTCTGCATCTGTAGAAGCGCTGTCTGTACCGCATCCAGTCAGAAATAGTGCCAGTGCCAATACGAACCAGCCAAGATGTTTTACCGCTTTCATCTAATCCCTCCAAAGATAATTTGCTCTGTAAAGTAACGGACTCAATCACTTTATTTCTGCGTAAGTATGTCTTATTACAAATCATTCCTGAAAATTAGTCCGCCTTGGAAAGCTTACCAAAGTTTAACGAGTTTTACAGCGTTTTGTTTCACATTTTTTTACAAAAATCAACAATTGAGGAGAAATCCCCACAAATTTTTCATTGCTTAAGATGAAATAGATAAAGAATGCCTAGAGGCAGATGCGTAAACTTTACTATGAACTTCAAATATATGGTTTTTGATTCGGAGGAGTTCTTCGCTCGATGCAGAAGCTAGTAGTTAGCTTTCATGACCAATCCTGTGTTTCAAAAAAGGAAAGATGAGGAATAGCTATACTATGACAACATAAGGAGGACTGATTATGCTTAAACCAACATGGAAAAAAGCAATAGGTGTCATCATCATGCTCCTAGTCCCATTCGCATTCGCGCTATCATACCAATCAGACAATATAACTGCAGTAACAGCCGAAAAAAGCCAGTTTCCCGCAAAGCAGGAATTGGATAATGCACAAATAGAACAGCTTACTTCTTCCTTCATGGACAAAGTCACCCAGGAGACAGATGAAAATTACAAAGTCTTGAACTACAATTCCAAAGAAGAATTATTGAAGAGTTTTGACGAAGTAGCCACAAGGGACGTAAGCGAATCGATCGTCGACTTCTATTTCTCGGAAGAAGCGGATGGCTTGTATATCTTGCCGACTGAAACACCTGCATGGTTCGACCCGGATAATTCATACAAAGTGGAAACAGACTCCGATAAGTATGTTACAATTACACAAAGCAATACCGATGATTTGCACGGTAACTATACAATCGAGATCAAATTCTTGTATGACGGAGGCTGGAAGATCGCAGCAGTCAAATACTTGTAGGTTTGATGTGAAGAAGGCAGTGGGATGATGATTACGTTCAGGGATTACTATAACAATGAAGTGAAGATGTCTTTCGCTGATCATCCATTTTCTGATCAGCCTAAACATGTGTGGGTGATTTGCCGATACGGAAGCAAGTGGCTGCTCACACGCCATAAAGATCGGGGATTGGAGTTCCCAGGCGGCAAGGTAGAAAAAGGCGAAACGGCAGAGCATGCCGCCATGCGGGAAGTGATGGAGGAGACTGGTGGCGTTGTCCAGCAGTTGAGATATGTCGGTCAATATTTTGTAGCCGGCAAAGCGGGGCATATTGTGAAAAATGTCTATTACGCCATTATCTCGGAACTGAAGAAGAAATCCAATTACTTGGAGACGTATGGACCAGTGATGGTGGAAAAGTTTCCTTCCCACCTGGCACAGCATGCAGAATACAGCTTCATGATGAAAGATAAAGTGCTACCCAGTGCACTGCACCACATAGATCAACTCGAAAAAACGATGTAAAGAACTGCCCCGAAAGACAGCTGTCTCTCGGGGCAGTTCTCTTTTATTTGTATAGCGGACCCGCTTGGCGTACCGCGTCGTCAATAAAATCAAATTTTGCAAAATGCTGATGGAACTTAACAGCCAGTTCCTGCGCTTTTTCCTTGTAGGCTGTTTTATCTTCCCATGCATTCTCCGGCATCAGGAGCGCTTTAGGTACATCAGCGATGGAAACAGGAACATGCAGGCCAAAAATGGGATCTTGGATTGTATCGACATCGCGTAACTCCCCACGAAGTGCTGCCTGTACCATCGTTCTTGTATAAGCAAGCTTCATCCGGGAACCCGAATGATAATCTCCGCCGGTCCAGCCAGTATTGACTAAATACACTTCTGCCTGATGCTCGCTGATTTTGTCACCCAACATATCAGCATATACGGATGGTGCCAGCGGCAGGAAAGGGGCTCCGAAGCAGGTAGAGAATGTCGCTTCCGGTTCCGTCACACCACGCTCCGTGCCAGCAAGTTTGCTCGTATAGCCGCTCAAGAAATGGTACATTGCCTGTTCGGTCGTCAGCTTGCTGATCGGAGGCAGCACGCCAGTTGCATCCGCAGTCAAAAAGATGATCGTTTTGGGATGGGGCGCCAAGCTTTTCGGTAAACTGCCCTTGATATAGTCGATCGGGTAGGCAGCACGTGTGTTTTCTGTAACGGAGCCATCTTCATAATCACAAATGCCGGCTTCATCAACGGATACATTTTCAAGGATTGTTCCGAATTTGATCGCACCATGGATTTCAGGCTCTTTTTCTGCGGAAAGATTGATGCACTTTGCGTAACAGCCGCCTTCGATATTGAAAATGCCATCTGGTGACCAGCCATGTTCATCATCCCCGATCAAAGGCCGGTTCGGATCGGCGGAAAGCGTCGTCTTACCCGTTCCGGATAGACCGAAGAATAGAGCAGTATCGCCATCTGCACCTACATTGGCAGAACAGTGCATCGGCATGATTTCCTGCTGCGGAAGCAGGAAGTTCATTACAGAGAAGATGGATTTTTTCATTTCACCGGCATATTCCGTGCCGCCAATCACAATCATACGCTGTTTGAAGGAAACGATCACAAAAGCTTCCGAATTGGTGCCATCGACCAACGGATCAGCTTTTACGCCTGGAGCAGAGATGACAGTGAAAGAAGGCTTATGGGATGCCAGTTCCTCATCACTCGGCCTGATGAACAGCTGATGGGCGAATAAGTTATGCCATGCGTATTCGTTGATCACCTGTATCGGCAGGTGATAGCGTTCATCGGCTCCTGCAAATCCCTGGAATGAGAATACTTCTTCTTTTGCCTGCAAATGATCGACGACTTTGCCTAACAGATGATCGAAAGTGGCTTCACTTATTGGCTGATTCACTTTGCCCCAGTCCACCTTGTTTTCAGAAAGTTCATCTTTGACAATGAACTTATCTTTTGGAGAGCGGCCGGTATATTTGCCGGTAGCTGCCCGCAAGGCACCTGTTTCTGTCAAGCGTGCCTCTTGGCGGGACAATGCCGCCTCAGTCAATTGAGCCGCAGATAGGTTCCTTTTCATATTGGATTGGTTGCGCAATTCCTCTAACGCTGTTACTGCGTGCATCATTCGCATATAGATCCCGCCTTTTGAATTGATTTTAAATTAGTATAACGCATTAAAATATTAATACATACTATTTTGATTTGCAATCATTAGCCGAGAATTAGTTGACGGATAATTCCGATAAGATTTGTCGGCAATTGCAGGATTTGGTTGACTTCTGAAGGCTGTTTCGATAACATAGTTGCGAACGGAAAACACTCTTATTCAGAGTAGGCGGAGGGACAGGCCCTAAGAAACCCGGCAACCGTCACATTTGTGAAATGGTGCTCAACCTGAGCAAGGGATACCTTGAACGATAAGAGAGGGAATAAGCCAGCCTTCTGTTATGATGGAAGGTTTTTTTCATGTAACGGCTTAATAATAGAAAAAGAACAATACTTGCTGTAGTGTTCTTTCACCTTCACCCATTATCAAGTTTCTTAATAACATACTTGGAAAGAGTAAAACTTCCGTATTAATCGTAGTTGAAGGGGGATTTGGCAGAATGACTGCTAATCGTCGATTATTTACCTCAGAATCCGTTACTGAAGGCCACCCGGATAAAATCTGTGACCAGATTTCGGATGCTATATTAGATGAAATCCTATCCAAGGATCCGAACGCCCGTGTAGCTTGTGAAACGACAGTTACGACTGGTCTTGTACTAGTAGCTGGCGAAATCACAACGAACGCTTATGTAGATATCCAAAGCATCGTGCGTAAGACAATCAAGGAAATTGGTTATACACGTGCTAAATACGGCTTTGATGCCGATACATGTGCAGTGCTGACAGCAATCGATGAACAATCACCCGATATCGCAGGCGGCGTCGATCAAGCGCTTGAGGCCCGCGAAGGTTTGATGACTGATGAAGAAATCGATGCCATCGGTGCTGGTGACCAAGGATTGATGTTCGGGTATGCCAGCAATGAAACACCGGAATTCATGCCGCTGCCAATCTCATTGGCTCACCGTCTTTCCAAGCAATTGGCGAACATACGCAAAGAGGAAGTCGTGGATTACTTACGCCCGGATGGGAAAACACAAGTAACGGTGGAATATGACGAAAACGATCAGCCTGTACGGATTGATACGATCGTCATCTCTACACAGCATCATCCTGAAGCGGAGCAAGCACAGATCCATGCTGATCTAAAAGAGCTTGTGATCAAACCTGTTGTGCCAGCAGAGCTGCTAGACGAAAATACGAAATATATCATCAACCCGACAGGCCGTTTCGTTATCGGCGGTCCGCAAGGTGATGCTGGATTGACTGGCCGTAAAATCATCGTTGATACGTATGGCGGTTATGCACGCCATGGCGGCGGTGCATTCAGCGGCAAAGACGCAACGAAAGTGGATCGTTCCGGCGCTTATGCGGCGCGTTATGTGGCGAAGAACATCGTTGCAGCAGGTCTTGCGGATAAATGTGAAGTACAGCTTGCTTATGCAATCGGTGTGGCTGAGCCCGTTTCCATCAGCATCGATACTTTCGGAACAGGCAAACAAACCGAGGAAGCATTGGTCAAAGCAGTACGCGAGCTATTCGACCTTCGACCTGCCGGCATCATCAAGATGCTGAACTTGCGCCAGCCAATCTATAAAGATACTGCTGCGTACGGTCACTTCGGACGTACAGATAAAAACTTCCCTTGGGAGCGGACAGACAGAGCAGTGCAGCTGGAAAGCTATACATTCGCATAATCAACTGTAAAAGCAAGAGCGGCATCTTCCGCTCTTGCTTTTTTTGCGTCGGCGCCCATAATCTTCCTTCAAGAACCGAATTGTTTTATGCTATAATTAATGGCTAGAAGTAATGAAAGAGAGGCTAATAAGTAAATGTGTGGTTTGATTGGCGTCATCAGAAAAAACGTAAAACAACTAACGCAAGCTGATAAGGATAAATTCAAACAACAGAACAACATCATCACGCACCGTGGCCCGGATGATGAAGGATATTACCATGACGAGCATGTATCATTCGGTTTCCGCCGTTTGAGTATCATTGACATCGAGGCTGGTGTCCAGCCGCTAAGCTACGATGATGAGAAAATTTGGATGGTGTTTAACGGAGAAATCTACAATTATGTAGAACTTCGTGAAGAATTGCTGGAGAAAGGTTCTGAGTTCAAGACAGAATCCGATACCGAGGTCATCGCAGCGATGTACCATACATACGGAGCGGAAGCATTCAAGGAGCTTCGCGGTATGTTCAGCATTTTGATCTGGGATAAAGAAAAGAAGACATTCTACGGAGCTCGTGATCCGTTCGGCATCAAGCCGCTCTTCTATAAAGAGACTGACGAGGAAATCTTCTTTGCTTCCGAGAAGAAAAGCATCACCCTTCTTGAAGAATCCGATACTGTGGATACAGAATCGCTGCAGCAATATCTGAGCTACCAATACGTACCCGATCCGTTCTCTATGACAGAAGGTATCAAAAAGGTAGAACCAGGTCATTACTTCGTAAAACGCGAAGGTGAACCAATCGAATTCCATCGCTACTGGCATGCGACATTCTCACCGAAAATCATGGACAAGCAAGCTTGGATCACCCGAATTCAGGACGTGCTGTATGATTCCGTCAGCAAACATATGCGAAGTGATGTACCAGTCGGTTCCTTCCTTTCAGGCGGAATCGATTCCTCCGTCATCGTGGCAATCGCAAAGGAATTCAACCCGAACTTAAAGACATTTTCCGTAGGGTTCGAGCGTGAAGGCTATTCTGAGGTGGATGTGGCGAAAGAAACAGCTGAAAAAATCGGCGTGGAAAACTATTCGCACATCATCACACCGGAAGAATATCTTGAAAAGCTTCCGAAAATCATGTGGCATATGGATGATCCATTAGCTGACCCTTCCGCTGTGGCACTGTACTTCGTGGCAAGGGAAGCCAGCAAGCATGTGACCGTTGCCCTTTCAGGCGAAGGTTCCGACGAACTGTTCGGCGGATACAATATCTATCGTGAGCCAGAGTCCCTGCGTATGTTCGACAGCATCCCGGGACCTGCCAAGGCATTGCTGGCCCGTGTAGCGAAGATCCTCCCTGAAGGTGTGCGCGGCAAGAGCTTCTTGGAACGAGGCACGACTCCGTTGAAGGACCGCTACATCGGCAACGCCAAGATGTTCGAGAAAGACGATCTGCAAAAGCTGCTGAAAACGTATGACAGCTCAATCAGCTATCAGCAGTTAACTGCACCTTTATATGAAAACGTCAAGAATGAGCCTCCTGTCAACCAGATGCAGTATATCGATATCCATACTTGGCTTCGCGGAGATATCCTTCTTAAAGCCGATAAGATGACAATGGCGCATTCACTAGAGGTTCGCGTACCGTTCCTTGATAAAGAAGTTTTCCGAGTGGCCCGCGAGATTCCGCAAGATCTGAAAATCGCCAACAATACGACGAAGAGCTTGCTGCGTGAAGCAGTGGAAGGCATTGTACCTGATCACGTATTGCACCGTAAAAAACTCGGCTTCCCGGTACCTATGCGCCACTGGCTGAAAAATGAACTGAATGGCTGGGCGAAGCAGCTCATCCATGAAAGTCAGACAGATCATCTCCTGCATAAGGATTATATTCTTAATCTGCTGGATGCACATTGCCAAGGCAAGGGTGATTACAGCCGTAAAATCTGGACTGTTCTTGCATTCATGCTATGGCATCAAATTTACGTTGAACGTAAATACGACTTTGCGGAATTCCAAAAAGTTGACAGAGTGCAAAGCAAGCTGCAGACCGTATAACAGAAAAACCGTCCCAACAAGAGGGACGGTTTTTTTACGTTGTTTCTTTATACAGTTTACTTTTGTTGATATATTCCAACCGAATTCGCTCCATGTCCTGGTAATCGGCTTCCGTCAAATCCCGCACGACTTTGGCAGGTCTGCCGAATGCGAGCTTGCCGGAAGGGATTGTTTTTCCTGGAGGTACGAGTGAACCCGCTCCGACATACGCACCATCTTCCACGACCGCTCCATCAAGGATAAGGGATCCCATGCCGATCAGAGCATTCTTTCCAATCGTACAGGAATGCAGTGTCACTTGATGACCGACCGTGGCACCTTTCTTTATAATAAGGGGGAGATCAGGACTTTGATGAAGAACACAGAGATCCTGGACATTGGCACCTTCTTCGATCATAACGGGTGAAACATCACCGCGTATGACCGTTTTGAACCAGATGCTGGCGTTTTTTTGAATTGTTACATCCCCTGTAATAACAGCATCTGGAGCTACATACGCTTCATTGTGGACATGTGGACGTTTCTTGTCGTATTCGTATATCATTTGAATACTCCTTTCGTTTATGTTCTTATAGAATTAATGGATTTTTTGGAAAGAAGACAATCCCGGATTCGAGGAGCGATATTGAACAATGGCCCAACAAATACCAAAGTCATCGGTTTTACTTATGCATCAAGTATATCGGAAAATATTCCCTGAAGTACATAAAGAATTGGAACTATGGAAACAGCGGGCAGAAGCAATCCCGGACCCGGAATTGCGGAAACAGGCACTGGAAAGTATCCGGACGAAACGCTTCCATTGTCAGGGAGGGGCTGTATACAGTCTGCTGGCAGGGGATGCGTGGAAACAGGCTATCAAGTTCATCATTGCGTATCAGACCATCAGTGACTATCTTGATAATTTATGCGATCGCAGCACTTCGCTTGACCCTGATGATTTCCGGCTTTTGCATCAATCCATGCTGGATGCGCTGCAGCCTGGCGAAAAGCTGAAGGATTATTACGCATTACGCGAGGAGGGTGAAGATGGCGGCTATTTGCATTCTCTCGTTTTCACTTGCCAGACAATCCTCGGAAAACAGCCGAATCTGCAAATCATGCAGCCTTATCTGCTGAAGCTTTCCGGTTTATATGGCGATCTGCAAGTGCATAAGCATGTAGCGAAGGAAGAGAGAATCGAGCGGCTTACGAATTGGTTCTCCCTTTATCAAGAGGACCATCGTGACCTTACTTGGTATGAATTTTCGGCTTGCAGCGGATCGACACTCGGCATCTTCTGCTTCGTATCTTACGGAATGGGGATGGAGCTTGATCATCAATTGGCTGAAGATATCTATCGAAGCTATTTCCCGTATATGCAAGGTCTGCATATCCTGCTGGATTATTATATCGATCAGATGGAGGATGAGGCCGAAGGTGATCTGAACTTCTGTCACTACTACCGGGACTCTGAGGAAATGCGCGAAAGACTGCAGTATTTCATCGAACGGACGAATGAAAGTGTACAGCGTCTGCCTCATGCTTCTTTCCATGAAATGGTCCATCATGGGCTTGTCGGTTTGTACTTGGCAGATAGTAAGGTGAGTCTGCTAGCCGATGGCAAGCAGATGATAAAATCGCTGCTTAGGGCCAGCGGCAATAAATCGAAGTTTTTCCACTTGAACATCAAAGCATATAATAAAATGAAAGAAGCGCGTACCCCGATTGGCTGAAGGGGCTCGCGCTTCTTTCATTTTTTCTTCTCGATGGCAATGATGAATGGCGGATTGTTCTTTTGATTAAGGAAGCGGTACTGCAAGACACCATAATACTTTTGATCATAATCCTTCACATGGGCAAGCAGTCCCTCTTTTTCAATCGCGCCTTCTGGATGGCCGTGGTAAACAACCAATACGATTCTGCCGCCTGGCTTCATTGCATGGCGAATTTTCTCGATGGCAGTGATGGTGCTTTCTGCGTTGGTTGTAATTGCTTTATTGCTTCCGGGCAGGTAACCCAGATTGAAAATAGCACCGGCAAGCTTTCCTTCATCTGCAGGCTTTATATAATGATCGACACGCTGGTGGCTATCCAGGATCAAAGTCGTATTGGTGACATCGTGCATGGCCAAGTGCTTGCCTGTCATCTCGATGGCTTGTTCCTGTATATCGAATGCCAGCACCTTTCCTTCATCTCCGACCAAGCGGCTGAGCACGAGTGTATCGTTACCGTTGCCGCATGTCGCATCAATAACCGTATCCCCTGGCTGGATCACTTGCTCCATCAGTTCGTGTGCATAAGCGATGACATGTTTTAGCATTTCCTGAAATCCTCTCTCTGACAAATTGTTCTCTCTTAGTTGTACGCTACCTGCTTCCATTTAGCAAATCAAATCTATCTTATGTAAAGATAATTTTACAAATAATTTACCGAAATTATGTAGAAACGTGTCGGAATAAGGACCATAGTAGTAGTGTAATGGAAAAGAAAGGAGTATATCGACATGCATAAGTGCATCCTAATACCTATTTGTATTTTGCTTCTATGTTATGTAACTGGGTGTGCCGCCAATTCGGCAGCTGCCAAACTGGATGAAGAGAAACGTATCGGAATCATACTGACAGACGCGGGTCTCGGTGATCAGGAATGGAATGATGTGGCAGTCGAGGGGCTGACTAAAGCAAGAGACCGTCTTGATATAGTTTATACATATAAGGAAATAACCCCAGAGCTATCCTATGAGAGAGCATTGGAAGAGTTGGCTGAAGAAGGTATGGATACAATCATCACGATAGAGTCAGAAGCCAAGGATGCTGTCTCCAAGCAAGCAAAAGCCAATCCTGGTATTACATACATCGCTTTTGAAACCGATTTGAAGGGCGATAATTTGTACGGTTACCAGTTTGATGCCGAACAGGCAGGTTATTTGGCTGGTGTAGCCGCTGCCACCGTTACAAAAACTAACAAGGCAGGCTTTATTGGTGATCGATCCAGTGCATATCTTAAAGGTTTCCAACAAGGTGTGGAGGATACCTCCAAAGAAACCGAACTGCTCGTCAGGGAAGCATCCGCAGATGATGAAGCTGCCGGTAAGCGATTGGCGAGGGAGCTTATCGATGAGGAAGTGGATATTCTTTTCGCTGGACCGGGAGATGCCGGAAAAGCAATGATCGAGCAAGCGGCCTTGGCAGATAGATATGTGATCGGAGCTGGTGGTGACCAAGCCTATCTTGCTCCTGATCATGTCGTTACATCTGCCATGCTGCAAATCGATCATGTCTTATTCGAATTTCTGGAACGGTTATCCAAAGGCAAACAACTGCCTGAGGGTGATGTGATTGGTTTGGGGGAACAAGCGGTAGGCTTGAGTCCGATTGCTGTGGTCAGTATCACTGACACAGTCGAAGGGAAAGTTCACACGGCAACACAGAAGCTGATAGAATCGGAGTGAGCTAAATGAAACTGACACGGAAACTTTTTCTTCAATCAGCAGCTACGAGTATATTAGCTTTAGCGCTTATTGCATTCATCATCTTCAGTATGGTGAGAATCAATGCCTCAAGCTACGAGCAAGTCCAGCACCTCCTGCAGCTTCAGAAGCTGGACAGCCAGCTGAATAATGCGGGACAGATACTAAAGAACACCACTACGATTCGTACGGATACATCGGCTGCAGAATTACGTTCTTATTTGGAACAGAGCCAATCGAGCTTCGAGCAACTGGCAGCAACATCAGAAGGCCAGTCATCCGCCTATCTCAAAGCGGGATTGGAAAAATACGATGAGTGGCAAGGGGAAGTGACGAGCCTCCTGACAAATGTGAATGAGATGGAAGCACTGCGGTTATCGAGCCGAGTCCAAGGGCTGCTGAATGATATATATATGGCGAATGCATACAGTACGGCAGCATATGAAGATGAACAGCTTGCACTGCAGAATCAAATTACTTTTGTAATAGTGGTGTCGGTTGTTGGTGTGTTATTGCTGATTCTCATCACAAGTTATACTTCGAGAAGGACGAGCAAATCGATTGCTAATCCATTACTGGCATTGGCATCAAGGACAAATCAGATTGCATCCGGAGATTTGACTGTACAGCCGATAGAAAAGGCTGGCAGTCTGGAAATCAGCGAGATGAATCATTCATTCGGACAAATGACAGAACAGTTGAAGAGCCTGATCCGGTCCATCGAGAAAGCAAGTGATGAAGTGGCTGGAATGTCTGAAGAAATTGATAAGGACAATCGGAATCTTCAAGGACTGCATAAGGAAATTGCTGCTTCAGTCGGCGAAATTACATCCGGCTCCCAGCGCATTTCCTCCGATCTTCAGCAGACGGTGGCCTTGATTGAACAGATGGACAAGCAAGGAAGTGAGAACAGTGCATTTGCGACAGAGACAGTGGAACTTGGAAAACTTGCGTCAGAAGCTGCCCTCCGCGGTCGTGAAACTGTAAAGAATCAGCAGAAGCTGACAGTCCGAAACGGAGAAAGCAGGGAGTTGATGGAAGCGTCTTTGCGGGATTTCATACAATACTCACAGCAAATCGAGCAAATGGTTGCGTCGGTTGCTTCCGTTGCGGAACAGACTAATTTGCTTGCTTTGAATGCGGCAATTGAGGCGGCCAGGGCCGGTGAGGCGGGTAAAGGCTTTGCTGTCGTTGCAGAGGAAATCCGTAAACTTGCTGATGAATCCAAATCTTCGGCTGATAGTATCTATCAGACAGTAGGTGCAATCCGCAAGGGTACGATGAATTTATCAGAGGCTGTGCAATTCGGTCACGAAACAGCCAAAGCTGAAACAGCTTCCATGGAAAGTATGGAATCATCATTTGTAGAGATCGAGGAAAAATTCGAATCCATTGCCAACCGGCTGCACCAAATCCAGAGCGGAAGTGTCCAGTCTGAACGGTTTGGGGCGGAGGTGCTTGCCAGAGTGGAACAAATTAGCAGCACACTTCAGGAAAATACAGCAAAGACGGATGTTGTCCATCATTCTACCAATGCCCAGTATGGAGCATATGAGCAGCTAGCCATGACAGTCGGTCAGCTTGACCGCGTAACACGTGAACTACAGGAGGCTGTTTCGGTATTCCGTACGGAAGCTGCCGAATCTTGACAAATGCGGCGCAGTTCCGTACACTGAACACAACAATACTGTGAACGATGAGGAGAAGGAGTAGTAGCAAGCACTGCTTGGTTTAAGAGAGACGGCACTCTGGTGCAAGCCGTCCCGGCATCTTGTGAACTCGCCTTTGGAATTGCAAAAGGGAACTGCCAGTACTTTTTGCCGTTTTCCGCGTTAAGGAATGTCGAGCGGGCGCATTTGCGCTAAGTTGGGTGGTACCGCGGGAGAAGCCTCTCGTCCCATTATTGGGATGAGAGGCTTTTTTCTTTGCTTCACGGTCAGATTGTTCAAGTTGAAGAGAGTACAGGAGGCACACGATATGTCATTCAATCATCATGAAATCGAAAAGAAATGGCAAGCTTATTGGGAAGAAAACAAAACGTTCAAAACAGATACTTCCTCTGAAAAACAAAAGTTCTATGCCTTGGATATGTTCCCTTACCCATCAGGTGCGGGTCTGCACGTCGGGCACCCTGAAGGTTATACAGCGACGGATATTTTGTCCCGTATGAAACGGATGCAAGGCTATGAAGTGCTTCATCCTATAGGCTGGGATGCTTTCGGTTTGCCGGCGGAGCAGTATGCGCTGGATACTGGGAATGATCCTGAAGAATTTACGAAAAAGAATATCGCAACCTTCACAAGGCAGATCAAAGAGCTTGGTTTCTCATACGACTGGGATCGTGAAGTGAATACAACAGATCCAGATTACTATAAATGGACGCAGTGGATTTTCCTTCAATTGTATAAGAAGGGGCTTGCTTATGTTGATGAAGTAGCAGTTAACTGGTGCCCTGCACTTGGTACTGTCCTTTCCAATGAAGAAGTAATCGATGGAAAGAGCGAACGCGGCGGTCATCCTGTCATCCGTAAACCGATGAAGCAATGGGTTCTACGTATTACTGCCTATGCAGACCGCCTGCTGGAAGACTTGGATGAACTGGACTGGCCGGATAGCTTGAAAGAGATGCAGCGGAACTGGATCGGCCGTTCAGAAGGTGCCGAAGTTACCTTCCGCATAGAAGGCACAGAAGAAAGCTTCGATGTGTTTACGACCCGTCCGGATACTTTGTTTGGGGCTACATTCGCTGTCATGTCCCCTGAGCATCCGCTTGTTGACAAAATTACGTCCGATGGCCAGCGCGAAGCAGTCGATGCCTATAAGGAAGAAGTAGCTGCAAAGAGTGACTTGGAGCGTACCGACCTTGCAAAAGAGAAAACAGGCGTATTCATTGGTGCATATGCCATCAATCCAGTTAACGGGGAAAAAATGCCGATCTGGATCGCTGATTACGTGCTGATGAGTTATGGTTCCGGAGCAATCATGGCTGTACCGGCACATGATGAACGTGACTATGAATTTGCGAAGACTTTCGATTTGCCGATCAAAGCAGTTATCGAAGGTGCTGATATTGAAAAAGAAGCGCATACTGGTGAGGGGGCGCATATCAATTCTGAATTCCTGGACGGTTTGAATAAAGAGGAAGCTATTTCTGCAGCTATCAAGTGGCTGGAAGAGAATAACCACGGCTCCAAGAAGGTAAGCTACCGCCTGCGTGACTGGGTGTTCAGCCGCCAGCGCTACTGGGGTGAACCGATTCCGATCATCCATTGGGAAGATGGCACGATGACAAGTGTGCCGGAGGAAGAGCTGCCGCTGGTACTTCCGAAGACTGATGAAATCAAATCATCTGGTACTGGTGAATCCCCGCTTGCAAATATTACGGAATGGGTGAATGTTACAGATCCGGTAACAGGCAAGAAAGGGAAACGGGAAACACATACAATGCCACAATGGGCGGGAAGCTGCTGGTACTTCCTTCGTTACATCGATCCGAAGAACCCGGAAAAGCTTGCCGACTTCGAAACACTGAAGAAGTGGCTGCCGGTCGATGTATATATCGGTGGAGCAGAACACGCTGTCCTTCATTTGCTATATGCACGTTTCTGGCATAAATTCCTTTACGATATCGGAGCAGTCCCGACAAAAGAGCCTTTCCAAAAGCTGTACAACCAAGGGATGATTCTTGGTGAAAACAATGAGAAAATGAGTAAATCCAAAGGGAATGTTGTCAATCCTGATGATGTCATCGAGTCTCATGGCGCAGATACACTTCGTCTATACGAAATGTTCATGGGTCCATTGGATGCTTCGATCGCTTGGTCTACAAATGGACTGGATGGTTCCCGTCGGTTCCTTGATCGGGTATGGCGCTTATTCATTACAGAAACAGGGGAACTCTCGGATAAGGTCCAGGATATCGATGCCGAAGAACTGCAAAGAAGCTACCACGAAACAGTGAAAAAAGTGACAGAGGACTTTGAGGCTTTACGTTTCAATACAGGCATCTCCCAATTGATGGTATTCATCAACGATTGCTATAAAGCACCTGTCATCCCGCGCGAATTTGCGGAAGGATTCACTAAGCTGCTTTCACCGGTTGCACCGCATATCGCCGAAGAACTGTGGAGCAAACTCGGTCATCAGGAAACCATTACGTATGCGGCGTGGCCGATTCATGATGAGTCGAAGCTTGTAGAACAAGAAATCGAAATCGTATTACAGGCGATGGGTAAAGTGCGGGCAAAAGCAATGGTTCCGCATGATGCATCCAAGGAAGAGCTGGAGAAAATCGCACTTGATAATGAACAAATGCAAAGCTGGCTTGAAGGAAAGACTGTTCGAAAAGTGATTGTCGTTCCAGGCAAGCTGGTGAATGTAGTAGCAAATTGATAGATGAATCCCTTCTGTGCTTTCAGGAGGGGTTCTATTTAAGTAAAGGAGAACTGTGGGATGCGCAATATACAACCGGAAGAACTTGATGGACTTATTGAAAACGGCACTTTTGCCTATAAAGTGATTGATGTACGGGAAGATGAAGAAGTGGAGCAAGGCATGATTCCGGGTGCCATTCATATTCCGCTGCAGCAGATTCCTGAAAAGCTAGCGGAATTACCTGTGGACGGGACATATGTACTTGTATGCCGTCGTGGCCACCGGAGCATGAATGCAGCAGCCTTCATGGAAAACCAAGGGTATGATGTGATCAATATGGATGGCGGTATGCTGGAATGGAAAGGCGAACTAGTTTTCAAGTGAGATGAGAAACATGGCAAAGGAGGCGTTTCGACGTCTTCTTTGCTAATAATCTATTTTTCTTAGAAACTAGTGTTGACAGTCTCGAATCATGGTGGTAGTATATAGTTACTGTCGCAAGACAGTCATTGATCTTTGAAAACTGAACAAAACAACCAATTACGAACTAAACGACATGATCATTAAGATCAACGTCAGCTCTAACGAGCACAAAGCATCAACACTTTCATGGAGAGTTTGATCTTGGCTCAG